>NHBT01000010.1 GCA_002167805.1 Owenweeksia sp. TMED14 | reverse complement strand
ATCTTACCTTGAATTCCCATTTGCTTAGCCATCTCTGGGAATTCAAATTTTCTACCGACAAATTGTCGAATCTTTATGTTGAAACAATTGAACCTCTCATCTTCTGTAGCAAAATCTTCACAACCTGGATAAATCGGCTTGCTCTCTACATTCACAAAATTGAAAATATCATCATCAACAATTTCATCAATAAGTTCAATTTCATCGCTGTTATCAATTTCTGTAGACTCCATTTCTAATTCTTCAATTTCTAGCTTGTCATCAACAATTGTAATGACTTCTGGGGGAGCCGGCGGAGGAGGGGGAGGTGGAGGAGTGTTCCTCTGAGTAATTACAACTTCCTCATCATCGATAAAAGCATCTAAATCACCCAAACTATTTGGGCCATCCGCATAAGTTTTCCATTCAAAAGCACCCCAGACAATGGCCAAAGCTAAAACCAAACCTATTTGTAAAAAAAGACCTTTTTTGTTTTCTAAGTCCGCCTTGAAAGTTTTTCGGTTATTCATTTTGAGAGTATTATNATGTAAAGATACGGTTCCCTAAAAATCGAGCAAAGATGAAACCAAAAATTAAACCAAAAGTATTGGAAAGAATATCATAGAATGAAAAAAATCTCCCAATTGTCAGAATCGGCTGAAATATTTCTATTCCTAAACCTAGTGAAAAAGTAATAATTAGTAATACCCATGGATTTAATATTGACCTTGTTCCCAAGGTAAAAAAAAATGCAATCAAAAAATAGGCGATAAAATGTAAAATAAGATCCTTAATTGTAAAAAGTATATCAGGAAGGTTCTCGGCTGGCAAAAAACTGAAATAAATAACAATGATTGTCCAAAGGCATCCGAATATCCGCCAATGTCTATCACTAAATCTCATTTAAAATTAATTTCCAACAAGTTCCGAATATTGATCCGCTGTCAATAAATCATTTTCCGAGCTCAGATCCGTGATCTTCGCTTTCACCATCCAACCCTTTTGATAAGGATCCTCATTAACCAGCTCCGGGTTTTCATCTAAAAGTGGATTTACCTCAATAATTTCACAATCTAGAGGAACATATAAGTCACTGACAGTTTTTACCGCTTCAACAGATCCAAAAACCTCTTCTTTTTTTAATGTGTCACCTTCAGAATCAATATCAATAAAAACTATATCTCCTAATTCACCTTGAGCAAAATCGGTTATCCCAATAATTGCAATTTCACCATCTAGGCGAACCCATTCGTGGTCTTTAGTATATTTTAAGTCTGAAGGTATATTCATTTTCAATAAATTTAATTGCCAAATATAATAATAGAATTAGTTGCCAAGATTAAGTCGCAAAGCTATTCCACTTTGCCACTGATTGGTTGGGAATGCCATGGAAGTTTTAAACGTACTTATCGTTTGGTCATAATAAAATTGAGCAGCAAGTCGGCGACTCAATCTGTAATCAGCCGTAAGCTTTATTGTTGTTCTTCTTTGGCCTGCTGTTGGTTGATTGAAACCCTCTAAAATTCTTCGAATAACTGTTTGATTATCACTTATCCGAACATCAAGTTTTAACTCAAGGTTAGATTTTATATTATTTCTCTGACCAGATTCGTCAACAATTGTGAATTGAACATCACGAATTATGTATCCCAATCCGAAAGTCACATCTGTCGCCTTACTCTCCGTAATTTGGTTGTTTGCTAAACTCAGTGCGATTTGTCTTTGTTTTCCTACTTCGAATTTAAATGATGTATTTTTTCGAGTTCTAACATCAATTCCAATTAATGGGGCAAATGATTCTGAAATTGATACCTGCCCTATTTGCATTTCTGGAAGTATATCTAGATTAGCATTTCTGGGAAAAGGATTGCTGGGATCGTTTTGAATGTTCTGAGCACGAAGCATATTCGTTTGAATATTCTGTACCGTCAAATTATTTTTATAGCTGTGGCTCATTGCAAAAGCGGTGAAAACTTTTCGAAATGATTTTATTCGCATTAAACCCGTGTAATTAATTGACCAATTTGGCATTGGGAAAATCGATTTGAAATCAACTCGACTCATACTTTGAGCATCCTGATAACCATAAGCTGAGAAGAAACTATTTAGTAGAACTTCGCTCTGAAGAACTGAATATCCATCAAATCCATATCTCGAAGAATCCGGTTCACCTATAAAAGTCTGAATGTATCCCGGAATATGATTTAAAGCACTGTCTGATAATTGTTGAGAAAATTCTAATCTATTTTTTAAAAAATCATTAAAAGCTGCACTACCATAACCAGGAGCACTACTTGTATCAAAAGCAGATTTTAATGAAAGCCAAGAGGTAGAAAATGTTTCGATATTTTGAGGACTAAAATGATGAAACCCTTTAGAATACATAGAATCTAAACCTAGTCCATCTGTGTAACGAAAAGTACTGCTCATTTGAGACCCATAATTCTGATTCGCTGTCATCGTTATCCGAAAATCTTTGAATGGCTCAAGTTGAGCTCTACCGTTTAAACTTCTTGTTTCAGTTTTTAGATATCTATTAGGCTGATTTGGGTTTTTTATTAACCAAGAATTGCTGTTATCTCCAGCTCTGCTTGCGATATCAATTGGTAAACCAAAAAGCATATCTAATCCAGGTGCCATAGCATCCGAAGGAGAGAATCCACTCAAAACCGGCCTTGGGTTAAAGCCTGGAAGATATAACCCCGTATTTAAAGTACCACTTATATTAATCGACTTTACTAATGTTATTGCATCCACAGNNGCAATCAAAATTTTCTTTCCAAAAGAGTCTTTTTTCTTNTCCTCTTTATTNGAACTCNTNGNATTATTACCGGTCAACCTCTGCTCCATAGCTGATCTCGCTCCGCGAGATTTTGCACCCCCATTTTGTTTCAGTTTCTTATACCAAGAGAATTTATTATAAAAATTTGCAAAGTTGAGATTTGCTGTTCCATTCCATTTTCCTGAATTCTCAATTATATTTCCAAAATCTAGACTATCAATTGACTGTATAGAGGCGAGTAAAGAATTTGCTTTCCAATCATAATCAGCTGTGTATCTTAATTGAAATTGAGTGAAGTCCATAAATGGTAATTTATTGATAGGAATATTCCATGACGTATTAATCGTATGATGATACTCTACAGGACGCCCCCCGTTTCTTAAATTTTCAACTAAAAATGTTTTAACAGAATCAATTGAATTTGATCCAGGTAATTCATCTACTCTAACCCGCATTCTGGAGGTATAATCAAATTTTAAACCTTTACTTAAGTCCCAAACAACATTATAATTTCTATCCATAGTAAAATTCTTGCTAAACATTTCTGGTAAATCAAATAATGGATTATCCACATTTCTCATTTTCATAGTTTGAATTGACCTGAGCACATCA
This sequence comes from Owenweeksia sp. TMED14, assembly GCA_002167805.1. Taxonomy (GTDB): domain Bacteria; phylum Bacteroidota; class Bacteroidia; order Flavobacteriales; family Schleiferiaceae; genus TMED14. Next base: position 15,377 of record NHBT01000010.1, on the reverse strand, counting down.
CCTCGAACGCTTATTTTCGAGGGCGTCAAATTAAAATTCCAATCTTTGATCAGAGCTAAATTTTTATTTTTAATTCTCTTAAATGGCTGAATATTCAAAGGTGTGGTTTGAAAATTATATATCAAAGTAGCCTTATGCTCCTCCCGGTCGTCTCTCATTGTGTTTGCGTCACTTTTAAGTACCTCATTAAATGAATAAGATGCGGCCCAATTAGAAATATCAAATGGATTTGGAGCTCTAAACTTAGCTTTTTGATTAACGTTATTGTTTCCTTTGCTTAATTTGTTCATCTGATTGCCTTTTTCTGGTGATGATGCCTTAGAGACCTTTGAATTACGATTTTGACCCATAGATCGGTCAAATCTCACATTAGTGAAATTAAAGCCTCTACGAACTGTTCTATCTGCCACCAAATCTCGTAATTCAGATCGTTCATCCTTACTATTCAAATTTTGTAACGCCTTGATCATTTCAATATCTGGGTTTAATGGGTTGAACATTGGCGTTTTCCAGTCTTGAGCATTATTTATAAAAAGCGGTAACCTAAGTCGAGTTTTAAATGGTAAAAGACGGCTAAGTTCAAGATTCGTTTGAAAATCATAAGTAGCAGCAGAAAATTTGTTTCTTTCTTGGGGACTCATATCTAAAGATCCAAAACCCACTGTACTATATGTTCCACTCAAAGCAACTTGACCGATATCAGCAAGCTGTGTATTTGACCGCGCTAATGCAGATACGCCTCCACGATTGTCAAAATCTGTCATTCTCAATTCATTAACCCAAACTTCAGCGCACTTGTCTAAACCATCATCTGAGCTACCTGAAGATCTTTTTTTCGGGTTACGTACCCCTATCATTATGGTTCGAACATTCCCTAAATTCGGCGCTCCTAATACTTTAATTATTCCCTCTCCATCACTCTCCTGCTCCTGATAAATTATAGAATTTGAAATTTGAGCTTTATCTCGACTTAATTTCAAATTTGTTAGCTCTTCAAAAGCAAGATCAATCTCGTTTGATGCCGGCCAGACAATTCCTGGATCAGAGCTTCCCCATGGGGTAACCTTAAGTGGAATTTCATACTCATAGTAATTTTGACTNTAATCATTCCCAAGTCGAATAAATAATTTCAAATCGTCATCATTCAACTGTTCAAATTGANTTCCAGCCTCAACGTGAGTGAATANCCTTAACCTTTTATTCATTCGCATATCGATGGAAGTATTTTTNAATGCNGCCCNNGCGTCTCCATCCCGTAANCCACAAACCCTCATGCTCANAGACTGTTCGTTNTGCTGAACCAAAGAAGTGTTACCCANNAAAACTTGCCTTTCGATTCCGGGGGGAAGNACNTAAGGAATCGGTTTTCGACCTCCATTTTCCTCGAGATTTACTGCATTCATAACAAAAGAGGTTTCATCAGATGCATCAATTGGAATCATCTCCCGAGATTCTTCCAAAGAAAAACGGTAGCGCCTCCATTCTCCTCTCACAAGGTCCAAACGAGCCATTCTTAAAACTGTTGACTCTTCCCAACCTTTAAGAATCATTCTCAAAAACCGAATTGAACGAAAATCTGAGGCTCCTCCTATGCGCTTAGAGGCTTCAAATACTGGAATTTTGAATTGAATCCACCTTACTGGCCTTCTNGTATTATCGGGTAATAAATCCGTTTGAGTTTCAAAAATATCTGCAATATGATTTTTGCCGATTACTAAATCCTCAGGTCTCATAGATATATGATATTGGAAATATTGTTCAGATTTATTCAGAGTTGCGTCCCTATTCACATCCTCTTTATCCGGTAAATTGGTATAAGTCGCTGGGAGACCATTAATTAGTGTTGTCTGAGAGTTCCCATCCGTATTATTAAAATATCGATAACGTTGTAAAATATCTGAATTCATTGAATCTTGATCTGGGCCACGATAGTAGGAGAAATTATCTCCTGAAGGGTCTTTAATTGCTTTTATGTAAGCTTGACTGTTGGTTCCAAAAACATTACTCAACTTAGATAGATATGTTTGAGAATCCTCTCCTTTTAACCTCGCCTCTCTATTATCTCCCATGCCATCTAAACCTACGTCCTGATGAACCCTTGAACTCGGATCATTATCAAATGCTTGAACAACAGGTTGATATCTTGATGTNTAACCCCAAACNGAGGAATCAAGATCGATNAGCTGNCCAGAAGATGANAGTCCATTTTCAAAACTTTGTCTGCCNTCCTTCAAGATATCNTCAGANAAATTGCCTAANTGGAAATACAAATCACCTCCCATGGCNGTAGGNTTATCTAAAAATGGGTCTAACATCCAGAACTGAATGAATTCTATNTTTTGCTCCTCAAAGTTGTTTATTGATAATTGACGCATTATCCCCCCCCATCTGGATTTTGGATCAATCAAAAAGCCATCCGAATTTATTCCTTGACTGTAGTTAGGGTATCCAGCTACATCAAAGTTGTAAGGCCCTCTCTCATTCGGATCAAATTGGAGATCAAACATGGCAATATTNCGGGCCATTCCCGGTTGCAATGGNACATTTGGNAAAACTTCATTTAACGGAACCAAACGCTGTCTATGGTCAGANGTAATAGATGGNTTACCTCGAATATTTTGTGGGGTTTGACTATTGTTTGCAAAAAATGAAGGGTCAATNATATACCAGCTNATTCGAGCNCGGTTCGAGTTATATGCCCAATTATTACTCAGAGAGGCTTCGGGGAAAAGTTTNGTTTGCCCCTCNGGTGTCGAGGCTAAATGCCAAGTAGTNGTACCNCTGAGNTCAATAGTTGTNTGACTGGTCTCAAAATCATCCAAATANGTTGTCGCATCNCCATTTATCTTNATTCCCTTTGGAGANCCTNGGAGAAGTTGTGCTATNTCGGCTTGTATCTGAATTTTNGAAGGAGCATTNGTAGATATAAAAGGAAGCTTNTCCATAAATCGAGTCAATCCCGGCAAATTCTTTTGATATTGTGTCTGAAATCCCCAAATACTATTAGCTATTGGAATCTCAGTAGTATTCACTTTCTGAGTCAATGGTCTTTCCGCCAATCTTAAAAAAGTACCTCCTACGGTCCAATCTTTTGAAACCTCATGTTCAACAGCAAGTCCAGAAAATGTTTTTGCTTGAAAATTAAACATAGTATTATTTTCAAAAGAAACCTTTACAGGCATTCCTGATTGCAATATACTTTCATTTAAAATTCTCACTTGCCCAAGTGAATAATCAACTGTATAATCCTGATTCTCTATGAGTTTTGCGCCACCTGCAGTTACTGAAATTGAACCTCTAGGTATATTGAAAGAATTCAATTGGATTAGTGATCCCCCCGCACTTTTATACCTTCCACGAATAAGAAATTTATTCAATTGGGTTTGCTCCTGTGCACGAAAGAGCGTAGAGTCATAGAGCTGTTGAAAAACATATTTTTCTTTTTCACTCTGGTTGGATAATTTACTCGATAAGCTTGATCCGAATGGTTCTAAAACAGGAAGAATGACACGACCCTTTTGACTTAATACTGTCACTCCTTCCACATAATCAAAAAGACCATCTGGGAATGGATCATTATTATTATTGACATAGTCCATGTCAAGAACTTGAATTAAAAGTTTGTCTTTAACAGTGCTCTCAGGTAAAAATGGAATAGGTAAGCCTGTATCGTCATTCAAATACATCACTTCCAATCTGAAGTCCTCTTGAGATAATTGAAAAGCATTTAAACTATATACGTTTTTCATCATTAAATCCCATAATGGAGACTTCACATCCAAAAGAGTATGTTTTAATAATTTCAAAACAAGACTTTTTGGGGCCATTATCCCATCGTTGGAAAATTCACCTACTTGATAAGTTCTTCCATTTGCAGTATACTGGTATGCAACAGCCAACACCTCGTCTTGATTCAATGAAGTGTTTAGGGTCAAATACCCTAATTGCGGATGAAATGTATACTCGTTTGACTGCAATTTTCTTGCATTTGTAAGCTCGGAATACTCTACATTGGGATCATAGCCCGATGCAATTAAAGAAGAGCTCGCAGTGGCAGCATCTCGAATGTTTGGAAATCTTGTAAGCAAATCATTGGGATCAAGACGATTGACTCTATTACTGGGTAATGGGTCTATGGATTGTCCTGGAAAGATAATATCACCATTCCTGTTAGCACTGGTGGATCGCCAAGCGCGGGCCTCACCCTCACCTAGATCTGTAAAAGCAATTATATTTCTCACCTCCGTAGGTGTTGTTCTTCTGTTAGTAACCCAAACTTCTACGCGAGTAATTTGAACAGGGCTTTGAATAACCGGCAAAGTGCTTAACCATTGTTCGTAATTATTTCTAAAATGATGGCTCAAGAAAAAATGGCGATTTGCCTCGTATGCATCGCCTTGAATCAAGAATTCTTGCGTGGTTGCCCCACCCTGAATATTTAAGCTTTGACTTTGACTTCTTTGCTCAGCCAAGACTGCAGTCACTGTTGTTTTCCCAAATTGAAATTTCCCTTTTAAACCAAATAGGCTTTGAGCTCCAGTTATCAGGCTACTTCCAGTTGGCATACTGACATTACCCATCTCTAAAGACTTTATAATATCATCCTCTAGACCTTTAAAATTGAGTTTCATTTTGTTTTCAAATCCGAACGTCGCTTCAGTATCATAGTTTATTTGAAGATCTAACCTTTCTCCTAATTTTCCCGTTGCATTCACTTGCATTTTTTGATCAAAGTCAAATGCAAGATTTTTTCTATTTCTCTCTGGGACAATGGGGTTTTTAATATGCTGAAATCTCAATCCAAACCTAAGCTCAGCTGTACCTTGGGGCCTTATTTCTAATTCATCAGATCCAAAAATATCTTCTATCAGATTTGAGCCTAAATTCATATCTGGAACAATATTCACTCCGTTTCTTTGATCTGCTGAGCTTCCTTGAGACCAACGGCTACTCCAACCATCAAGTTCCTGTTGTTGAAAAATCATTTTACGATAATCCTCTTCAGAATAATATATTGGCGAGCCAATAGGGGTTTCTCCGATATATTTTTGCCCAATATAAAATCCTGTTACAGGGTCATATGTATAGGAGATGCTGATATTTTTGGGGATATCAATTCCAGGCATAGACCAATTAGTAGCATTTGAATCGATTCCCTGTGCATTAGATCCAATGGAAATAATTACAGCAAAGAAAAAACTGAAAAAAAACTTCGGCTTTAACCGCATTAGAGCTGGGATAATGCGATTCTTAAAACTTCTTCTAAATTTTGATCTCCCTCTTTAGCTAGAATAGATGATACTATTCTTTCTACTGCCTGTCTAGAGAACCCTAAAACAATTAATGCCTGTATAGCTTCATCCCTTACAGAGGCCGATACTTCATTCCCAACATCTTTTGTTGACGAAACTCCACCCACTTTATCTCTAAGGTCAATCACTATTCTTTGAGCAGTTTTCGCCCCTATACCTTTGATCCTCTGAAGCGCCCCACTGTCCCCATTAGATATCGCTTGAATCGCTTCATTTGGCCTAAGTGCGGATAAAATCATTCTCGCTGTATTCGCTCCCACTCCAGATACGCTTAAAAGCAAAAGAAAAACATCTTTTTCTACTGGGGTAAAAAATCCAAATAAAAGTTGAGCATCTTCTCTGTAAACGGCATGAGCAAGCAATTTAATTTCTTTGGAATCACCTATTTGACCATATGTTGTAAGAGAAATGTTTAAATAATAGCCAACTTGACCACATTCAATAACGACATGTGCCGGAGATTTTTCTATTATACGCCCTACAAAGTGATTAAACATTGGACTCTAATAACGAAGAAAATTAAAATTTAGTATTTACTGAACTATAAATTTTCCAAATTCAAATTTTCCAGCGGAATTTATACGCTTTAGAATATAGATACCTTTTTCTAACCCGATAAAGTGAGGATTAAAAGTCACTTTCCTTTGATTCGGTTCAACCTCAAATTCTCTGACTTTTCTCCCGTTAAGATCTAAGACATGCAGGTAAGTAATGCCGTTTGATGTGAGAATATCAATATTCAAATTTTCATCACCAATAGGATTCGGATATATTTTAAAATCGTTGACTTCTTTCTCTTCGAGGTTAAACGTCTTTGAGAAACCATATATCATTTGTACTTGAAGAGTATCCGTAGAGTCGATGGCATTTATAATTGTATACCAAATGGTATCCTGCCCCTCTAAACTGGTGTCTCTAACATATGAATAGCCTGAAAAATCATATGCTACAGCTCCAGCAGCAATAGTTACATTACCCAAACTTTGTGAGGCAAAAGTACCGTAACATAAATCCCAACAGAAGTAATTTGAATCTACCAAACCGGTTGATCCGACTTTTCTTCTTACCAAGAAATAATCTTTTGAGGAATTCGAAATATTCTTTAAAGCAATATGTCCTACAGCCTGTTGCCCTGAAATAGAGTTCACATAGGCTATTGAGTCTTTTGATTCAACAACGAGGGACTGGCTTGCGAGTTTTAAAGAGAAAATTAAGATAAATAGAGTAAAGAAAAATCTAAACATGATTGAAATATGACCAATTTTGACTCAAAGTTAATACTTTGAATGAGGAATATTTATAAAACAAGCAATTTTATGTCAATAATAGTTGCATTGCATTGCAATTATGTAATAGATTGTTAACTTTAGAGTATTCAACCTTTACAAAAAATTTACAAAGAAAACTATAATTATGAAAAAATATTTAGCAATTACAATTTTGTTATTTGCATTTAGCTCTGCGTATTCTCAAGCAACTAGGCTTGTATTGAATGAACATTTTACGCAAGCGTCATGTGGCCCATGTGCGTCTTACAACCCAGCTTACAATGCTCTCTTGGCAGCGAATCCAACAAAAATCGCAAAAATTTCATATCAGGCCCATTTCCCAGGTACAGATCCGATGAATGCTGCAAATCCAGGACCAGCGCTAACTAGATACAATTATTATTCAGCCAATGCTGTTCCGCGTGTTTATAACCAGACAATGTATGGAGCCGGAGGCGTTAGTCCTGCATCAGTCTCACAAGCTCAAATTGATGCCAGATATAATACAGCCCCAGATTGGAGCGTCACCGTAACTCATCAATTAACAAGCGGGTATGATTCAGCTCAAGTTGTTGTGCTCGTGGGAAACGCAACTTCATCTACTTTAACCTCAGGGACTACAGGGTCTCTAAAACTTCATCTTGTTATGGTGGAAGAAACCGTGACATACTCATCCCCGCCTGGATCCAATGGTGAAACTGTTTTCCACGATGTCATGCGTGAAATGATCCCTAATGCTAACGGAACAACTCTAGCTGACTCATGGACAGCTGGGCAATCACAAAGCTTTCAATTCAAAATTCCATTGCCCTCATATTTAGGGAATCTCGGAGAGGTAGCGTTTGTTGCATTTGTTCAAGATAATTCAAATAAAGAAATAAAGAATGCAGCTTTCAGCCCAAAGCAAGCAGTGAGTGGATTAGCCGATGCAAGTATCGCAAGCATAAGTGCATCTACAAGCGGATATTGTGATCCAAATGTAACTCCCTCTGTCACCATTCAAAACTCTGGGTCAATGACAATAACCTCTGCCACCGTATCGTATTCAATAAATGGAGGAACTCCAGTGTCACAAAACTGGACAGGTAGTCTCTCAGCGGGACAAGCAGCAACGGTTTCTTTTCCCCAAGTGACTTTATCCACTGGGGCTAATGAAATTGTAGGTTTAGTTGATAACCCCAATGGAAGCGTAGATTATGCTCCGTTAAACAATTCTTCAGTACCTACCACGATAAATATCTTGAACAATAATCCAACCTACGCTCCTTACGATCAGAATTTTGAAGGACTTTCTTTGGGTAAGATTCCTTCAAATATGATCAAAGAGGAATCGGTATCAGGAGAAATGGTTGGTGCCATTAGTAAAGCCAATGTTCAAAACCTTCAGCAGGAACTTGGAGGGTGGGGGCAGTCCGCATCGTCGTTATTTTGGGATTTTCCAACAATAGCCTCAGGGACAGTTATAAGCTTAATTACCGAAAAGATCTCCTTATCGACAATCTCAAACCCCAATTTATATCTCTCTACATCATACGCTGCGCGAGGAGGCAATTCAAATGACCAGTTAAAAGTTTATGTCTCCACTGACTGCGGATCATCATGGACCAATATATTCTCTCCCTCCGGAGCATCATTAGCGACTGGAACAGATCCTGGCTCTCAGTACCGTTACTGGGCAGACCCCAACAAGTGGCTAACGCATAAAATATCTTTAAGTAATTATGCCTCAGCTGGTCATATTCTATTAAAATTTGAAGGGACTTCTGCTGCTGGTCAATGTTTATATCTAGATAACATTTGGGTATCAACGAATGTATTGAGTGAAGATGAAGAGGATATTCAAAATAATATCCGTGTGTTTCCAAACCCAAGCTCAGATCTTACAAAATTTGAAATAACCCTTGCAAATAAATCTGAGGTTTCGTTAGCAATTTTAAACATTTCAGGTCAAAAGGTTCTAAACATTGAATCACAGACATTCCCATCAGGAAATCATATAATTGAGACATCAGTGAGTGATCTCCCCAGTGGAATTTATAATGCACAAATTTCGATCAATGGTGAGATTCAGAACGTAAGGTTCACAGTTTCTCATTAATAGACAAAATCTATCATTCAACCTGGAGAGCAATGCTCTCCAGGTTAAATAAATCTTATGAGGCATTTAACTCTTATTTTTAGTTTTTTTCTAAGCCTCCAAATAATGGGGCAGGAATTGGCAAATGCCGAAATTAAAAACCTGCAAGGGCAAACTATAAACACATCGACCCTAAAAAATAATGATGGCCCCTTAGTTATCAGTTTTTGGGCCACATGGTGTAAGCCCTGTATAAATGAGCTAAATGCATTCCATGATTACTTCATTGATCTTGAAGAAACAGGCATTAAGGTTTTGGCGATCTCTATCGATGACTCCAGAACCATGAGTAAAGTTGCTCCTTTCGTCGCCAGTCAGGCTTGGGATTATGATGTTTTCTTGGATCCTAATAGTGACTTCAGAAGAGCTATGGGTGTCAATAATATTCCCCACACCTTTTTACTTAATTCAAAAGCAGAAATCGTTTGGCAAGCCAATAAGTATATTCCAGGTGAAGAAGAGGAACTTGCAAAAAAAATTGTTGCGTTATCTGAAAAAGAGATAATAAAAACTGACTAATGAGATTTTTCATAACCTTTATGGTATTGGCTCTCCCATTATTATCCAGAGCTCAAGAAAAAAAAGTACGAGCTATAATTCAATCTGATGCCCAATGGTATCTTCGAGATGAAATCTTAGATCCATCAGGAGAATTTTATCCTGATGAAAAATTATTAGGTCAAGGGTTTGCTTTGTTCACATANACNGACGGTGATTTTGAAGCAGGAATGAGATATGAAAATTATCAAAATGTCATGCTTGGGTTTCCAAATGGCTTCCGCGGCGAAGGCATTACTTATCGTTATGCTAGAGTCAAAAGAGACAACTGGGATATTACTGTTGGAAATTTTTATGAGCAGTTTGGATCAGGTCTAATTTTTCGTTCTTATGAGGAGAGAGGCCTAGGTCTTGATAATGCAATGGATGGAGTTAGAGTTTTAACAAAAATTAATGGAGGTATAAAAATTAAGGGTGTCCTTGGTCGCCAAAGAAAGTACTTCACTAAAAGTGATGGAATTGTTCGAGGGGTGGATATCGAATGGTCTGCAAATGAGTTAATTCCAATTCTAAATAAAAAAGGCATCATAACCAGCTTCGGAGCAAGCTTTGTGAGTAAATTTCAACGGGGCTTCGACCCTATTCTTAACCTACCTGAAAATGTTGGGTCTTATTCTTTAAGGTCGAATCTAAATTTTAAAGGCTATAGTTGGACAAATGAATGGGCATACAAAATAAACGATCCTAGTTATGATAATGGATATATTTATAGACCGGGAGAAGCTTTTATTAGCACCTTAACCTACAGTAAAAAAGGCTTGGGTATTCTAGCATCCATTAAACGAATTGATAATATGAGTTTTCGATCTGACAGAAATGCTCAGCAATTCGATCTTTTTATAAATTTCTTACCCCCCACTTCAGAGCCTCACACTTATGCTCTTCCCGCATTATACCCCTATGCTACTCAAGTTAATGGAGAAATTGGTGGTCAATTTGAAATTAGCTATATGATTCCGAGAGGCAGTCCACTAGGTGGTAAATACGGAACCAGACTTAATTTTAATTCTGCTATTTCCAATAGTATTGATAAAAGTGTCCTTGAAGACGGGACTAGAGGCCTAAAAGGAACACAGGGATATATATCCGACTATTTAAAATTGGGGCCGATAAGATATTTTCAAGATTTAAATGCAAGCATATCTCATAAGTTTTCAAAACAATATAAAAGTCAAATAACTTTCTATCATCTAGAATACAATAAAACTGTTTTAAATGATGGTGTGGGTGACATAACGATTTTAGAAAATCCAGGTATGGACTCTGTGATAAATATAAATGCTATGGTATGGGAAAATCAATTCAAAATTCCCAATGGGCAAACCATTCGAAGTGAATTACAATTCGCATTAGCTGACGGATTTAGAGGAGATATGGCTATGGCATTAGTTGAATGGACCATTAATCATGATTGGACCTTAGCCCTTCAAGATATTTTTAATTATGGGCACCCTACACCGAGCAGACGGATACATTATCCGATTTTATCTCTTATCCATTTTAATGGTCCAACGAGAGTTCAAATTGGATATGGAAGACAGCAGCAAGGTGTTTTTTGTGTTGGAGGAGTTTGTAGAGTTGTCCCTCCATCAAGTGGTTTAAGCATATCATTAACAACAAGTCTATAGAAATGAATCACATCAAATATTTCACACTTCTTATTCTTTCAATTGGCATTATGCTAAATAGTTGCGATATAATTGATGAACCATTTAAAGATTCTATATCACCAATTGACACTGTTGGTTTGGTTCAAAGTGATACAATCATTCAAACTCAAAAAGCAGTTCTCATTGAAGACTTTACCGGCCACAGATGCAAAAATTGTCCAAAAGCATCTAAAGCGATAAATGAATTAGATAGTCTGTTTGATTCTCAGGTTATTCCTCTTGCTATACACGCTGGACCCTCCAATTTTACAGGGGTTAATAATGAATATCCGACAGATTTCACAACCGAATATAGTGATGATCTCGCGACGCATTTTGGAATTTCTGCTATGCCTATGGGGCTTGTTCAGCGAATCGATTATCCAAATTCTCATCAAAAAACATATACTGCTTGGTCGGGTATTACAAATCTAGAATTGGCAAAATCGCCAGAGGCTTTATTCACTTTAAGTACAGAATATGACGCTCCAAATCGAATAGGTGTTTTGAATTATTCCGTAGAAATGATTTCGAATCAATCGAATCCCCTCTGGGTTGCGGTATATATCAAAGAGACAGGAATTATCAGTCCACAACTTATGCCAAATAATTCCAGAAATGAAACGTATGTTCACAAAAATGTTTTTCGTAGTGCTCCCCTTGGCCCATTTGGAATATCCATTTCTGAAAATGGTGGGACATCCGGACAAACTTTTACTGGAAGTGTTACGGCTAACTTAGACCCTTTATGGGATGCAAATGAATGTGAGTGGGTCATATTGATATATGATCGATCCAATTATAAGGTTATTCAACCTGCATCTATTTCGCTTTAATAAAAGCTTCTAGATATGTGAATTTAGATTGCGCTTTAGACCCGCAAAACCTGCTCGCTTGATGGCACTTCTTTTAAAAATCCGGCCAAATGTTTCTTCTGTGATTTCTTTCCAATCATTTATATTCCAATCCNTCCATGGACCGGGAGTGAAACGTTTCTCTTGATGCGGCTTTGAGTGCCTATTCCATGGACAAACATCTTGACAAATATCACAACCAAAAACCCAAGGCGAGATTGAGTCTTTATAGTCGCTAGGAAGAGATCCGTGAAGTTCAATAGTCATATGACTTATACATCGATTACTATCGATAACTTCGGGCTGAACTATTGCTCCTGTAGGACAAGCATCTATACATTTTGTACAAGTTCCACAATGATCAATTTCGATATTATCGCTTGGTAAAGCTAAATCAATAATTAATTCTGCTAAAAAGAAAAAACTTCCCTCACTCTTCCTTAGAAGCAAACTATTCTTTCCAACCCAACCTAAGCCACTTTTTTTAGCCCAGGACCTCTCCATTACTGGCGCTGAATCAACAAAACAGCGACCTTGAATGTCTCCATAGCTCGAACTTAAGGAATCTAGTAATTCAAAAAGTTTATCCTTAATAACATAATGATAGTCTTCGCCATAAGCATATTTAGCGATTTGAGGCATTGAATCATCTGTAGAAGAGATTTCTTTTTGAGGGAAATAATTGTAGGCGAGGCTTACAACAGATCGAGCACCAGGCACTAATTTTCGCGGATCTAAACGTTTATCAAAATGATTTTCCATGTATGACATGGATCCATGGTACCCTTTATTAAGCCATTGCTCTAACCTTGGAGCATCCTCCTCGAGAAATACTGCATCAGATACTCTACAAGATAAAAACCCAAGTCTTTGAGCCTCTTTTTGTAAAAAACTTTTAGCATTCATTTGGTTTGATCAAAAAGACCTTTTTGATTTGGAGCCTTTCGTCCCAAGTGTTCATAAGCCAAATCCATGGCAACTCTACCACGGGGCGTTCGGGCTAAATAACCCTCTTGAATTAAGTATGGTTCATAAACCTCCTCTAACGTTTCAGATTGCTCAGAAACTGCAGTTGCTAGGGTTGAAAGACCTACCGGACGGCCCTTAAACTTATCTATCAAGGCTGTCAGAATTTTGTTATCCATTTCATCTAACCCGTGCTCATCAACATCTAGAGCATCCATTCCAAAGCGAGCTATTTCAAGATTAATAATACCTTTTCCTTTTACTTGAGCAAAATCCCTTAGACGCCTTAGCAGAGCATTGGCTATTCTTGGAGTCCCACGACTTCTTCGAGCAACTTCAATTGCAGCATTTGGTTCAGTTTCGATATTTAAAATTCCTGAAGACCTTTCAACAATTGTGCTAAGCAATTCAACCTTATAATACTCAAGGCGTGTGGAAATGCCAAAACGTGATCTCAATGGAGCTGTTAGCATTCCAGATCTGGTTGTTGCGCCGACCAGTGTAAACGGTTTTAATCCTATTTGAACTGAACGNGCTGAAGGTCCGCTCTCAATCATAATATCAATGGAAAAGTCCTCCATTGCAGAGTACAAATACTCCTCTATAACTGGACTTAAACGATGAATCTCATCTATGAACAAAACGTCATTCTCCTCTAAGCTGGTTAGTAATCCAGCTAAGTCTCCTGGCTTATCTAAAACTGGACCTGACGTTAGTCTTAGATTAGAATCCAATTCATTTGCTAGAATATAGGCCAAAGTGGTTTTTCCTAAACCGGGAGGGCCATGGAGTAACACATGATCCATAGCTTCTCCCCGATTTCTTGCAGCTTGAACAAATATCTTTAAATTCTCTAAAGCCTTTTCCTGTCCAGCAAAATCCGCAAATTTATTCGGTCTTAGCTTTTGCTCAGATTCTTCTTCTTTTGGCGAAAGTGGCTCTTCATCAAAACGTACCATTAAGACAAATTTAACAGGAAAGGGATATCAAATAGATAATCCAGAAAAACTATATCAACAAATCAATGACCAAGCTCGTCTTTTAATCGAGGAATAGATTGTGGAACAAAGTCCTCCTCATGACCAGGCTTACTGTAATCGTAAGGCCATCTATGAACTTTTGGTATTTCCCCGACCCAGTTTCCATGTATATGCTCAACTGGTGTTGTCCATTCTAAAGTATTCGAGCGCCATGGATTCTTAGGAGCTACAGGGCCTCTCCACATCGAATAAAAGAAGTTAAAAAGAAAAATAAGTTGAGCAATTCCACCAAAAATGGCAAACATAGTTATGATGACATTTATATCCTGAAGTTCATCGAACATTGGGAATTCCGCATTACTGTAATATCGTCGCGGTAAGCCCGCTAGACCGGTGAAATGCATCGGGAAAAAAACTCCATATGCAGACACAAATGTTAACCAAAAATGTAAATAACCCATAGATTTATTCATCATTCTTCTATACATTTTGGGAAACCAATGGTATACTCCTGCAAACATTCCAAATATGGCAGAGAGCCCCATAACAATATGGAAGTGAGCGACAACAAAATAAGTATCATGAACATTTATATCCAATGCAGAATCTCCCAAAATAATTCCTGTCAATCCCCCCGCAACGAATGTGCTAACTAAACCAATAGAAAAGAGCATTGCAGGAGTAAACTGGATATTTCCTTTCCACAAAGTAGTAATGTAATTAAAAGCCTTTACAGCCGAAGGAATGGCAATAAGAAGAGTAGTAAATGTAAAAACTGATCCTAGGAAAGGATTCATTCCCGTAATAAACATATGATGACCCCAAACAATAAATGAAAGAAAAGCAATCGCTAAAATGGAACCAACCATGGCGCGGTAACCAAAAATCGGTTTTCTAGAATTTGTTGCGATCACCTCAGATGTTATACCCAATGCCGGTAGCAAAATAATATATACCTCTGGATGCCCTAAAAACCAAAAGAGATGTTCATAAAGTACTGGACTGCCCCCTTCATTATGAAGAAGTTCTCCAGCAACCATTATATCTGACAAATAAAAACTTGTTCCCAATAATCTATCAAACATTAAAAGAAGAGCAGCACTTAATAAAACTGGGAAAGAGAGAACTCCTAAAATTGCAGTAACAAAAAATGCCCAAATTGTCAAAGGAAGTCGAGCCATACTCATGCCTTGAGTTCTCAAGTTTATAATGGTAACAATGTAATTTAATGACCCCAAGAGAGAACCAGCGATAAATAATGTCATCGATACTAGCCAAAGAGTCATGCCCGCACCAGAGCCAGGCATGGCTTGAGGAAGAGCACTTAAAGGAGGATAAACAGTCCACCCACCAGAAGCAGGTCCAGTTTCAACAAATAGAGATATCAGCATAACTACGGAAGAGGCCGCAAAAAACCAATATGATAGCATATTCAAGAAGCCTGAAGCCATATCGCGGGCGCCAATCTGAAGAGGAATCAATAGATTTGAAAATGTCCCGGAAAGCCCTGCTGTAAGAACGAAAAATACCATGATTGTACCATGGATAGTTACTAACGCTAAATAGATATTAGGATCCATCTGACCTTCCGGAGCCCATTTTCCAAGGATCGATTCAAGAATTACAAATTTTTCATTAGGCCATGCTAACTGT
>NHBT01000009.1 GCA_002167805.1 Owenweeksia sp. TMED14 | reverse complement strand
GGTTATGGCTTTATTTGGATTAGGTAAAACAAAAAATGCATTTCTCGAGAAAATTAGTCGCGTCATATCAGGGAAATCCAAAGTCGATGAAGGTGTTTTAGATGATCTTGAAGAGGCCTTGATTAGCTCTGATGTTGGAGTAGACACCTCTATTAAGTTGGTTGAGGCAGTCGAAAGAGCCGTAAAAGAGAATAAATTTTTGACACAATCAGAATTACATGAAATAATTGAATCTACTCTAACAGATCAGTTGAAAGGGAAATCTTTTGGACCGGATTCAATAAGTGATATTTCTCCTCATGTCATCCTAGTAGTTGGAGTGAATGGAGTCGGAAAAACGACGACAATTGGAAAGCTGGCCAATTATTACAAAAAATTAGGCAAAAAAGTCTTTTTAGGTGCAAGCGACACATTTCGGGCAGCCGCAGTTGATCAGTTAAAAGTGTGGTCTGATCGCGTTGGTGTAAAAATAATTGAAAAAGGGATGAATGCAGATCCAGCTGCGGTTGCATATTCTGCTGTTGAACAGGGTAAAATTGAAAATGCAGATGTGGTTATAGTTGATACTGCTGGTCGACTGCACAATAAGGTTAACTTAATGAATGAGCTTTCGAAAATTAAAAGAGTCATGGGTAAGGTTATACCCGATGCCCCTAATGAAGTTTTATTAATTCTTGATGCTTCAACTGGTCAAAATGCATTGAATCAGGCTGTTGAATTTTCAAAAGTAACCGATGTTTCAGGATTGATTCTAACAAAAATGGACGGAACAGCAAAAGGTGGTGTTGCTTTGGCAATATCTGATCAATTAAGTATACCTGTTCGGTTTATCGGAACAGGTGAAGCAGTTGATGATTTGATTCCTTTTGATCCTGAATCCTTTATAAAGGCTCTTTTAAAATGAAAACAAAAAAAGAAATTACCGAAAATTGGCTTCCAAGATATACNGGACTTAAAGCNTCCGAATTTTCGGANTTCATNATCNTNACCAATTTTAATAATTATTTGGAAAAATTTGTGGAAATAACCGAGGGTTATGTAATTGATAAAACGAAATCGATGCCTTGTGCCTCAGGAAAGGGTTTTACAATGATTAATTTTGGCATGGGAAGTCCAAATGCTGCGACAATATCAGATCTTTTGTCCTCAATAAACCCTCAGGCAGTTCTTTTTTTGGGCAAATGTGGTGGTTTAAAAAAGCGTACTGAAATTGGTGATTATATTGTTCCGATTGGAGCGATTCGAGGCGAGGGAACTTCAAATTCCTATTTCCCACCCGAAGTCCCTTCTCTCCCAGCTTTTTCAGTTCAGCGGGCAGCGAGTCATGTGATAAGAAATCGTTCAAAAGATTATTGGACTGGAACAGTTTATACCACAAATAGAAGAGTATGGGAACACGACAATGCTTTTAAAGATTATCTCGAAGAAATAAGAGCTATGGCTATTGATATGGAAACNGCAACTTTATTTTCTGCTGCTTTTAAAAATCACATTCCTTTAGGGGCAATTCTGTTAGTTTCTGATCAACCAATGGTGCCTGAAGGTGTTAAAACAGATGAAANCGATAAAAAGGTTACCTCAAATTATGTTAATACCCATATTGAAATCGGTATCGAGACTTTGGAAGAAATTAAAAATGAAGGTCTTTCAGTTCGTCACTTAAAGTTTTAGNTAGATGCGGGTTAGATCATCAAAACGAAATAGAATTAATGTTATAACGCTGGGGTGTTCGAAGAATATTTACGATAGTGAAATACTTATGGGGCAATTAAAAGCCTCTGGTAAAGACGTTGTTCATCAAAGAGATGGACAGATTGTAGTGGTAAATACATGCGGGTTTATTGATAATGCCAAAGAAGAATCTGTAGATACCATCCTTGACGCTGTTAGGTCAAAGAAAAATGGACAAGTTGANAAGGTTTTCGTTACTGGCTGCCTTTCAGAGAGATATAAGGATGATTTGAAAAAAGAGATTCCTGATGTTGATGACTACTTTGGGACTAGAGATCTTCCTTTGTTACTTAAAGCTTTGGGTGCAGATTATCGGAGAGAATTAATAGGTGAAAGGTTAACAACGACCCCTCAACATTATGCCTATCTTAAAATAAGTGAAGGGTGTGATCGGCCCTGTTCTTTCTGCGCAATACCTCTTATGCGAGGTTCACACAAGTCTACCCCGATTGAAGAATTAGTTCTAGAGGCTAAGTCTCTCGCAGAGAAAGGAGTGGTCGAGTTAATATTGATCGCTCAAGATTTAACGTATTACGGTTTAGATATTTATAAGAAAAGAAATTTAGCGGAGCTTCTGAGAGCTCTCACAAAGGTGGAAGGAATATCCTGGATTAGATTACATTATTTATTTCCTACCGGATTTCCCGATGACATTCTCGATGTTATTCATGATAATCCAAAAGTGTGTAATTATGTTGATATCCCGCTTCAGCATATTTCTGACCCGGTTTTAAAAAGTATGAGAAGAGGTACAACAATGGAGAAGACAAATTNTCTTTTAAAAAAAATGCGAAAAAAAGTCCCTGATATTGCAATTAGAACTACTCTTATAGTTGGCTATCCAGGCGAGACTGAAGAGGATTTTGAAACTCTTTTAAAATGGGTAAAAGACCAAAAATTCGAACGACTGGGTGTTTTTGCTTATAGTCATGAGGAAAACACACATGCGTATGGTCTGGAAGATGATGTACCGAATGAGATAAAACAATCTCGACTGAATGCAATTATGGAAGCTCAAATGTCTATCTCAGAAAAATATAATTTTTCTAAAATTGGAACTATACTGAACTGTATAGTAGATAGAGAAGAATCAAATGGATCTTANGTCTGTAGGACTGAAAAAGATAGTCCNGATGTTGACAATGAAGTTCATNTAAATTGCCCNAATATCCATNTAAAAAAGGGNTCTTTCGTTCAGGTAAAAATTACTCAAGCATCAGAATATGANCTAGAGGGAGTTCTTGTTTGAAAAGTTGAAAACTTCCTTCATTTTTATTAGATAGGGTCCCTTGAAGACGTTAATTTAGGGATTGAAATGTATCTTNTTTTTGACACCGAGACAACGGGCTTNCCAAGAAATTGGANTGCCCCATTAAATGATCTNGAGAATTGGCCGAGAGTTGTTCAAATTGCNTGGCAACTTCACGGNAAAAAAGGCGATCTTCTCGAAGCAAAAAGCTTTTTAATTAAACCCAATGGTTTTAATATCCCTTTCAAGGCTCAGGACATTCATGGTATATCTACGGAATTGGCTTCTCGAGATGGACTTGAACTGGAAAAAGTTGTTCAAGAATTTTTAAATGCGATAAAAAAGTCTAGATTTTTAATTGGTCACAACTTGAAGTTTGATACCAATGTTTTAGGAGCGGAATTTATTAGAGCAGGTATAAATCCAAAACTTTTGGATCTTCCCATTTTAGATACTTGCACGCAGAGAACTGCTAAGGTTACTCAAATAAAGGGTAGAGGTAATGCATTCAAAATTCCTAAGCTCAGTGAATTGCATTTTAAACTTTTCGCAAAGGAATTTGAAGAGGCACACAATGCTAGTGCGGATGTGGAGGCTTCTGCCCGCTGCTTTTGGGAGTTAGTAAGAATTGGACATTGGAGTGAAAATGAACTAGGAATTAGTGAAGAGGAACTAAAGGGTTTTCAAAATACGAATCCACAACCCATTGAGCCTGTCGGCCTTGTTCATATCAATTTTAAAAAAGAAAGTGCTCTTATCGTTGATTCAAATCAAGATATTGAAGAGATCCCGAAGAGCCCTGAAATACAGAATAATTCGAAAAGCTTTTCAGTTGAGGAATCAAAACATTTCTTCCATCTTCATACTCATAGCCAGTTTAGTGTGCTTCAGGCTACAGCAAAGGTTTCAGACATGGTAAAAAGGGCGATTGATGACAATCAATCCGCTCTGGGGATAACAGATATTGGTAATATGATGGGGACTTTTCAATTCATCAAAGCTGTATCTGATTACAATAGGTCGAGACCTGAGGATCGTGATGAGCTTAAAGCAATTTTGGGGTATGAGGCATATTTGTGTCGGCAGCGAGATGACCGTTCTCAAAAGGATGATGGATATCAAATTCCATTGTTTGCAAAGAATAAAATCGGCTATCATAACCTCGCTCGATTAAGCTCTGCAGCATATATTGAGGGCTTTTATTATGTCCCGAGAATTGATAGAGAAATACTTTGTCAGAATAAAGAAGGTATAATTGTTACAACTGGCGGTTTAACTGGCGAAATTCCACAATTAATTCTTCAGGTCGGGGAAAAGCAAGCCGAAGAGGCATTTTTGTGGTGGAAAAATGAGTTTGGTTCAGATTTTTATGCTGAAATTAACCGCCATGATCTTCCGGAGGAAGATGTTATTAATGAAACTTTATTGAAATTTTGTAATAAGCATAATGTTAAAGCCGTTGCCGCAAATAATGCTTATTACATTAATCAAAGTGAGTCTGAGGCGCACGACATCTTACTTTGTGTCAAAGATAATCAGAAGAGATCTACTCCTGTCGGGAGAGGGAGGGGCTTTAGATATGGGTTCCCTAACAATAATTTTTACATGACCTCCAAGGCTGAAATGGCAAATAAGTTTTATGATATTCCTGAAACTCTTTATAATCTTCAAGAAATTCATGATAAAGTTGAAAATTTTCCTTTAGCAAGAGATGTTTTATTGCCCAACTTTCAAATTCCTGATGAGTTTTTAAAGGAGAAAGGGGATCAAAAAGCTGGAGAGAATGCGTACTTAAAGTATTTAACTTATAAGGGTGCAGAGAATAGATATAAAGACATAACGGAAGAGATAAAAGATCGAATTGACTTTGAACTAGAGACAATCGAAAGAACTGGATATCCTGGTTATTTTTTGATAGTTCAGGATTTTTGCAATGCAGCGAGAGAAATGGATGTGACTGTAGGGCCAGGTAGAGGTTCGGCAGCGGGTTCTGCAGTTGCATATTGCATCGGGATCACTAATGTAGACCCAATTGAACATAATTTATTATTTGAAAGGTTCTTGAATCCAGATAGAATTAGCCTTCCGGATATTGATATTGATTTTGATGATCGTGGAAGAGATCAGGTAATACAGTATGTTATAAATAAATATGGAGATAGTCAAGTTGCTCAAATCATTACTTACGGCAAAATGGCTGCAAAATCATCAATTAAGGATGCAGCAAGAGCACTAGATCTTTCATTTGATGAGGCAGAAAAACTTACGAAGACAGTTCCTGATAATCAAAGTTTAGATTTACTGTTGGGGTCAGACGAAAAAAGAATGCGAGATAGGTTGACAGGAGAGGATTATCAAAATGCAAAAAAATTACGCGAATTTTATAAGGCTAATGATTCTGGAGGTGAAACTTTACGGCAAGCTAAAGTACTAGAGGGATCTCTGCGTAATACAGGAATTCATGCATGTGGCGTTATAATAACACCCACAGACATAAGAGATCTCATTCCCGTTGCAGTTGCAAAGGATAGTGATATGTGGTGTACNCAATTCGATAATGCAGTGGTTGAGTCTGCGGGTCTATTAAAAATGGATTTTCTTGGTTTAAAAACTTTGACNATNATAAAAGATGCTGTTGCCTTGATAGAAAAAAGNCAGGGTTTAAAATTNGATATGGAAGATATACCCNNTAATGATGAGCCCACATATAAATTGTTTCAACGAGGTGAGACAGTTGGAATTTTTCAATATGAGTCTNCTGGAATGCAAAAGCACCTGAAAGATCTAAAGCCTACAATATTCGCGGATTTAATTGCTATGAATGCGCTATACAGACCNGGACCTATAGAGTATATACCAAGTTTTATTAAGAGAAAGCATGGCATTGAACCAATTTCTTATGATGTTCCAGAGATGGAGAGTTTTTTGGAAGAGACATACGGAATAACAGTTTATCAAGAACAAGTGATGCTTCTTTCTCAANAGCTTGCAGGGTTTACAAAGGGAGAGGCTGACGTACTCAGAAAAGCGATGGGGAAAAAAATAAAATCTGTACTCGACGAAATGAAACCAAAGTTTATTCAGGGAGGTGTGAACCGCAAACACCCNGANGANACATTGGAAAAAATNTGGAAAGATTGGGAAGCTTTTGCTTCTTACGCCTTTAANAAATCCCANTCNACATGTTATGCTCGCATTGCATATCAAACGGCATACTTAAAAGCAAATTTCCCTGGAGAATACATGGCTTCCGTGTTATCAAACAATATGAATGATATCAAACAGGTTACTTTTTTTATGGAGGAATGCAAAAGAATGAAAATAGATGTTCTTGGGCCCGATGTAAACGAGTCCGAAGATGTTTTTATTGTAAATGAAAGTGGCGCATTGAGATTTGGTCTTCTCGGTATGAGAGGAGTCGGTTCATCAGCTGTAGATTTTTTGATTGAAAATCGCAGAAAATATGGAAATTTTAAGTCAATATTTGATTTTGCTAAGCGAGTTGATATGAGAATTGTAAATAAGGGAACATGGGAGGCCTTGGCCCTNGGTGGAGGTTTCGATAGTTTTAAAGATATTCATCGAGGTATGCTATTTCATGAAACAGAAGATGGAAAAAATTTTTTAGAGAGAGTAAGACGTTATGGACAGGGTGTGCAGGATCAGGAGAAATCTGCTCAGGTCTCCTTATTCGGTGGTGATTCAGGAATAGACATTCCCGAGCCNGAATTNCCTGAGGTTGAACAATGGAATAATTTAGATCTGTTGAAGCGAGAAAGAGATATAAATGGTATTTTTTTGAGCGCTCACCCACTNGATAACTATAAATATNAAATTCAGACNTTTGCAAAGAATTCGATNTCAGAAATGCAAAATTTAGAATCATTTGTTGGTANTTCTTCTTACCGAGATTATTCAATTGCAGGAATAATTTCAAATGTAGAACTGAAGACTACTCGAAATGGAAGAGAGATGGGNGTTTTCACAATAGAAGATCATGAAGGGGCNAGAGANTTTGCTTTATTCGGNAAGCAGTTTTTAAATTTTCGAGAGTTTTTGGTNGATGATATTATGGTTTGTNTTCGAGGTAGAGTGCATAGGCCTAACTGGTCGAATAACGATTCGAGTTCNCGTCTTTATGCNGATATAACAAGGATTGTTTTATTATCTGAGATTTTTGAGAGGGAGGCGAGAAGTATTGATATTATGTCAGATATAGATGAAGTAATCGACCATCAATGGAAAGAGCTAGGGGCAATTTTGAAAAAGCATCCAGGACCCTGCAAGGTCACTTTTCATGTAAAGGATCCGATAACTAAAGTTTCTGTGGCGATGCCATCTCGAAATTTAACTACAAGAATTGATGATTCCCTGTTAGCAGAAATTGATAGGCTCGATTTCATTCATGCNTTTGTAAAGATAGANCANTCATGAAGCATTTTTATCTTATTTGCTTTCTATCAACTTTCTGTTTGAGTCTAAATGGACAATCTACAGAGAATCTTACCGTAGACGATTTAAAGGATGGTATATGGAGGGTTAAATATCCCGGATCATCGGTATATAGATATATTGGTGAGTTTGAAATGGGNAAGCCCAAAGGAGTTTTTAGACATTTTTATAAAAGTGGAAAATTAAGATCTCAAATGACTTTCCAGGGACTTACAGGAGCTTGTTTTGTCCAAAATTATAATGAGGACGAAAAATTACTTTCCGAGGGTAGTTATTCACCAGGGAAATTAAAGCATGGAACATGGAAAATTTTTAACTCCCAGGGATTAATTATATCTAAGGAGACTTGGAACTCTGGTAAATTAAATGGCTCTCATGAAACTTTCTACACAAACGGTAATTTGGTGGAGTCGGGTAATATGAAATCCGGTCAAAAAGAAGGAGAATGGATAAGGTGTTTTGAAAATGGAAAGAAGATGTCCATTGAAAATTATTCCAAAGGGAAATTAAACGGCGATTGGATTGGTTATAGTGATCTAGGCGGAATAAAGGTCAAAGGAAAATATATTGAGGGCTTAAGACATGGTGAGTGGCTATTTTATAATGACGGGAAAATAGCGAAAACTGTCTTTTTTCACCGGGGTAGGGAAGTTGAAACAGTCATAATTCAATCTGAATGATTCATTAATAATGGGATTGGTTGTAGTTGGACTCTCTGGAGGTGTTGATTCAAGCGTTGCTGCTCATATTTTAAAGCAGAAAGGTCATCACGTTATCGGTCTTTTTATGAGGAATTGGGTTGATGATTCTGTAACTCTTGATGACGAATGTCCATGGATAGAGGACTCAAATGATGCACTTTTGGTAGCTGAAAAGTTAAATATCCCGTTTCATGTTCTAGATTTGAGCAAGGAATATAAAGAGAGAATCGTTGATTATATGTTTTCTGAGTATCAATCGGGTAGAACTCCAAACCCGGATATTCTATGCAATCGTGAAATTAAGTTTGATATATTTTTAGAGGCTGCTCTAGATTTAGGAGCAGATTATGTCGCTACGGGTCATTATGTTCAGAAAACAACTACAGAAGATGGTATACATCATTTGATTGCAGGTACAGATAAAACAAAAGATCAGAGCTACTTTTTATGTCAGTTAAACCAACAGCAATTATCTAAAGCCTTATTTCCCATTGGGAATCTTCATAAGTCACAAGTTCGGGAAATAGCCCTTGACTTAGGTCTTGTTACAGCAACAAAAAAAGATTCTCAAGGACTTTGTTTCATTGGTAAGGTTAGTCTTCCTGATTTTTTGCAACAAAAGCTAAAACCCCAAAGAGGAGAGATTATCGAAGTTGAAGCATCGTGGCAAGGCTTTGAATCTCCTCAATGGGGGAATCAATGGGAATTAAGACCAGATTCTGGAAAAGTCGTTGGATCTCACAATGGAGCTTATTATTTCACTATCGGTCAAAGAAAAGGATTGTTTGTTGGAGGCAAAACATTACCACTTTTTGTCATAGCTATTGATGTTAAAAAAAATATTGTTTATGTCGGGCAAGGCGAAAACCATCCAGGATTATATAGACCTTTTTTAAAAATTCTGAATTCTGACATTCATTGGGTCGATGATAAAAAGAGAATGAATCATGGAGAATCTCGTGATTATAGTGTTAGAATTCGTTATCGGCAGAAACTTTTTGGCGCGAAAATTGAACAAACTTCGAATGGTCTTAAAATCTTAAGTATCGAACCGATGAAGTCTGTGGCCCCGGGGCAGTTTGCATCCTGGTATGATGGAGATGAATTGGTGGGGTCTGGTATAATACATAGTTAAACCGTGTAAACGATGTCAAAGAAAATATTATTGTTTTTCCTAGTGATTTTTTATTGTATAAATGTTTCTAATGCACAAGAGACAAATAAGTATTGGGTATATGTGAATGAACCAATTCTCTCAAGTTTAGGTATTAATAAACTCTCTACACCAGCTTTATCACAGCGCTCTTTAGATCGCAGGTTAAGACAGAATATCCCTCTTCGTTCATTTGATTATTCAATGCCCAACTCTTTAGCGGACATGGTCGAATCAACGGGAGCAAATGTTCGATTTTTTTCCCGTTGGCTTAGGGCATTTTCAGTTGAGGCTAATGAATTTCAATATCATCAGTTATCTATGAAAAAATGGATAAAGGAAATAGTTCCAGTTCGCAGAATGGTGAGAAGAAAACTCCAAGAAGAAGGTGTCACATATGGTTTTTCATACGGCCAGAGTTTGGATCAAACAACTCAGATAAATCTTGCACCAGTCCATGACTTAGGTTATGCAGGGCAAGGTATACTCATTGGTCTAATGGATGGAGGATTTTCAGGCGTTGAGTCTCATTCCGTTTTTCAAGGAGCTTGGAATCAAGGTCGTATCGTGCTGACTAAAGACTTTGTTGATGGAGACACGAATGTCTTTCATGTTGGAAGCCATGGAATGAGTGTTTTAAGTACTATTTGTGCAGATATAAATGGCACTTTTGTCGGAACGGCTCCAGAGGCTTCTTTTGCTTTGTTTAGAACGGAAAACGAGCTTTCAGAGACGATCGCAGAGGAAGATAATTGGGTTTGGGCATCGGAATGGGCTGATAGTATTGGGGTAGATATTACAAATACTTCATTAGGCTATACAACTTTTGATAATGGAATCGGTGATCATACGTATTCCGACCTTGATGGCAGGACAAGTGTTATTTCTCTTGCCGCAAATATTTCTGCTCGAGTTGGTATAATAGTAGTCGCTGCTGCTGGAAACGAAGGAGCGAGCAGTTGGAAATATATTAGCTGCCCAGCAGATGCAGATTCAATTCTTTCGGTTGGCGCCGTTGATTCCCAAGGTATTCGTTCAACATTTTCATCGCAAGGACCTACCAGTGATGGCCGAATTAAACCTGATTTAATGGCAAGAGGCTCGGGAGCTACGGTAATGACATCTAATGGAACAATCGGAACGAGTAGTGGAACCTCTTTTGCTTCTCCCATTATTTGTGGTGCGACAGCAAGTCTTTTACAAATAGTAAAGTCAATAAGTTTAAACTATGATATTCAAGATTTGATGAATATGATTCGAAANAGTTCCAGTAATGCATNCAATCCTGATTCTCTGTATGGTTANGGTATTCCTAACTACGGNAGTNTAATTGCCACATATCGGAATAAATGAGGATAATATTCANGACCCGTTTAACCTTNCTTANTCNGAAAATGGTTGGCTGGTTAGNTGGACTCNTNCCATGAATATTNAAAAGATTGAAATACTNGNTTATTCAGGTCGGATCCTTTTTGAAAAAANGTATCATTCAGAAGNCCNNGGTTTNACGGTCCCAAAGTANCCTTTTGGGACTATTATNAANGTCTCAACGGAATCCGAGCAATTCCTTAAAATACCTCCATTTGGATTCTAATTCTATTTAGAATATTAGATTGATTGCTATTTAGTAATCCGATTATCATAAGTTTCTCCCATGCTCGCATTTTTCGGCATTAAAACGGACATAACCTCTTTTTTAACCATATTGAATACGGCCATATGAATATCCTCTGCTATCTCCATATCCATAGCAGGAGAATGTATTGATAAGTCACAGACGTTTTTTAATTCGCCTCCATTAAAGCCGGTCATACCAATCGTTTTTGCGCCTATTTCTTTTGAATAGTAAATGGCTTTTAGGACATTTTTTGAATTACCAGACCCACTAATTCCAATAACAACATCTTCGGGTNTTAAGAAGTTTTTTAATGGCTCAATAAAAATGTCATCCCAACCAACATCATTTGCAATTGCCATCAGGCTTGGTGTATTGTCATTCAAGCAAATAATATTAAACCTTTTCTTCAAGCCAAACGAGGCCCCTTTCAAGAAATCTCCGGCTGCATGACTNGCATTTGCAGCAGAGCCNCCATTTCCCATGGTATATATTTTGGACCCCTTCTCGTGAGCTTCCAAAAAAATGGTTTTCATTTTTTCAACAGATTGAAGATCTACNTCATTCAATGTGNTTTGGAGTAATTTAAGATATTCTTTACTGGTCATAATGCTAAGTTACAATTCAGGTTCATCCATTAAAAATAACTTGAGANCCAAAATTTTCTAGTTCAAAGGGGAAAGGTGATAGTTGAATTGTTTGATCCAATAAACTATGTTTTTCTGGAGGTGCAAAGAAGAGCATGAANCCNCCTCCGCCAGCTCCAAGAAGTTTTGCCCCCCAGGCACCATTATTCTTACCCAACTCATATATATTCTGAATGCTAGAATTACTAATTCCCATGGTTAGGGATTGCTTAAGCTTCCAGTTTTCATCAATTATTTCACCACATTTTTTCCATTCATTGGCCTCTAATGAATCAGCAAAATCATCAACAAAAGAGACCATAGTTTTTAATGCTTGAATTTTATCAGCTTTTAGTGAGTCTTTACTTTGTTTTGAAAGGATTTCGGAAGCGCTTCTTTGATTGCCAATATAGTATAATTTTAGATGGCTACTAAAATCTTTAATTGCCTCGTCACTTAAATTCATTGGTTTTACCAATACCTCGTTGTCTTTATTAAATCGATATAAATTTAANCCCCCAAAAGCAGCAGCATATTGATCTTGTTTACCNATGGGTTCATTCAAATCATGGATTTCAATCTGGCATGCCTCTTCNGCGAGCCAAAGTTTATCAACTTTTTTTANCATCCCNTTACGCGCCATCATGTTGTGGAGGGTTCCTACCGTGAAGCTAGAGGAACTACCCATACCTGTTCCTGCTGGGACATCGGCTATNGANGAAATTTCTAGGCCTTTACCAATATTAAGNTTTGACATTATGGTTCTTAGAATTGGATGTTCAATTTCTTGAACAGAAGAAACTGTCTCAGTAGCAGAGTACTTTGTTCTCACTTTATTTTTTTCAAAAAAGTCATGTGAGGATATATACATGTATTTATTTATACTGCTTGATAAAACAGCCCCGCCATATTCTTGAAAAAATACAGGTAGATCACTTCCTCCTCCAACAAAGCTGACTCTAAAAGGTGTTCGCGTAATAATCATAGATTTCGGAAGATATTAATTTTATTTTGAGCTCAGTATTAGATCGACAGCAGAACTTAGATTTTTGGCATTAAAGCTTGCTTTTGTTTCGCTTTTTATGTCACCATGCCCAGTTTTTACCCGAATTGTTTTTACACCAGCGGAGATACCTGCTTGAATATCTCTTGGAGAGTCTCCAATCATCCAGCTTTGATTTAAATCAATATTAAATGCTTTAGATGCTGCGAGGATTAGTCCTGGTTTTGGTTTTCGACATTCACAGTCGATTTTAAATTTTTTTATTTCCTCAGGAAATCCTCCATCTGGATGATGAGGGCAATAATATAAATAGTCAATGTAAGCTCCGAGGCTACTCAGCTGTTTGTCCATTCTAGAATGAATTTTGTCTAGAGTTTCTTCATCGCATAGACCTCTNGCTATTACGCTTTGGTTTGTAATTACGATNGATAAATAATTGCTTTTGTTTATTTTTNTTATTGCCTCTCCTGAAAAGTCATAGATTTTCATTTCGTCTGGATGTTTAATCAAGTCTGTATCATGATTAATTACTCCATCGCGGTCTATAAAAATGGCTTTCTGTTTATTGGATAAGTTTCTAAAATTTAGTTTGCCATTTAGATATGCCGATTCAA
This sequence comes from Owenweeksia sp. TMED14, assembly GCA_002167805.1. GTDB lineage: Bacteria > Bacteroidota > Bacteroidia > Flavobacteriales > Schleiferiaceae > TMED14. The sequence goes on along the minus strand of NHBT01000009.1, from coordinate 31,113 downwards.
CTTCCTTATGTCTTTCGCTATTTCCCATATCCTTGATNTATTCAGGACTTATGTATGCGTANATTTTNATTTTATNAATCCATTTAGGAAATAAATCTCTACCAAAGTCAGAGCTTATGTTTTTTGGAATATGTTTCACCACATCTGGATCGAACAGATAAAAAGCAGCATTCACACAATTTTTGGCTTCCAAATCCTCTCTATGAGGTTTTCCGTGAACGTTTATGATTCGATTTGTTTTATCCGTTACGATTAAATCACTGTCAAATGGATGATCATTAGGGTGCGCAAATAAAGTTGCTTGTGCATCTTTATCCAGATGAAATTTCATCATTCGATTAAGGTCGATATTGCTTAAGGTGTCACCATAGATTACCCAGAAAGGAGATGATAATTTATCCTCAATAATTGTTAAAGCACCCGCAGTGCCGAGTGGCGTATCCTCGTGAATGTATATGATTTCCACTCCCAAGCTTGCCCCATCTTTGAAAAAATCCTTTATTTGCTTACCAAGGTGCCCTATGGTAATAAAAAAGCGCTCAATTCCTTGGTCGCTGTAGGTTTCAATAATATGTTGTAATACTGGCTTGCCAGCAATAGGGACCATTGGTTTTGCAACACCCGGAAAGGATTTTTGAATCCTCGTTCCACGACCTCCAGCCAAAATGACCGCAGTAGAAAACATTTTAAAGAGCAGCCTCTAGTTTTCCGGCGAGAATATTTTTAGCGGCGACACCAACCTGTTTGTCCACAACTTCTCCATTCTTAAAAATTAAAAGCGTTGGAATATTACGTATTCCAAATTGTGCCGCAATCTCATTCTCCGCATCGACATCGACTTTTCCTACGACGGCACGGCCCTCAAAATCCGTGGCAAGCTCATTTACAATAGGTCCTACCATTCTACACGGACCACACCATTCTGCCCAAAAGTCAACCAATACTGGTTTTTCAGATTTCATTACTATTTCCTGAAAGTTGTTATTTGTAAGTTCAATTGCCATAGTTCTCTTTTGTTATATTTTTTTTGATGACACCGAAGTTAAACCGGATAGATAAACTAACCTTCTTTATTTTTCGCTAGATTTAAAAAATATTGATATGCAAAACCAAGACCTCCAATGATTGTTAAAATAGAACCAACATAATATACTGTTCTCGACCCCATTAACTTATTCATGAAGAAATAGTCCGCAACAATATCCAGACAACATCCGATAACAAAGACAAGTAAAAAAAAAGATTTATTCATTTCAAAAAAAAATTAGATCTAGTTAAGGAGGATTAAAGGTACAAAAAAAGCCTCTGAAAAAGAGGCTTTTAAAGCGGTGTGGACGGGACTCGAACCCGCGACCCTCGGCGTGACAGGCCGATATTCTAACCAACTGAACTACCACACCATTCATTTGTGTTGGGGGTGCAAATATAATCCCCTTATTGTGACTGCAAAACTCGACTTGGGTGAATTTTTGATAAAATCGTTGAAGTTATTAAAGTTGTAAAGGTTAAGGCTAAAAAAATCAATAGGTTCGCAGCCAAAAAATCTATCCATGGCCAGGATATTGGCACTTTATCAATATAATAAGTCTTTGAATCTAGAGGTATCCATCCAAATTGAGATTGGCTGAAAAGAAAGATAAAAGCCAATAAATTACCTAACCCTAATCCAGTCAATATACTAGGAGAAAAAAGACTCATGAAAGAAGTATACAAGTTAGGCTTGTTCATTCCTATGGCTCTAAGAATTGATATTGAAGATTTCTTTTCGATTATTCGAATGAAAATAACGATTACCGAGTTAAAACTTGCGACTATAATTAAAATCGCACCAAGTAGGTAAGTATTGTTATCAAATAATTTTATCCATTGATAAAATTGAGGGAAGTCCTCTTTACTCGAAAACGCTTGAAATTCAATGGGTAAGAAATTGTTTAATTCGATTTCTTCGTTTAAGAATCTATTTTTCTTCTGATAAAGCAGAATTGATTGAGTTTGGTTGGATTCCCATTTATTCAGACTTTGAATGATTTCTAGAGAACAAATCACCAAAGGATCTTCCCATTCACTTATACTGCTCTCAAAAATCCCAGAAACTTTTAAATATCTTATTGAAGGAGATAATCTATTCCCGCGACTGAAATGCATTTGAATTTCATCGCCTGTAGTGGCACCTATTTTACGTGCCATTTCATCTGAAATCCATACAGAATTTGAATTCTTAGACCAGTCAGGGACTTTTCCATGAAAGGGAACTGATAAAATAGACTCAGGAATAGCCTCAAAACCAAATAAACGTGCACCCTCTAGTTGATCTGCAAATGTAATTATCCCCATTTTCCATGATGCTAAATGGTAATCAAATTTTGTATTTAGAAATTCAATAAAATAAGATGAATCAAGGGATAGCTCAGTCGTTGAAAATGGTGGTAAATTTCCTTCAAGTCGAGTCTGATAGGGCCGAATCTGGTAGGTTCCATGAAACCTTTCTATTTTTTTTTCTATTTCTAGTTGTAGGCCATTTCCAGTACTGAGACCAATTATGATTGTCATTATCCCAATTCCAATGACGGAAATAGCTAAAATATTGGCTTTTTTTTGACGTGGGATATTTTTTGCCCATCGCAACCCTAGCCATATCGATAAAAATCGCCATCTTGGAACCATGTTACGTAAAGATACGGGTGTCCTGCACCTTTGCCTCATTTTTTTCTCTATTCCATTTATCTTACATGGGCAGTATAGTTCGAAAGAAATTTTATACTTTCAAAAATCTGGAGCCGTTTTGCTAGAGTCAAATAGTCATTTATTTGAGGGTAAAAGAATTGGAATTGTCTCTCACGCATCAGCGCTTAGCTATGGAATATGGGATGACAAATTAAATAGATTGGATACGAATGGCTTTCAAAATCCAATTCATACTGTAGATAGGTTCATAGACAATAATTGGAATGTTATCAAAGTTTTTTCTCCTGAACATGGTTTTAGATCTGATGCTCCAGCAGGGGAGGTTATAAGTAATGCTATTGATTATAAAACAGGCCTTCCTATAATTTCCTTATACGGGAAAAATAAAAAACCGTCTGTTGAGGATTTAGAAGATTTAGACATTTTAGTTTTTGATTTACAAGATGTAGGTGTTCGATTTTATACATATATTTCCACTCTTTCTTTAGTTATGGAGGCTTGCGCAGAGAATGGGAAAGGCTTAATCGTATTAGATAGGCCCAATCCCTTTTCATCTGTTGTTTCGGGTCCAACTTTAGATACTTCTTATTCTTCCTTTGTAGGGATGCATCCTGTGCCCGTATTATATGGATTAACTATTGGAGAGTATGCAAAAATGGTAAAAGGGGAGGGGTGGATTCAAAATTCTGAAATACTTGATTTGACAGTTTTAACAATTCCTTTTTTTAAACGTGAAATTTCTGTTAATCCTATACCTCCTTCTCCTAATTTACCTAATTTGAATTCTATATTGCTTTACCCTTCTTTATGTTTGTTTGAGGGCTGTCCTGTTTCAGTTGGAAGAGGAACTGATTACCCATTTGAAGTCATAGGAGCTCCATGGTATAAGGATAAAACATTTGTTTTCACTCCTAAAAAAAATTCAGGAAGTAAGTACCCGAAGTTTGAGAAACAAATTTGTTACGGTGATGATCTGAGAAATTCAGGGAAAACATCAACGGGTTTTAATATTGATTACATTTTAGAATACTTTGATGCATGGAATCGTTTAGCACCTGAAGTTTCAAAAAAATCAACTAATGAGTCATTCTTCTCAAATTTTTTTGATAAACTCGCAGGCTCAGATGCTCTGAGAAAACAGATTGAAAAGGGCCTAAATGCCAGTGAGATAAGTCAGATCTGGGAAAAAGATCTCAGAGATTTTAAAGAGAATATTCGTGATAAATACATTTTGTATCCCGTCGATTAAAATTCGAATATAAAACCAAGACTTGGTAGAATTGTCCCATTATTATTCTCCAGGGTTGTTGTCAGGTATTGACTCGGTATATCAGGGTTCACAATAGGATTCCCTTGATCATCTCTAACTACGTCAATAAATGCTGGGCCCTGAACTGAATACGCTAAGGCATTTTGAATATCAAAATATAAATCAATATTGAATTTTTTCAAAAACCATTTCTTGTCAATTCTGACATTTAGGCGATTAAAGCCTCCATACCTGCTTGAATTTAGGTTGTTGTAATCTGGAATACCTCGGCCCAAAACGTCCCAATTTTGAATCGTTGCCGTAGCAGCCCGATCAAAAGGCGTGTAAGGAGCTCCACCAAGATATTGGTACTGAATTCCGAGCTCATAATTATTACCAAATTTTTTCCCAAAAGTAAAAGTGGCTATTAGTTGATTATCCCATGAGCTTGGAACGTAATCGTTGTCAATGTCCTGAAATTCACTTCTTACAAGAGTTATTGCAGCTATACCAAAGAACCCTTTGTATAGTTTTTGCTGGTATGTTAATTCCAACCCAAATGCTCTGCCATCAGAGGTAGATGTAGCAAGCTGGTTCCCAATTACACCAAAATCTCCTCCGAGTGTGCCAAGAGAGATCGAATCCCTCAATAAAAACGGATAATTACGATATCTTTTTAAAAACCCTTCAATGCTTGTCTTAGCATTCCATGGCCAGAATTGCGTGGATCCTAATACAACATGCTCAGCGCTTATGTATTGTAAATCGGAGTTGTCTCCATCTATTCCCTTATACCCTAGTGAAGTATAGGGAGGTAATTGGTAATAAATCCCATAATTACCATCAAAAGTTACATTCTCGTTTAGGTTATATGACACAGCTATTCTAGGAGACAACTGATTTAATGGATTTAGAGTACTTTCATTAAAATCCATTATATCCGTTCTAATACCCAATGAGACTTTTAATCGGTCATCGGCAAACCTTCCAATAACATTTGCAAATATGTTACCCTTGTAGAATATCCTATCTGCTGAATAATTGAGCTCAAATCCACCAGGAAGTCTTTTGTCAAGAGTTGTGGTATTATATTTTGCCTGTTCTAGACCAAACCCAAACATATATTCCCATGTACTACTTTTTCTTTCATATTCTAATCTGAATTTATTCTCAATTTCTTGGGAATTATAGTTCAAAAGCTGATTTAGGTCTCTATTATTATTCTCAAATTTTTCAGAGCTATTATCAAGCATAAATCGGCTTAGGACGATATTCGTTCTTCCTTTTGACCCAAAATGGGTATACTTTGCGCCAATCGAATAATTCCATTGAATATCCTCTGGCAGATAATTAAGTAAATATCGTTGGTCTTCGGTTTCATTTCGATCTAGGTTGAGCCTATTTACATCATAAGCTCCAAGACTTAATATTGTTAGTTGATTATTTCTATTAAAATTGTGCTTTACTTTAAATTGATAGTCGTTGTATGTTGGTAAGAAAGGAAGACCTATAACTTTAAAGAGAAATTGCAAGTAACTTCTTCTAACTGAAGCTAAATAGGTTGTTTTGTTATTTATTGGACCGTCTAATGTCAAACCAACTTCGGATGCGCCGACTTGAAAAATTCCTCCTGTTTTATCCGTTCTTCCATCTTTCAGGTTAAGCTCCATTACTGAGCTAAGAGTATTTCCTCTTTGAGCTGGAAAAGCAGATGTATAGAAATCAACATCGCGAATAAAATTAACATTTATCATACCCACAGGGCCTCCACTTGCACCTTGAGTTGCAAAATGGTTTATCGCTGGAATTTCAATGCCATCAAGAAAAAATCGATTTTCATTTGGACCGCCGCCACGAATAATTAAATCATTTCTAAATGCTAATCCACTTGCAACGCCAGGTAAGGACTGAATAACTTTGGAAATATCTTGATTTCCCCCGGGATTTCTTTGAATTTCGTTAATTCCAATGCTTTGAACCGATACGGGAGATTGTGCGTCACGTGTGAACTTCATTTGAGCACTAACCTCAACCTCATCTAATTTTTGGGTCGCCTCTCTTAACTCAAAGACTATTCTCGCTGGCTTAGCTAGTGTTAATTGAATTTCAAACTCAGTTTTGGACACATAACCTATGGTTTGTACTGATACATTCACCAAAGAAACCGGGAGATCTTTAAAAATAAATTCTCCATTAAAGTCTGTGAATGCCTGTGTTTCAAGGCCTTCAATCTGCACAACGGCGCCAGGAATAGGTTCATTATTAACTTCATCTACAACAGATCCAGAAAGAATAGCTTGACCATATGAGATAAAGCTTAGTAGTTGAAAAACTAAAAATAGCCTTAGAGATTTGTTCATACTGTTATTATTTAGACCAGGGATACGATCTTATAAGTTTTACTAGTCTTTCTGCTGACAGCGAAAACCTCTACAGGGTTTTCATGAATGACTTAATGTCATCTTGATAGTAAAACTTTTCTCCTTTTTCTTTGGCATCTTTACGACCTAAAAGCATAGCTTTTTTAGCTGCATCTTTTGCACTTTTCGGATCTCCCATTTTGGCCATTACTTGCGCAAAAAGGTAATTGTTATACCAACTTTCAGGATTGTTTTTTATAACCTGGGTTATGAGCAATAAGGCCTCATTCATATTTAGATCATTTTGCATGTAAAAACGAGCAGCAGTTCTTTTAATTTTAAAATCTTCTGGATTTTCATTTAAAGCGTTTTGTAAGTTTTCTTCAGCAAGTTTAATAGTTTCAAAAGCGATAGGGATTTTTACTGATGACCTTTCCCACGCAATTATAAGATTTGCAGTTTCTTGGGTAAGGTCTTCGATTCCCATGTATAAGCTTTCCACTGGAGCATTAAGGGTTTTAACAGGCGCAGTAAATCTCACAACATCTTGCCTTGAATTGTAACCATCATCAATTCCCCACATGTCGTTTTTTGAATTTAGGATTATTGTCCAATTCATTTCATTTACTATAGCTGTAATACTATAGGTGCCCGCGGGAATATTTTCGCTACCAAAACGAGCGTCTGTTGAAAATGAAATAGTTGAATTCTTGTTTGCTCCAAGTCTCCAATGCTTACCAAATGGAACTAGACCTCCAAAAATATCTCTACTTTTTACAGAGGGTCGACTGTAGTTAAGTTCTATATCGGTGAGTCCAACTCTTTGATTCACAACAGATCTTGGCGATGCATCTGGAAGTTGCTGAGAGAATCCTTGAAGAGTAACTGCAAAAGAGATAAGTAGTAATAATTTTTTCATAGTATTCGAATGTTTTGATTTAAAGTTTGTTCATGGCTTTATTAATAAAAGTAGTCAAAGCTTCTCCTTGAAGAAGGTTTTGTTTTAAAAGGGCGAGATCCTTGGCATGATTTATTATCTCATCTTTTTTGGCTCCTTTTGCTTTTAAAATTTTTCCTGAAAGAGGGTGATTCACATTGATTACGAGATCATAAGTTTCTGGAAAATCTCCCATACCCATGAATCCGCCTCCCCCTGTAGCACTCATTTCCTTCATCCGTCTCATAAACTCTGGTATAGTAATTAGCATGGGTACATCATCGCTACCGAGAGCTTCCATTCTAATCGAATATTTTTTATCGTCTAATGTCTTTTCGATAGTTTCTTTGAGCTTATCTTTCTCGCTATCCGTGAGAATTGAAGTTCTATCATCTCCTTTTGGTATTAGCTTGTCTAAAAGATCTGAATCAACTCGTGCAAATCTTATTTTCTCTTGAGAGGTTTCATGCTTCTGTATGGAATGACCTGCTATTGGAGATTCTAGTAAAATAACATCATAACCCTCAGCTTTTGCCTTTTCACAATAGCTATGCTGAGCCTCTTTGTTGGAAGTGTAGAGTATTACCTTGGTTCCATCTTTGTCAGTTTGAAGGGCAGACACTTTTTCTAAATACTCATCCATTGTATAATGCTTATCATCGATAACGGATTTGAACAAATTAAATTTTAGAGCTCGCTCATAAAATTTTTCTTCTGTAACCATGCCGTATTCAACAATTACTTGAATATCCTTCCATTTTTCCTCAAAATCTTTTCTGTTTTTCTTAAACATTTCCTCAAGTTTGTCAGAAACTTTTTTTGAGATATGACCACTAATTTTTTTAACGTTACTATCCGCTTGAAGGTAGGATCGGCTTACGTTGAGAGGTATATCTTTGGAATCTATAACACCGTGAAGGAGAGTTAAAAATTCAGGGACAATTCCCTCGACATTATCTGTTACAAATACTTGGCTTTGGTATAATTGAATTTTATTCTTTTGCAATTCCATATTGGGTTTAATTCTTGGAAAGAACAAAATTCCTGTTAAGTCGAAGGGGTAATCAACATTCAGATGAATATGAAACAAGGGGTCTTCAAATGTTGTAGGGTAGAGAGCCTTGTAGAACTTGTTATAATCTTCGTCTTTTAGTTCACTCGGACTTTTTGTCCAGGCCGGATCGTCTTCGTTTATAATATCTGGAACCATACTTTTTTCGAGCTTTGGTTCTTCACCTTCTTTAGATGTATCAATTTCCAATTCTTTTTCTCCAAATTGGATGGGGACACTCATGAAGCGAGCGTATTTTTTTAGCAGCTCACGAATCTTAAATTCTTCCAAAAAATCAGTGCTATCCTCACTGATATTCAAAATAATCTCGGTTCCTCTATCTTTTCTTTTCAGTTTAACTAGCTTGAATTCTGGCGACCCATCGCAGCTCCAATGTGCACCATCCTCAGCATCTTTCCATGATGAAGTATTGATCTCTACTTTGTTAGAAACCATAAAGCTTGAATAAAAGCCCAAACCAAAATGACCAATCATGGACCCTTTATCTAGCTTTCCTTCATATTTTTTCACAAACTCTTCAGCTCCTGAGAAAGCGACGTCATTAATATACTTTTGGACATCATCTTTTGACATCCCTATACCTCTATCAACAATTTTAATCTGTTTCTTTTTTTTATCTAAAACAACCTGAATTGTAAGATCTCCAAGTTCACCTTTATATTCTCCAAGGTTAGCAAGTGTCTTTATCTTATTCGTTGCGTCTACAGCATTTGAAATAAGCTCTCGGAGGAATATCTCTTGATCACTGTAAAGGAATTTTTTAATTATTGGAAAAATATTATCCGCAGAAACATTTATTTTGCCTGTTGCCATAATTTCTTATATAGATTCGTTTGATATTTCGAAACAAGTGTTATGCCATTAAAGCTTAAATTATACTTTTCCACTGGAAAACTGACAATTTGACCGAATGAAGGATCATAATATTCATATTGCTGTTCGATTTATGACATTCAAGGGATTTAAAGCTCGTTGGAGAGCTTTTGTAGGAATGGGTTCCACGATACGTAATAAATTAACTGGAAAAGGATTAATCTTTGGAAAAATGCTTGGCAGTGGAGCAGGAAAGGGGTTTTCAATAGTTCCTGATTTTGGAACATACGCCTGGTTTGCAGTTTTTGANTCAAAAANAAATTCGTCACAGTTTTTCAAAGAGGATTTAGTCTATAATGACTTACTCAATTACTCGTCATCGATATATGGCTGGAATGCAGCGCCTATCCGCGCACATGGAACATGGAATGGTATTAAACTTTTTGAGGGGGTAGCTTCTGAAGATCACGAAGGTGAAGTGGCTGTTTTGACACGTGCAAGTATCCGAAGATCTCAGGCAATTCGCTTCTGGATGAATGTTCCCTCAGCAAGCCGAAATCTTTCTGATCACGCTGGCCTCAATTTTTCAAAAGGAGTAGGGGAGATTCCTCTATTTGAACAAGCTACATTGAGTTTGTGGAATTCTCAAAAGGAATTAAATGATTTTGCCTATAGAAGCAGGCAGCATGCGCCTGTGGTGAAAAAAACAAGAGATTATAATTGGTACTCTGAAGAGCTATTTCTTCGGATGCGGATCATNGATAAATTNGGCGAAAANTTNTCAAAAAAATAATATNAAACTTTGGCATTATTTGGCATTTATCATATTTTCTATGATTCGATCGCTAATTTCAAAGGGTTTAATAGAATCTAAATCCAAGTAATCTTTCGCGTTTTCAAGGTCTTTAAATTCTATAAACGCATTTTTTGGGGCCATACCAATTAGTTCCGAACCGTTTGTAGAAACCCCCAATTTTTTTGCTTCAAATTTGATTCTATCAAATAGCGTTTTAATTGAACACTTCTCTGGGTCTACAATGTTGCAGCTGATTTGGGAAAAACCAAAGCTTTTACAATTCCAACCAATAGCTCTNACNCCTGGAATTCCTCCGGGTGTCTTTTCTCGAACTTTTTTAGCTATGAGCNTTGCNCTTTGAATGTNCATATCACATAGATTCACATTATATGCNATTAGAAATTTTCTTGCACCAATNGCCAATGCTCCAAATTTTGGATTGAATAAACCAAAATCAAATTTCCTTTCAGNNNTTGAAAGCGTCTCATATTGACCCCTTCTTACATGACTTAATTCATAATTNTTTGGATCAATTGCACTCTCTCTATAAAGCCACCCACCTACTGGGATATTTTCATTTTGTATTCGCTCAACAATATTTTGAACACATTTCTTTGCAGATACCATTGTTGCGGGTTTAATGGGAATAATAGGACAAACATCGATAGCTCCAATTCTGGGATGATTTCCTTCATGATTTCTCATATCTATNAGCAATAGACATGTTTTCAATAATCTTATTATCGCATCAGAAAGANTAGTNTCGCTTCCTAAAAAAGTAAAAACTGTTCTNTTTGCATCGAAGCCAGAATCAATATGGATNAAATTTACTCCGGNAGNNTTTTTAATTGTGTCACCAAGCTCTCGTATTATTGAACTTCGTCGTCCCTCTGAAACATTGACAACACATTCCAGCATTTCAGAAATGTGGAGTTTCTAAACCTTTAACGAATGCTATAAGGGCCGCAACAGCACTTTTGGCGACGTTCATTTGCATGGATGAATGAATTAGAGGTAATGCAATTTCAGCAAGATGAATATATTGACACCTTTGCGTTTGAGCGGATTGATANGCAACATTAAATACTTTATTCCAAGACCAGCCGTGCTGACTTCCTGCTGAGCTNGGGCAATCAATTATNCTATCTGCGCAGATTTCAAGTCCAAAAACCGAGTTCGTACAAACATGGTTAAGGGCAATATTAAGAGAATGGTCAAATGAGGAAGAACCGCTTACTCCCCATGATTCAAATGGAAGATATATCCAGTTACCATCTGTTTTGAAGTGATTGAGGCTTTTGATATTTGTTGTTAGTTCTTGAAGACCTAAAACTGCATATTTTTCTAATANTTTATTCTTTTTAGCATAGGAAAAAGGATTTCCGCTGTGNCGGCCTTCAAGCTCTCTNCAGTCTGGATGAAGATCNAGATTTAANGCGTGAACCTTATTTTTTTTTGTCTCCGATAAAGCTTTNAGAAGAGGATATGCGTTATTGTGCCCCCCACCAAGAACCAAGGGAANTTTTCCTTTTGCTAACAGCCCTTGAATTTTTTTAAAAACTATTTTATCAATTTTATNTACTAAGGAGTATAATTCCNTTTTGTCTTTTGGATATATGTAATTTTTAGATTCTTTTTGAAGGGTTGCTAATGAAATAGTAGTCCATCCGAATTTTTCTGATGGTAAAAAATCGTTACAAGATATAGTGGCTATAGCCTTATAAAAATGTAAGGAGTTTCCTGCAGCTCCAGGCCTTCCTCCATTTGCTCGTACCCCTATATCTTCGGGAATAATTAAAAACACATAATCTCCTTCAGAATCCTTTTTTTTCTTCAGGATATCTCCAAGTTGTTTTTCTCCCGGTCTTGATTGATGAAAATTAAANGGGTTCATTTTCCGTTTATAAATGTTTTCTCTATGTTATTCTCCCCAAATGAGTAAGGTAAGTATGCGAATGATGATATTGGCTTGGTTAAAATTAGATTCGCAATCATTCCTTTGGATATACTCCCAATATTTTCTTGAGCACCAAGGGCATATGATGCATTGGCTGTCAGNGATGCNANTCCCTCCTTGGGTGTGAGTTTCATTTTGTGACATGCTAAACTCCAACATAACATAAGATTTGAACTTGGAGCAGANCCNGGGTTGCAGTCAGAGGCTATTGCTAGTGGCAAGTTCGAATCAATGATTTCTCTGGCGCGAGCAAATGGGATGTCTAGAAAAAGNGAGCAGCCAGGAAGAGCAACAGGAATCGGTTTGCGTTTTGATTCATTATTGAAGGCAACAATTAAGTCATTTAAATCTGAATCAGTTAAACATTCTAAATGATCAACGCTCCAGGCGGAATTATTAATTGCAGCTTGAATTCCTCCGATGCTATTAAATTGATTTACGTGAGCTTTGAGGGGAATATTGTATTTACTTGCACTTGTCGAAAGTTGGTCAATATGCCTTGGAGAAAAATAATTTTTTTCGCAAAAGATATCCACAAAGTCAATCAGACCCTTATCTGCTATGCTTGGCAACATATTTAAACAGACCTCATCAATATATGAGTCATAATCTCCATTAAAGGAAGCTGGNAGTGCATGNGCACCCAAAAANGTNGCCCAAATTTTTTGTGTNACTTGGGTTTTTGCTTTTTGAATAACTCTTAGNATTTTCGTCTCTGAATCTAAAGTTAAACCATATCCACTTTTTATTTCTATTGCAGTAGTGCCAGTATTTTTGGATTTATCCAAGCGTTCAAGAAGCAANTCTANTAATTCTTCTTCATCTGAATCATGCATTNTTTTTGCAGAGTTTAAAATACCTCCTCCAGAAGATGCAATTTCTTCATAGGATGACCCATGCATTCTTAAATTAAATTCTACAGAGCGGTCCGAATGATANACCAAGTGTGTATGGGANTCAATNAGCCCAGGTAATAGAAATCGTCCTNTGCCGTNAATGATTTTAACATTTGAATTACTTTTTGGACAATCTGACATTTTTCCAAAATCATGAATATATCCTGATTCAATCTCGATATATGCTTTTTTTATTATATCCCAATCCTCCATCGATTTTCCAGATAGAAAATCATATTTTTTGCTATTTTGGAGCATTGTAGCGATCCCTTTTAGGTTCTCTATTCGTATTCGCATATAACGAAGGTAGTGTATCGCGTATTTTTGAGGCTATGGCAAATAATTCATTTGGAGAAATATTACGTTTGACCACCTTTGGAGAGTCTCATAACGCTGCTATGGGTGGGGTTTTAGATGGTGTTCCAGCTGGCGTTTCCATTAATATNGAACTTATNCAAAANGANCTTGACNGNAGAAGNCCNGGNCAATCTGAGTNTACNNCTGCAAGGTCTGAGGCGGATAAAGTTGAAATTTTAAGTGGACTACATTTTGATAAAGATGATAANGGGTGTCAATTAACTCTGGGCAGTCCGATTGGATTTATAATTCGAAATTTGGATAAAAAGAGTTCTGATTATGATNCTTTAAATGATATATATAGGCCATCTCATGCGGATTACACCTATCAATCAAAATACGGAATTAGAGACCATCGTGGTGGGGGGCGCTCTAGTGCAAGAGAGACCGTTTGTCGAGTAGTAGGCGGGGCTATTGCCAAGCAATTGTTAGGAAAGGAAGTAGTTATTCAGGCCTATGTAGAAAAGATGGGAGGGGTCGCTATTCCTCAAAATGCTGAATATGATATTTNGAATTCAAAGAACTCACCTGTATTATGTCCACATTCTGAAACATCAAAAGCCATGGAAGCNAAATTAAAAGAAANAGCTTCCAAAGGTGACACTGTTGGTGGTGTAATCTCTTGCCACATAAAAGGGGTTCCNGCAGGATGGGGGGANCCTGTTTTTGATAAAATTAATGCGAGATTAGCTTTTGGTATAATGGGTATAAATGCTACCAAAGGAATTGAGTTTGGTTCTGGGTTCAGTGGTGCAGATAGAATGGGTTCNGAAGAAAATGATCAGTTTGAATCTNTAGAAAAGACTNCNACTAANAACAGTGGNGGNATTCAAGGGGGNATTTCTAANGGTCAGGAGATTTTATTTAGAACAGCATTTAAGCCTGTATCTAGCATTAAAATNAAGCAGANCTCAATNAANAAGAAAGGAGAGTTGGTAGAATTTAAAATCGATGGAAGACATGACCCTTCAGTATTGCCGAGAGCGGTTCCGATTATTGAGGCGATGGCAGCACTTATTCTTGCAGATTTTTTCCTTCGGCAAAAAACTCAGTTAATGAAATAGAGAATAAATGCGTTCTATTAAGTATTTACTGCTCTTATTAATTCTGACCCCTGATTCTAAAATATATAGCCAATCAGAGATTGATTGCATTGGTTATTCAAAGTTTTCTAAACATGCTAAACNAGCGGAAAAAGCCATTCTTTCCAATGATTTATCAATGGCAAAAGTTTATTTAGGGGCGCTGAGAAGGAAATATAAAGGTCAATCATTAAATTCGTTGTTTCTTCAGAGTGAAGTTGACCTAATGGAGGGTAAACTAAAAGCAGCGATTAAAAAGTATGAAGAGATCTATAAGTTATGTCCTCGTTATCCTCGGAATATTTTATTCAAATGGGGTTCTGTTTTAGAAGAGTTGGGATTTTTAAAAGAGTCAAAGTTAAAATATGAAGAGTATTTGAATCAAAATGGGATAGAACTGTCTTATAAAAATGTTGTAAAAGAAAAGCTGGAATTATGGAGTTTTAGGGATTCACTAAAAGATAATCCTGTTAATTTTAATCCGAGAAGAGTCAATGCACTTTCCTCTGATGCCGATGAGTTTCTAGGTATACTTACACCAGATGAATCTAAATGGTTTTTTACTCGTCGATTCAAATATCTCGACTTCAAATTAGGTCCGGCTCCAGTTAGGCGGTTAAAAGAAGAATTTTGTCAGTTAGTAAATAAAGAGAATGCGCAATATCAGTCTTTAACGTACCCTTTTAATCAAGGTTTTAATGAGGGAGGGCCTTCTCTAACAGCTGACAATAACACTATGGCATTAACATCTTGTGAGTATCTAAAATCAACTTCATTGAACAATGGTTATAGGAATTGTGATATTTTTTTGGTGAATAGATATGAAGATCAACAATGGTCTGATTTTTATCCTATTGATTTAATTAATGAAAAGGATTCGTGGGAAGCTCAACCAGCAATTTCAGCAAATGGGGATAGAATTATTTTTTCATCAGATAGAGATGGCGGATTTGGCGGCTTGGATTTATACTCCATTGAAATTGATTCCTCGGGTAATTGGTATAATTTAAAAAATCTTGGTTCGCGGATAAATACTCTTGGTGATGAAAAATCACCATTTTTTCATGCAGATAGCGAACATTTATTTTTTTCATCGAATGGTCATTTTGGGATTGGTGATTTTGACGTATTTGTTGTGAATATTCATGGAAATGAGGATCCCTTGAACTTGGGTTACCCAATAAATACGGAAAAAGCGGAAGTGGGGTTCGCTGTCTCCGCAAAGCGACCGATGGCTTATTTCTCAAGTAATAATCAAATTGGAAATTTAATCTCGTCCTCAAATTATGATTTTTTTGAATTTACTCTTCCTGAAAAGCTATTTCCAGATAGTGTCTCCTTTATTCAAGGAAAGGTAAAAGGAGCGCAGAAATTTAATCAAAACCTACAAATTCGTATCGAGAATTTAAAATCTAACAGAATTTCTCGAATACAAGTAAATAGGCAAACTGGCGAGTATACAGCCGTATTAAACGCTCAAGAGACTGCTGATTATTTGATTTCGGTTGAGGGGAATAATACTGGTTATACCTCTGCCCGTTTTAAATTGAAAAAAAATCAAATTTCAGAATCCATTCCTATGCTAGAAGTAAAGAGTTTGAAGAGTGGTGAAATATTTGACTTATATTCTATTTTCTTCGAATCTAATAGCTTTGAGCTGTCAAAATTGGATCAGTTTGCATTAATAGATTTTGCTAAGTTTCTTAACAAAAACCCGTCATTAATCATCGAGATTCAAGGTCATACTGATAATATTGGGAGTTCATCAAAAAATATGAAGCTCTCTGAAAATAGGGCAAAGTCAGTTCATGACTTTTTAATTTCAATCGGAGTTTCATCAATACAGATGACCTATCAGGGATACGGAGATAAAATCCCAATTGAGTCAAATCAGAAGGGATGGGGAAGGTCTCGCAACAGAAGGACCACCTTTAAAGTTTTAAATACTGAATTAACAGATTCTCCTTGAGACTCTGGAATTTAAATAATGTCTAAATTCTTCGCTCTTTAATTCGTGCTAACTTACCGGTGCGCTCACGTTGATAGAAAATCCTAGCACGTCGAACCTTACCCTGTTTGTTTACTTCAATTTTTTCTAGGTTAGGCATGTTCACTGGGAAAATTCTTTCGACACCAGTGTTACCAGACATTTTTCGTATTGTAAATGTTTCAGTCACTCCGCTTCCACTTCGCTGCAAAACATCACCCCGGAAGAACTGAGTACGCGTCTTTTCTCCCTCGCGGATCTTGTAGTAAACAGTTACTGTGTCACCGGCTTTAAAAACTGGAAAGTCCTTTGATTCTACATATTTGTCTTGGACATACTTAATCAAATCCATGAGATATCTTTTTTAAGTTACTAATAGTCAACATTCATCTCTTTGATCAGAGGTTGGTATTAGAATCGTTTAAGTAAACTTTCAACGAGGGCGCAAATGTAACAAATTTTTTGTTCCCGAAGAACTAATCTTCAAGAAGATCAGGTCTTTTAGCTTTGGTAATTTTCAATGCTTGTTCTGCTTTCCAGATTTCAATTTTTCTTGAATTGCCACTTAATAATATGTTGGGAACTTTCATTCCTTCAAAATTTGAAGGTCTCGTATAAATGGGGTGGGAGAGCAGATTATCTTGAAAGGAATCTGTTAGAGCACTTGAGCCATCATTTAAAACGCCCGGAATTAATCGAATTAGAGCATCTGAGATAACGGCTGCAGCAAGCTCTCCTCCGCTAAGAACGTAATCTCCAATGCTTATTTCATGGGTAATTAAAGAATCTCTTACACGTTGATCAATTCCTTTATAATGTCCACAAAGAATTATTAAATTTTTCTTTAGAGATAACTTATTTGCTAGTTTTTGATTAAACTTTTGACCATCAGGTGTAGTATATATTACAGCATCGTAATCTCTTTGACTCTTTAGCTCATTGATGCATTTGAAAATTGGACCCGCTAGCATCACCATACCTGCTCCACCACCAAAAGCATAGTCATCAACCTGTTTATGCTTTCCTTCACCATACTCTCGGAGGTCATGCAAATAGACTTTAACTAAACCTTTTTTTTGAGCACGCATTAAAATGCTAGAATCAAAAGGACTCCTAATAATCTCAGGCAATAGGCTGACAATGTCGATACGGAAGCTCATTTTGAGATTTTTGTAATTCGCGGAAATATATTTTTTCTGTTTAACAACAAAAAAAGACGTGCATAAATTTAGAACTAAAAATTAAATTCAAAAGTTACATAAAAGTTTCTTCGTGGAAAAGGAATGATTCTCGGTCCCGGGAATCCTGTTGCTCTTCTGGTAAAGTAAGATGCGTCTAAAATATTATTGATTCCAGATTTAAGAGAGTATTTCTTTCTTTTATGTGACAAACTAAAATCTAGAACTNGATAGTTTATAATTAAACCTATAACTCCGCTAAGATTACTTTCTGTGGAATTTGTGGCATCACTATCTTATTGACAAGAAGGGAGTTCTTTTTTAAAAACGAATTACTTCTTTTATTCCTTGATCCATCCAATTATTCGCTAAATAGCCTTTCTCGAGATTTGAGGCAAAAGGAATTGGAGTTGGAATGCTAGAAATGACTTTTATTGGAGAGTCAAGATATTCAAAACATTCTGATTGAATTATTTGAGAAATATCGCTACCAATGCTTCCTCTCATTATGTCCTCTTGGACAATGACACAACGTCCAGTTTTTTTGACCGACTTTACAAGTGTATCTCTATCCAAGGGTACAAGACTTCTTAAATCGATCAGATCACAAGAAACTTCTTTATTCTCATTGAGCCAATCTTGAACCCATTTTATTCCTAATCCATAACTGATTATAGTGATCTGGTCACCTTCATTTATAGTTGCAGCCTTTCCTATGGGTAAAGTAAAGTAGCCTTCGTTAACATCACTTTCTTGTGATCTATATAGAGCCTTATGTTCGAAGAAGAGAATAGGGTTTGGATCCTCAAATGCTTGAATCAATAACCCTTTGGCATCGAAGGCATTTGAAGGGTATACAACTTTTAGCCCTGGGATTCGGGTGAACCAAGATTCAGTACTTTGGGAATGAAAGGGGCCTGCGTTAACTCCGGCTCCCGTTGGCATGCGGATAACCATATCTACATTTTGTCCCCACCTATAGTTCAATTTAGCAGCCTGGTTACAAATTTGTGTCATAGCTTCAGAAACGAAGTCGGAAAATTGCATTTCAATCATGGTTTTTTTGCCCATTACCGATAATCCAANACCAACCCCTACAATCGCAGATTCACACAATGGAGTGTTTATTATTCTTTCTTTTCCAAACTTTTCTAAAAAAGTATCTGTTGCTTTAAACACACCACCATAATCGGCTATGTCTTGGCCCATAAAAATTAGGTTGTCATGTTCTTTTAATGAGCACTCTAGGCCTGAGTGAATTGCATCGATAAAACGCATTTTTTTTAGTTTACCTTTATTTTGGGTTTTTTCTGAATCATATTTTTTGTTACTGAAGACATCTTTTAACTCATTCTCCAGTTTAAATTCAGAATCCGACTC
Organism: Owenweeksia sp. TMED14; assembly: GCA_002167805.1. GTDB lineage: Bacteria > Bacteroidota > Bacteroidia > Flavobacteriales > Schleiferiaceae > TMED14. The sequence goes on along the minus strand of NHBT01000009.1, from coordinate 12,364 downwards.
TTTCAATGCAATTTTGAGACTCCCAAGAACCTTATCATTTAGACTTTCTTCAATCGATTTTATCTCATTCTTAGAAAGAATTTTCTCTGAAATCAAATTCCCTCGAAAATTAAGAATGGGGTCTTTCGATTTCCATGAATCAATAAGGCCTTTTGGATAGTATTTTGTCCCTGAAGCTTCTTCATGACCTCTTATTCTGAACGTTTTACATTCTAATAAAATTGGCCTTGGGTTGCTTCGAATACTCGACGTTAATTTTTTTGATAAAGACAGAGTTGCTGCAAAATCATTTCCATCAACACTATGTGCTTCCATTCCATATGCATCTCCTTTTACCGTAAAAGAGTCAAAGTTGAATTGTTCGTTGGATGGAGTTGATAGCCCCCATTGGTTGTTTTCTACGACAAAAAGAACGGGAAGTTTCCATACTGAAGCAACATTTAAAGCTTCATGGAAGTCTCCCTGGGATGCACCTCCATCTCCAGTAAACACCAAAACACATTTTTTTTCATGATTTAGTTTTCTTGCGAAAGCTAGCCCATCTGCGACTCCTAATTGTGCGCCTAAATGGCTTATCATTCCAAAAATATTATGCTCCTTGGAGCCGAAATGAAAAGAGCGATCTCTGCCTTTGGTAAAACCATTAGGTTTCCCTTGAAACTGAGAAAAGAGCTTTTCCAAAGGAATATTTCTTGACGTAAAAACTCCCAAGTTTCTATGCATTGTACAAATCCATTCATCTTCGTGCATAGCAAGTGTGGTTGCGACTGATACAGCTTCCTGGCCATAGCTAGAAAACCATTTAGAAATTATTCCTTGACGCAAAGCTAGAAGCATTCTATCCTCAACAGCACGGGGAAGGAAGAGGTGCTCGAAATACTTTTGTGCATCTGATTTGTCAAGTTTAGAATAAAAATTATTTTGTGACATGAGACTTGACAAAGGTGGGGTAGAATCCTTAATGAAACAATCCTAGTATCTTTGCAAATATGAAATTGAAAACACTTGACTTAAGCAATTACATTGACGGAACAGAACCCATGCGAAAAAATTTCGTATTGGATTTAGGAAAAGCTTTCGAATCCATTGGTTTTGCAGCTATTGAGGGACACGACTTTACAAATGCGGATAGGGATTTGTTACAAAATGTAATCAAAGAATTCTTCAATCAGGATAATGAATTTAAAATGAAGTCTTTTGTACCAGGTGCCAAAGGGCAAAGAGGCTTTACACCATTTGGGACTGAACATGCGAAAGGAGAAACAAGACCTGATTTAAAAGAATTCTTTCAATGGGGTCCTATGAATGCTGCAGAACGCGGTCTTGATAAAAATGTTCTAGTTCCGAACATCGAAAACATGGACAGCGCCGTTTCAATAGCATACAATAAGCTTGAAAGAATTGGCCATCAGCTTATGAAAGCAATAGCTTCGTATTTATCTCTTGAAGAGAATTTCTTTGAATCATATTTGAATCAGGGGCACTCGATATTCCGGGCAATCCACTATCCCGGGCAAAAAGATTTTACTCAAAAAGGAATTCGCGCAGCAGCGCACGAAGACATTAATCTTATTACCCTTTTAATGGGAGCATCTGCTGAAGGACTTGAACTTCTCAATAAAGATGATGAGTGGGTACCAATTCATGTCACGAGTGATGTTCTGGTAATAAATGTAGGAGATATGCTTCAGCGTCTCACTAATAATACTATGCGGTCAACTACACATCGGGTTGTTAATCCTCCTGTTGAGAGACTTCACCTTCCAAGATTTTCGATGCCATTTTTTGTTCACCCAGATGAAAGTATGCCCTTAAACTGCTTAGATATTTGTATTTCTGAGCAGAATCCAAAGAGTTTTGATGATATAACCGCGGGTCAATACTTGCAACAAAGACTAAAAGAGATTGGTCTCGCCTAGAGTTTTTTTAAGTATTACCCTATTTTCGAACTAATATTTCAGCATTCAGGAGATAATGATCAGCAAGGTCCATTTCTTTGCCTTTATACAAATGCGTAGGCTTAAAGACTTTTTGCCAATTTATTTTCAACTTCATATTGTCCTTTTGAATCAGTATATAATCAAGTTGAAGCGGTCTTGAGTTATTATTCCATGAATTTTCAGGACTAAAAGTGTATAGATTTTTAAATATTGATTCAGAGTCTGAAACTCCCAGTATATTTAACATTTCTAAGTACTTTTCTTTCTCGGACTTTTTCGTATTTAGATCACCAAGGATGATGAATGGATTATTATCCTTCGAATTCCGATTCATTAATTTCCGAATATCTCGATATTGAAGTTTACGTGTGGAAATGGCTTTGGAAGAATTGCCTGACTGAAGATGAGTGCCCATAAAATGGATATCAATGTCATTTACTTGAGCGTGAAATAAAACGCATCCTTTTGCAGCATATTTATCTGCTTTGACCCCTGGCTTAAAAACAATATGATCAAGGTAATTTAAAGGAATTCGTCCCACAATTAATAAACCATTACTCACTAATGCTTTTTTATTTTTAATTGGATGGATTTGATAGGGGTAAGATTTATTTAAACCCTGAATAATCTTTCTTCTAATTTTACGATCAAACACTTCTTGAAAAACAATAATATCGAAGTCATGCTTTATGCAATAATCTATGATCAATGGGGTTCTTGTTTTCTGTTTTTTTTGCAGGAATTTTGAAACAAATGAAAAATTTGTAGGAAGCATTTGAATATTCCAAGTGGCAATATTTAAAATATTGGAATTGCTGTTTGTCGAGTCAGGATGATCGTTTTTACCAAAACATATCGATTTTAAAAGAAATAAAAAGAAAAATATGATAAACTTTATTCTCATTATCGAACTTAGGCTATAATATATGCGTTAGTTATTTATGCTATACTCCAAAGAGTAAAAGGCTCCTGAAATAAATAAAAATCAATTTCTTGAAAACCGATTATATTTCAATCTTGGAGAAAGTTGACAAAGTTAATCCTTTGAGGTATGCTTTCAATCGTAACTATATTGATGGAGATGTATCACGTCTCTCGCCCTACATATCAAGAGGAGTTTTGTCCACAGATCAAATATTCAAAAACTTAGTCAATAGAGGGTTTGATTTAAATAAAATTGAAAAATTCATACAAGAACTGGCTTGGAGGGATTACTGGCAGCTAGTATGGCAGGAAAAAGATATTAATCGAGACATAAAAAATCCCCAATCTGATATACTTTCTTATGGGGTTTCAAAAAATATTGTAGATCACAATACTGGAATTAAAGCCCTAGATACAGCCATCAAAGAGCTTTATAAAACAGGTTATGTGCACAACCATCTTAGAATGTACATTGCTGCACTTAGTGTTAACGTTGCGAAAAACCATTGGAAAGTTCCAGCAAAATGGATGTATTATCACCTACTCGACGGTGATTGGGCCTCCAATTCCCTCAGCTGGCAATGGGTAGCTGGTACCAACAGTAGTAAAAAATACATAGCGAATCAAGATAATATTAATAAGTATACCAGGACTCAACAAAAAAAAACGTACTTGGATATCGATTATTCTGAGTTGAGCGAAATCCTACAACCTGAGACACTGAAAGAGTTGACTAGTTTTGATTTTGAAGTTGTATATCCAAAATCTGATCTTTTTAATATTAATGACGGAAAAACAGTATGCATCTATAATTATTACAACTTAGACCCAAATTGGAGAAAAGAATCTAATTATCATAGAATTTTACTCATCGAACCAAGTGTCATTGATTTACAGCCTATCGGTGAAAAAGCTATGAATTTCATGCTTTCTTTATCAAAAAATATAGAAGGGATTAAAGTATTTGTAGGTGAGTTTGACGAATTGCCAATTGGAAAATCTCAAGTTATTTATAAAGAACATCCCAATAATCATAATTATAAAGGGATAAAAGACGAGAGAGATTGGATGTCTTCGGTTAAAGGCTACCACTCTTCTTTCTTTTCATTCTGGAAGAAAGCAAAAAAAGAAATTTTTAGGAAATATGCCTAAAAATCTAGAATCAAAAATTTGTATTGTTTGCAATATTCCTTTTAATTGGAGGAAAAAATGGGAGAAAAACTGGGCAGAAGTGAAATATTGCAGTGAACGCTGCAGAAGAAATAAAAAAGTTAGACGACGGATATAAAAATCGTCTTGTTATTATTCAAACCATTCTGTTTTTTCTAAAATGTTTTTTCTTCGGCTAGTTCCACTTCTGTTGGAATCATGGACACCTAAATAAAAAAAGCCCAGGCATCTTTCATTTTCATTTAGAGATAAAAATGAATGTAGATGTTTTGCATACTTAGGGGTGCTCCAATATCCTCCAATACTTGTGCCTGAGCAAGAAATCCATATATTTTGTACGGCCATTGCCGTTGCAGAGATTTCTTCCCATTCAGGTAGAAGATTTGAATTTTCTTTCATGCAAATACAGATAATATGGCTTGATTTTTGAAAATTTTGACTCAGTTGATTTTTTTTTAACTCGTCCATATCAGTATTTATATTAAATATTTCGTTTAGCAATTTTATTTTGGCATTGGAACTAAATATTTTAAAAATCCATGGTTGTGTTAATTTATGTGTTGGAGCATGATTAGCATTTTGAAGTAATTCAATAATTACTTCTTTATCAATTTCAGAACCATTAAATTCATTTGGGTAAATTGATTTTCTGGATTTGATTAATTGAGATATTTCTTCGTTTATCATGAAGTAAAAATAAAAAAAGTGAGATTTAATAATTATCCTTAAATAGCAATAAAAAACCCCAACAAAATGTTGAGGTTAAAAATGTGGACCTCTCGGTCCTAAGTTCGAACTTTTTTAAAATAATTATCTTAATTTTAAAATAGTGTAATTATACAAAAACCCACTCATTAGAGTGGGTTTATTTTTTGTGGGAGATGAGGGGTTCGAACCCCCGACCCCCTCGGTGTAAACGAGGTGCTCTGAACCAGCTGAGCTAATCTCCCGGAGGGGTGCAAATATAGGTTTGGAATACCGTTATGCAAGCTATTTAAAAAATGAAAGATTTACTCTGTATCAAAAATAAATAATCACCTTTCCTCAAAGCTCATGCTTAGGCTATTGACGCAATATCGGAGCTTTGTTTCTGTTGGTCCATCATCAAATACATGACCAAGATGTCCTCCGCATTGGGTACATAAAATTTCTGTTCTTATCATACCCGCACTAAAATCTCTAATTTCTGTGATGGCCCCCGGTATAATTTCTTTATCAAAACTTGGCCAACCACAATGCGCGTCAAATTTTGACTCTGAGGTGAATAACTTATTTCCGCATCCTGCGCAGCTATATGTTCCTTTTTTAAAATTCTTATCATATTCTCCCGAGCCAGGATATTCAGTTCCTTTTTGTCTTAAAATTCTGAATCGCTCAGGACCCAGTTTTTCAAGCCATTCTGAATCACTTTTTTGAATACGCGGCTTAAAATCATCCATCTTGTTTATCGTTTGGGATTGACATTGGGTTAAAATGTTCAGTGAAAAGAAAAAAATTAAAAATTTGTTCATCATTATGAGAACATTTTAGATCAATTTTAGTTCAGAGTCTTTATTAGTAAGCCCCTTTTTGCTTGATGAAGGAGAGGCTTTTAAAAAATAATTAATAGTGCCCTGGACTGGACTCGAACCAGCACAACCGAAGGTCACCACCCCCTCAAGGTGGCGTGTCTACCAATTTCACCACCAGGGCTAATGAAAAAATGTGACCCGACTGGGGCTCGAACCCAGGACCCATACATTAAAAGTGTATTGCTCTACCAGCTGAGCTATCGAGTCATTATTTTTTCAAATAAGGCTGCAAATATAGATAGAAACTTTAATTTAATTGTTGCTGTACTTTTGTTTTGAGCAATATTTTTAGGTATGAGGAAACCAATTTTCATTATAGGTTACATGGGGTCGGGTAAAACAAGGTTGGCAAAGGTTTTAGGTGAATCTTTAAATAGTGATTATTTCGACTTGGATGATTGCATATCCTCATCACTAGGAAAAAATATTGATGAGATTTTTGAGAAGGAGGGTGAATTGATTTTTCGAAAAGTAGAAAAGGAACAATTAAGGCTATTTGAAGGAAGGTCTGGAGTAATTTCGGTTGGAGGAGGGACGCCATGCTATTATGAAAATATGAAATGGATGAATCTCCACGGAACTACGGTGTATTTAAAAGCTAAAATCCCAACTTTAGTGTCTAGAATTTTAAGCGATAAAATGATCGATCGTCCTCTTTTAAAAGGAGTTAATAAGACGAATATCTCTGAGTTTGTCGCCAAGCACCTTTTTGAACGGCGAGCTTTTTATGAGCAATGTGATATCATGTGTGATACAGAAAACCCAGGTTGGGAAAAAGAACTTATTGAAAGCTTAGAAAGCTTAGACTAGGTATACAGCAGCTTTATCTTCGAAGCTCACTTCAACATTATCTTGATAGCTCGTGCTTAAGCTTAGACCCTTTATATCTGCTTTAACTGGGTATCTCTTATGATTTCGATCAATTAAAACTGCTGTTGAAAGATTTTTTGTCTCTGCAACTAAAAAATACTTTACCGCATAAATAAGTGTTGCCCCTGAATTAAGAACATCATCAACTATAACGACTGATTTACCTTTGAAATCTTCAGGATCTAGATCGCATTTTGTAGGACCTTTAGGAGGGTTTTTCTTGTTAATAGAAATTTCTCCCAAGCGAACATCCCCATCATAAATTTTAGATAAACATTTCATGAGTTTCTCAGCAAGTTTGAAACCAGACTTGCTAATTCCGACCAGGTAAAAATCTTTTTCTTGAGAATTTAACTCAAGGATTTGCCAAGCCATTCTCATGATTACCCTTTCCAATTTCGTAGGATCAAGTATAAGTGTACGTTCTTTCATACCGTGGTCTATATATTCTCTTAAAGATAAAATTAAATTTAATCTTAATTTGACTTCAATTTCAGCAATAAAATATTTTCAATGTGATGCGTTTGAGGAAACATATCGACTGGTTGAACTGATTCTACCTGATATTCACCACGCATTAAATCAAGATCTCTTGCCTGCGTCGCAGTATTGCACGAAACATAGACAATTTTTGGTATTTTAAGATCCAGTAATTTCTGAACAACTTTTGGATGCATGCCATCTCTTGGGGGATCAGTAATAAGAACATCAGGTTTTCCGTGCTTATTCCATAGTTCTTCATCAAATACCTCTCTCATATCGCCAACAATGAATTCCGTATTCACAATATTATTATCTAGAGCATTCTGTTTTGCGGCATCAATGGCTTCTTGAACACTTTCAATTCCTATGACTTTTTTCGCTATTTGTGCCATAAACAAAGCTATAGTTCCAGTCCCAGTATAAAGATCATAAACAACGTCTTTAGATTTTATTTTAGCCATTTTAAGAACCTCACAGTAAAGAACGTAGGCCTGTGCGGAGTTAGTTTGATAAAAACTTTTAGGGCCAACCTTAAATGAGAGTGTTCTTCCTTTGGATGTAACTGAAGGCATTTTCTCTATTAGTGAGGACTTTCCATGGAAAAGTATTAAATCCAAGTCATAAATTGAATCATTTCCTTTTGTGTTATGAGCATAATAAATACTTACAATTTGTGGAAAATTTAGTTTAACTGCCTCGAGTAATTTTAGACCTTCATTTTCGGGATCTTCAAAAAATTGTAACACGAACATCCATTTGTTTTCTGATGTAGATCTAAGCATAATTGTTCTTAGGAGGCCCTTTTTGTCCCTCGGATGAAAGAAGGTGAGACCATTATTTAATGCATAATTTTTCACAAATAGCCTTATCGAGTTTGAAGGCTCCTGCTGCAAATGACATTCGTCGATATCAATAATTTTATCCCACATTCCAGGTACGTGATAGCCTAAGGCATTTCTTGATTCGATTTTCTTTTCAGAATTCACTTCTTCAAGAGTTAACCATCGATTTGATGAAAAACTGAACTCTAGTTTATTTCGATAACGATATTCGTTTGGAGCACTTATGATTGGGAGAATTTCCCCGTTTTCAAGTTTACCAATTCTTTCTAAATTGTCTTTAACCTCTTGACTTTTGAATTTCAATTGAGCGGAATAATACACATGTTGCCAGTTGCACCCACCACAAATTTCAGAGTGTTTGCATAATGGATCTCTTCGGTCTGGACCAGGTTGAATTATATTCTCAGTAATACATTCAAGATGCTTTTTTCTTTTTTTTATAATTCTTACATCTGCAACATCTCCTGGAGCAGCTCCTCGAACTAATAATGTTTTACCCTCCGGAGAGTGGCCAATAGAAATCCCTTTTGCCCCAGCTCTCTTAATAACAACATTTTTAATTATCATACAGCAAAGATACTGGTCTTTATAAGGCTTATCTTTGGATTGAATCTAAATATCATAAAATGAACTCCCAAAAATTTATAGAGTTAGAGGATAGATATGGCGCGCATAATTATCACCCTTTACCTGTTGTTCTCAAAAAAGGTAAGGGTGTCCATTTATGGGATGTTGAAGGTGAAAAATATTTTGATTTTTTATCCGCTTATTCTGCTGTAAATCAAGGCCATTGCCACCCGAAGATAATAAAGGCTCTTAATGATCAGGCATCTCTTTTGACTCTGACATCTAGAGCATTTCACAATAACATTCTAGGAGAGTTTGAAAAATATATGACCAAAGTTTTTGGCTATGATAAGTTGCTACCAATGAATACGGGGGTAGAAGGAGGGGAGACTGCAAATAAATTAGCAAGAAAATGGGGTTACCTGAAAAAAGGTATTCCAGAGAATAAGGCAAGGATTCTATTTGCTAAAGGAAATTTCTGGGGTAGAACTCTGGCGGCAATATCTAGTTCAGATGACCCTGCCTCTTATGAAGGCTTCGGACCATATATGCCTGGTTATGATTTAATTCCATACAATGATCTGGAATCCCTTGAAAGTGAATTAAAGGATCCAAATGTTACGGCTTTTATGGTAGAGCCGATTCAAGGTGAAGCAGGAGTTGTTGTCCCCGATGAAGGATACCTAGAGGGTGTTAGAACTCTTTGCTCAAAGTATAATGTGCTATTTATTGCCGATGAGGTTCAAACCGGTATTGCAAGAACGGGTAAGATGTTAGCTACAGATTTTGAAGATGCTCGTCCGGATATCCTAATACTTGGAAAGGCTATATCCGGAGGTGTTTATCCGGTATCTGCAGTTCTTGCTGATGATGAGGTCATGCTTTGTATTAAGCCAGGAGAACACGGCTCTACATATGGAGGAAATCCACTCGCCTGTATGGTTGCAAAAGCTGCCATTGAGGTTGTTATTGAGGAAAATTTAGCAGAAAATGCTGAGATACTGGGTGAATTATTTAGAAATGAACTTAGGTCTCGTTTGAAAGATTGTGAAATTGTCTCTTTAATACGTGGAAAAGGATTATTAAACGCTATTGTCATTAATGACTCTGATCAAAGCACAACTGCATGGGATATGTGCATCTCACTAAAAGAAATGGGCCTTTTAGCAAAACCAACTCATGGAAATATAATCAGGTTCGCCCCTCCTTTAGTAATCACTAAGTATGAAATGTTTCAGGCTTTGGATATTATCGAAAGAGTTGTCCGGAAGTATGAAAGCCGATGAGTATGCTTTTGATCCAACTCAGTTTGAATTTGCAGGCCAATCGGTATACATTTGGTTAAAGCCAACTCTCAATTTTTCTAGCCACTCATCCGTTAATGTCTTTTTTACGCTGGGTACATCAGGATATTTATCCTTATGGTATTTATATGCCTGACGCATAGGTCCTGCTTCTATTTCGATTATGAAATAGACTTCTGTAGTATATAAAACAATACGAAACTTTGAATGGGGTATCTGTTCTACTATGCGCACTAGAATTGATATTGATAGATGAAATTTATTAATCGGCTCGTCAGATAGTTAGGAACAGCATATTCACGCGCCGTGGAAATATCCATTATCCAAAAATAACTTGCAGTATTTCGAATTTCAAGCAGGTTAAAAACTTCAATAGATACACTCGATTTAGAATTAAAAATATGCTGAAATCCAAGATCCATTCTCCTGTATGGAGGAGCTTTGAATGGTTTTGAGAAACTCAACGGAGATCCGAATGGGAAGCCTCCAGTAATCGAAACTTGCAGATAAACTTTATCATTCGTAAATCCTTTCAAAGCATCTTCAACCCTCAGAGAGAAAGCATACCTGTAGTCGCTGCCCCTGCGAGACCATGTATCTTCAAATTTTTCTTGAGATCGAAAAAGAGAAAGTGAAACCCAAGATTCAGTACCAGGTAACCATTGGCTATGGACTCTATTATCCAAGCCAAAAACTCTTGCTATTCCAGGTCCATTACCCAAGTACCTTACCCGCATTCCGTCTTGCTCAAAAGGGAAAGCATTATCTAAGAATTTATAATATATCTCAGCTCTCCAGAAAAAAGGTCTGTCACGTGAAAGAAATTTCTTCTCAGCACCAAGGATGCTGTGCCATGCATGTTGCATTTTACTATTCGTTATAAGGTTAGAATTACGCCAATCTCTTAATTCTCTCACACTGGCAGTTTGAGCATAAGACCCAAATTTGAGATCCCAAACGATACCATTTGAACCCCAATGTTTAAAACTCAATCTTGGGGATATTCTAATCTCGTTACTTCTGCTATCATGTAAAAGTCGAAATCCAGCATCCCAATAGATGGAAGAATTTTTGATTTTGTCCACACCGTTGATGCGAAAGAATGCATAATTTTTGAGATTATTTAGTTCTCCTTCACTCGCCGTGACTTGGAATAGTTTAAGATATTCTTTGAATTCAAATAAAGTATCCTCCGAGGTGAGAGTAACCCGTGTAGGGTTGTGAGCAAGGCTATAACCTGCAGAGTCAAGGTTAACCCATTCATAAAGCCTATCTAGACCGAATTGACGCCGGCTTCCGACTCCAAAATCTATATTGATGTCATTTAAATCTAATGTGCCACCGATTGCAAGGTGTGACTCTCTTGCAAAAAGATAATTTCTTGCAAAACGCTGATGTCCTCCTGATCCTCTTTGATATGAAATTTCCCCAAAATCGTCTGAGCCCATGTTATTGTTGACTTCTCCTAATAAATAGGCAGAAATAACATCTGCATTTTCGGACTCAAGTGCTTGAATTAATGAACCTTCAGCGAAAATATTTAGCTTTTTATTGGGTCGAAATGTACTTCTCCATCCTGAAAAAGCATTGTTGTAAGAGTAGCTCTCTTTGCCTCTCATACTGACGTTGAGTCTCAAAACATCAGTTACTGTTCCGAATTCTGTGACACGGCTGATTGGATTCAAAGTAAAATTGCTTAACTGAGCAATTCCCAAGAATTCATGATGCCATTTTTTTGTATAAAAATTTTCAATAAACTGAATGTCGTATGATGCTGAAAATAAATCTCCTTTTGAATCACCAGTATTAATGAATGGTGAATTACTTCGATATCTAATTCCTATACCTCCATTTGATTGAATTCTATTTTCTTTATTATTAGATTTTGGACCTCGATAGCTTGCAAAAAATCTCCCAGAGAAAATACCAGCTCGAGTACGAAAGTTGGACTCACCTGTATTCGGAATACCATACTCTAATTTCAATACGGAAGACAGTTTATCACCTTCGACAGAGCTAAAGCCACCTGCAGAGAACTCAAGTTTTCGAACCATATCTGGATTTATGGCACTTAGGCCTTCTTGTTGACCACTTCTCGCTAATTGCGGTCTATAAATTTCAAACCCATTTATAATTAAAAGGTTTTCATCAAAATTTCCTCCTCTATACCCTTGGCCAAGGCCTGAAAATTTGAATCGTGAGCTATTATCGATGACAATAGAAACAACAGATCGAGATATTGCTCTCAGAAATCTAGCGATTCAATCGCTTAAAGAACAAGCAAAAGTCATGGGCATGGATGCGGGAGAAATATCAAATTATATTATGAAATCTCAATCTCAAACTATTCATGACGCCAATAGATATTATGGAGCAAGTGGCGGTGCGGCTATTTTGGGTAGATTATCAAATCCTTTTGCTTGGTCACAATTTTTTCAAGCTCTCAAACGCGGAGATTTTAAAAATTAAAGATGTTTTTGACTACTTTTTTTCTTACAACTTTCGTGGGTGTATCTGCAATAAATGATACTATTCCTAACACAACACGCTTAATTGAAGTCGAAGTAAAAGATAAAAGAGAAAATCAAGAGTCAATATTGTCACTTAATCCCTCCGCCCTCAATTCTATTGGGAATGCGGGAGAGTCTGTTGAAAGTGTTGTTAGAACCTTAGCTGGAGTTGCTGGAAGTGAT
>NHBT01000003.1 GCA_002167805.1 Owenweeksia sp. TMED14 | reverse complement strand
AAAAAGAAGCTCCAAATCCTATGGCCATCTTAAGAGGAAGAGAACTTGTCTCAGAGCCTTCTTCCGTAAGGTCTAGATTTTTAATATTTACAGTTGTAGTGGAATTTTTTACAATTGCAGGATCTACGCCGTTAATTTTAAATTTTTCTTCGGTAGCTAATTTCCCAAGACGTCTTTCTATTTCGCGGGTGAGTTCCATTCCAATATCTCCTTTGGAGTATAATCTCGTATTGCGAAGTATGAAATCGGGGTCGCCATTTATTGAAGGTGGAAGAAAAAGTAAACCATCATAAGTTTCTTTATCCCTAACTGCAGAAATGGCTGATTCTTCGTCAAACTCATCAGGGTTTAAATACTTAAAACTGTGTTTTGATATTTTTTCAGTCCCCACCAAGAGGTAAGAATTATCGACAACAAGCAGTTTTTTGGGATCTTCATCCACATTACTCGCTATTAGAGCTGGAACAACTAAGAGCGCNCCAATTGCAATAGGNCCAATAATCGACATCAATAAAAAAGTTTTGTTTTTAACTCTTGTGGTAAATTCTCGCAATGCGATAATAATAAATGGATTCATTTTTTTACTGATTTGATGAAAATATCATTCATGCTTGGTATGATTTCTTCAAAACTTATGGTATCTACTTGGCTGGATAAATTTTTCATGATCTCAGAAGCACTATGTTTCTGGCTTTGAAGTTCAGCAATAAAAACTCCTTTTTTAATATCAGCACTATTTTGAACCAGATGAACTTCATTTGGNATTGAAAGANTNATAGCTTTATCTGATCGATATATTAACCTAAAATTCCCATCGCGATGNGATTCTTTTATATCGTTAACGCTGCCATCAAGTATTTTTTCACCATTATTTAATAAAGCNATATGGCTACATAACTCTTCAACACTTTCCATTCTATGNGTCGATAAAACAATTGTAGCACCATCATCGCGGATTCTTAGGATTTCATCACGAATAAGGGCAGCATTTACAGGGTCTAGACCACTAAAAGGTTCATCGAATATTAAGAGTTTGGGCTCGTGAAGAACTGTAGTAATAAACTGAATTTTCTGAGCCATTCCTTTTGAAAGGTCTTCAATTTTTTTGTCCCACCATGTCTCTAAATTCCATTTTTTGAACCAAACATGAAGTCTTGATCTTGCCTCATTTCGNCTTAATCCCTTTAATTGAGNAAGATACATGGCTTGTTCACCAACTTTCATTTTCTTNTAAAGCCCTCTTTCTTCNGGAAGGTACCCGATCCATCGTCTGTCNTCAGAGCGAATGTTTTGTCCATAAAATTCAATATNACCAGTATCAGGTGCTATTATTTGATTAACAATTCTCAAAAGAGTTGTTTTACCCGCACCATTGGGTCCGAGAAGTCCAAATATGCTTCCTTCTGGAATGCTTATATCCAGTGGGTGAAGAGCAACATGATTTTCATATTTTTTGTCTACGCCAAATGATTGGATTGCATTCATGGTGCTGAATTAAATTATTTGTGATTTTTGATTTCTTGCAAAGTTATGAAAGCCTCTATGACTGAATACACCGATTCAATAATAATAGATAATCGGCTTGTTTGTTTCATTCGATACCTTGATGGGTTTTCTTGTATTTTTTTCAAAAATGCTGTTATTGTATTTTCAGGAGGCTCATTCCCTTCATCTTCATTAAAGTGAAGAATCATTTTTCCACTTTTTAAAATAATTTTCCCTAATCCCAATTCAGTTCCTAACCATTTAATTTTCATAGATTCGACTAGTTCTTTTGCTTCTTTTGGCATCGANCCAAACCGATCCTCTAAACTGATACTAAANTTTTCAAGTTCGTTTTGATTATTGATTTTGTTCAGNTCTCGGTAGATTCTNAATCTCTCTTCAACGAAATTCACGTAACTATCAGGGAAAAGAAGTTCCAGATCTGTATCAATCTGACAAGGTAATTTAACCTCCGGGAAGCCATCTTTTTTATTTTCAAAGAGATCTTTGAAATCTTGATNTTTGAGTTCATTCACTGCCTCTGAGAGAAGTCTCTGATATGTTTCAAAGCCCAGGTCATTTATGAACCCACTTTGCTCTCCTCCCAATAAATCTCCAGCACCCCGAATTTCGAGGTCTCTAAGAGCAATTTTAAAACCAGATCCCAAATCAGAAAATTGCTCAAGTGCNTGAAGNCTTTTTCTTGATTCTTCTGGTAATCCATTTATTGGTGGAGAAATCAGATAGCAAAAGGCTTTTTTATTCGATCTTCCCACTCTTCCTCGCATTTGGTGAAGATCACTCAGCCCAAATTTGTGAGCCTGGTTTATAATCATGGTATTTGCAGATGGGACATCAAGCCCACTCTCAACAATGGTNGTACTAACAAGAATATCATATTTGCTATCCATAAAATCCATTAGTATNTNTTCTAATTCTTTCCCTTTCATTTTTCCATGACCAATGGCNATTCGAGCATCAGGAAGTAATCTCTTTANGGAGCTTGCAATCTCTTTAATATTTTCAACTCTATTATGAATAAAGAAAGCTTGGCCACCTCTACGAANTTCATAATCTAAAACATCACGAATTTTTTCTTCATTAAAACCTATAATTTGAGTATCGATTGGTTGTCTATTCTCAGGTGGNGTATTCATCACACTCAGATCTCTAGCTGCCATCAATGAAAATTGCATGGTCCTTGGGATCGGNGTAGCAGTCAATGTCAAAGTATCAACGTTAACNTTTATGGTNTTTAGTTTATCTTTTACGTTCACTCCAAACTTTTGCTCTTCNTCAATGATTAAAAGTCCAAGGTCTTTAAATTTTANATCTTTACTAGCGAGCTTNTGAGTCCCGACGATAANATCGATTCTTCCTTCATTTAATTCGTTTAAGATTCGNTTAATATCTTTTGAACTCCTTGATCGATTCAAATAATCAATTCTTACTGGAAAGCCCTTTAGTCTTTCATTAAAGGTTTTGAAGTGCTGAAAAGCCAAGATTGTTGTTGGTACAAGAATTGCAACTTGCTTGTTGTCATTTACAGCTTTGAATGCAGCACGCACAGCAATTTCTGTTTTTCCAAACCCTACATCGCCGCATATTAGACGATCCATTGGAATGGTAGATTCCATATCTGATTTAACATCTGATGTTGCTTTTTCTTGATCAGGTGTATCATCNTATTGGAAATATCCTTCTAGTTCATTTTGTAAATAATTATCAGGGGAGAAGGAAAACCCTTTTGCCTCTTTTCTTTTTGCATAGAGTTTAATTAAATCATATGCTAATATTTTAACTCTTGATTTTGTTTTTGTCTTTAGATTTTGCCATGCGGGTGATCCTAATTTATTTATGGAAGGGCTTGCGCCATCCTTGCTATTAAATTTTGAAATTTTGTGCAGCCCGTGTATACTGACATAAAGGAGATCAGAGTCCTTATAAATAAGTTTGATGGCCTCTTGATTTTTCCCTTGAATATTTAATTTTTGCAATCCACCAAACTTACCGATACCATGGTCTACATGAGTGACATAATCACCAATTTGTAATGAATTTAGTTCTCTAAGGGTTATTGCCTGTGCTTTATTTAATCCGCTTCGCAAATTAAATTTCTGATATTTTTCAAAAATTTCATGATCTGTATAAACTACTTTTTTCCCAGGTAAGTCTTCGAAACCCATGTGCAATGCTCCCTCAACCCAATTAATTTGAATTTGGGTATCACTCATATCGTGAATGATAGACTCCAGGCGCTTTTTTTGTTGAGCTTGCCCATACATTAACCAGATTTGGATTCCATTATTTTGATGAGTATTGAATGTTTTTATTACGAGCGGAAAGTTTTTAGCAAAAGACATGCGAGGGGATATTCCCCAATTTTTCTCTGAAATATTTGTTTGATTTGAATCGGCAATAATTATTTTTTCTGTAATNTCTTTTNGGAATTCTTNTTTTGTTAGNTGNAGNANGGNGGGNTCATTCTTACCTTTTGTTTGAGAATGTTTCAAGNTTNTATTTTCCACATGCCNGTAACATTTTTCTATTTGCTCNGCAATAGCGTCTGAATTTGGAATCCATATATTTTCAATGTTTTGAGAATACGTTAGAAGAGATTGCCNTGGCTCATCAACATATTTNTTTTCAATATTTGCAATTANAGTTATNTCTGAAATTTTTTCAAGGCTAAGTTGATCCTCTACTGANAATGCTCTNAGACTCTCAACTTCATTTCCAATAAATTCAATTCTTGTTGGATTCTCCTGNGAAAATGAAAATACATCAACAATACCTCCTCTTAATGAGAATTGTCCTGGNAATTCTACGAAGTCTACACGCTCAAAACCTAAGTCAAATAAATTTTCATTGAAAAAATTTAAATCAATAAATTGGTTGACTTTAATTTTTAATTTTTTTGATTTTAGCGATTTTTGGGATATCACTTTTTCTGCAATAGCCTCTGGGTAAGTAACAATAATGCATGGTTTAGACGGTGTGCTTAACCTCTCGAGTACCTCTGTNCTAAGACCGATATTAATATTATCGNGATTTTCNTGNTCTGAGTAGGGTCTTTTGTAGGAGTCTGGAAAAAAAACAACTCTTTGAGGGCCAAGTAATTTTTCTAGATCATTAAAGAAATAAGCTCCTTCTTCTTTTTCTCGGCGAATTATAATCCATGATTTCTCAGATTTAACAAATGTACATGCAGCTATTAAAGGAATTGAGGACCCAGATAATCCATTAATTGGGATTATATTTCCTTTATTTTCTGTTGACCAAGATTCAAAAAAATCTATGAATCTAGAATCTTTTTGGTATTGAGTAATTAGTTCTTTTTCCTGCATTTTTCAATCATTCCGCAAGAAATGACTCGGCCTCAAGGACCATTGCGGTTGATCCTGCAAAGTAAGGCACGCGCTGGTGAAGTTCAGTAGGTTTTATGTCTAAAATTCTTTGCTCACCATTTGTAGCTCGTCCACCAGCTTGCTCAACAATAAACGCCAGAGGATTACATTCATAAAGTAACCTCAACTTGCCGTTTGGGCTCAGGGTTCCTGTNGGGTAAATATAAATTCCTCCTTTTAATATNTTTCTATGCAAGTCGCAAACTAAGGAGCCAATATATCGACTTGTNTATGGCCGATCNGATTGGATATCAAGAGCTTGACAAAACTTCAAATATTTTTTTACTCCACTTGGGAAATGAACATAATTTCCTTCNTTGATCGAATAAATTTTACCCTTTTCTGGAATTTTCATATTTGGATGCGAAAGGCAATAAGTTCCAATGCTCGGATCTAGNGTAAANCCGTTGACTCCATGTCCTGTGGTAAAGACCAACATNGTACTGGACCCGTATACAATATATCCTGCAGCGACTTGCATATTCCCAGGCTGAAGAAAATCACTNAAGTCTGCAGGNTTTCCCGGTTTAGATATTCTTCGATAAATACTAAAAATAGTACCCACAGATACGTTGACATCAATATTGGAGCTACCATCTAAAGGGTCAATTAAGACAATATATTTACTTGAGGAGTGCATATTATCATCAAAACTTATATAGTCTTCAAGTTCTTCACTTGCCACCCCGCAAACCTCTCCCATTGAACGCAATGTTCTAATGAAGGTATCATTAGCAAAGACATCTAATTTCATTTGATTTTCACCCTGAATGTTTTCTGAACCAGCATGTCCAAGTATATCAGCAAGCCCCGCTTTATTTATTTCTCTATTTACAACTTTTGATGCGAGTCGAATCGATGACAAAAGTTGAGATAGCTCGCCAGTGGCATATGGAAACTTTTCTTGATTTTCTACCAAAAATTCTCCAAGAGTAGTAGGTC
The DNA here is from genome assembly GCA_002167805.1 of Owenweeksia sp. TMED14. Lineage (GTDB taxonomy): Bacteria > Bacteroidota > Bacteroidia > Flavobacteriales > Schleiferiaceae > TMED14. Next base: position 14,739 of record NHBT01000003.1, on the reverse strand, counting down.
GATGTTGTTTCATTTTTTATAATCAAGGGTTGGGTTAAAGATAGAGCATGGGTTATTACTTTTACGATATGAATGATCAAATTGAGGATGTTTCGATTCGATGGGCAAATAAGTCGGATTTTCCCGAAATTCTATCCTTGATCCAAGAGCTTGCTCTCTTTGAGAAGGAGCCTGATCAAGTCGTGATAACTCAAGACCAATTAGAAAGAGATTGGGAGTCAAATAAATTTGTATGCATGCTTGCAGTTTCTGCAAACACAGATGTGATTTTTGGAATGGCTCTTTGTCATGAGAGATATTCAACCTGGAAGGGTTTAACTGCTCATTTAGAGGACTTGATTGTTAGAAAAGATTTTAGAGGCAAAGGAATTGGAAGAAGGTTAATGGAATCAACCATACAATGGGCGAGGTCGATAAATGCAAAAAGATTGCATTGGGAGGTATTAAATTGGAACACTGAAGCTATTGGCTTTTATGAATCGATTGGATCTGAAGTGCTGAGAGATTGGTACCCTTGCAGATTATCAGAATTAGATATGAAAAATTTTCCTTTTGAATACCCTCAATTCATTTATCGAATATGACAAATTGGTCTGTTTTTAAATTTGGAGGAAACTCTCTGAAAGATCAAAAATCACTAGAAAGAGCTATTGATTTAGTATCTGAATTTGGCAATGGAAGATTACTGATAGTAGTCTCAGCGATGGGAAAATCAACAAATGCTTTAGAGTCGTATCTAGAAGCACGAATCAATAAAGATTTGAATTTAGAAAATCAAATATGGCAGGAGTTGAAAGATTTTCATATCGAGATATCCAAGTCATTAAATTTATTTGATGAAGTGTTAAGATTAGGAATTGAAGGAGAATTAAATCGCATCCGGAAGCTATCGATAGATTCGCCTTATGAAAGGTTATATGATTCCGTTGTTTCTGCTGGAGAAATTTTATCATCTATAATTTTGCATGCTGCCATTCAGACCAAATTTCCAAATGCGTCATGGTTAGATTCGAGAATGGTTATAAAGACTAATAGTAGTCACAAAAGAGCTGAGATTAATCTGGAATATACAGAGAGGAGTATTCATGATAAATTGATAAACCAACAGGGAGTTTGGATTTCTCAGGGTTTTATTGGTGCTTCAGAGCAAACTAAAGAGACTACGACATTAGGTAGAGAGGGGTCTGATTATTCTGCAGCTATATTTGCATATTCATTGAAAGCCAAGGAGCTAACAATTTGGAAAGATGTTCCTGGACTCATGAGCGGAGATCCAAAATTTTTTAGAAATGTTCAACTTCTTCATGAGGTTCCTTACGATGAGGCAATGGAGATGGCATTCTTTGGAGCCACAGTTATTCACCCTAAGACTATTCAGCCCTTAAAGAGCAGAAATATAGTTTTACACGTGCGATCATTCTTTGATAATAAATCAAGGGCAACTCAAATTTCCAATTTTAATTTTTTAAAGCCAAAGATTCCATGTTTTTTGAGGAAATCAAATCAAACTATGATTGAAGTAAAGTCAAAGGACTTAAGCTTCGTATCCGATGGTCAGCTTAGTGATATTTACAATATTTTTTCGAATATTGGCCTTACTGTGAATTTGGCCCAACATTCTGCTACCAAAGGCACATTTTGTATTTCTAGTGAACCGAGATTAATTGCGATAGCAGTTTCAAAACTCAATTCTTATGATGTTTTTTTGGAAAATGATTTGGTCCTTTATACAATTAGAAATCCTAATGAAGAATCAAAAATTTGGCTAACAAGAAAAGGTCAACCTAAGATGGAGCAGAGCAGTGCTAAAATGGATCAGGCCCTTTTATTGGAGTGAAATGAGATCTAATCACCAAGTGTAGATTGAATAGTTGAGCCCAATTCTTAAGCCAAGAAGTAAATCTGGTGTTTGATCATCTGATGTATGAAAACCTTCTAGACGATCTCCTGGAATCCAATAATTATATATTTCTGCGCTAGTGGTCCAATGTTCATTGAGGCGTATTTTGACTCCCAAACCTCCNCCAAAAGATCCAGATATATTGGTTCCAGNATCGAATANGCAATCACTAGGGTATATAACGTCAGTCATATATTTACTCTGGCTTAGAGNCACNCCACNCATTCCAAAAATATAGGGAGATNCCGAGTTTCGCTTCCAATANTTTCCATACTCTAAGATATTATATGTTATCCTGAGGCCTGAATTCACAAAATTACTTCTAACTAAAACGCCTGAATAATTGGCTAGTTGATGATTGGAGTTATCAGCATATAATTTACCATAGTCAAGTTCAATTCCAATTCCCCATTTTGGACCACTGTAAAAACTAAATTCACCACCAAAACTACTCCTTGCCTCTGTTAANATTGCGTTTATGTTGCCTGATGCAAGNTCGCCGATATGATTNGANGACCCAGTATGAAAATTTAAATTTATGGATTGAAGTGATCGCTGAGCACTCAANGAAAAATTNAAAATNAATATAGATANAAATAGAACTCGTTGCATNGTACTAAAGTATTAATATTTCATTGAGAATGAATTGAAAAATATCNNGTTTATAAATTTTATATTTCCCTGATTTTANTGAGTAAAATTTCACCCATCCTTGGAAAGGANTGTTTGCTCCATCCTNCAATATGAGGGGTNATTAGTACNTGAGGGTGNTCAATGAAATCTTTTTTTTGTTTAAGAATTGATTCTTGTAGTTCTAAAGATTTTTCCTCTAAGTCAAGAACATCTAGTCCNAGCGCTTGAAATCNTTTTTCNTTNAGAGAGTTAAATGTATCTGCTGTATTAAGTATTTTCCCNCGACTTGTATTAATTAAGATTCGTAGTCGNTTNCATCGCTGAATAAAATTTTTATCGACAAAATTCACTGTCTCTTTTGTCAAGGGGAGATGAATACTTATGATTTCTGATTCATCTTGTAGAGTTTCTAAATCAACTTCTTTAACATGGCTAGGCGCATAATTTTTTAGGTATTTATCATAGGAAATGATGTTCACTCCCATTGACTTAAGAATTGATCCAAATGCCGATCCCATTGGACCATATCCAATTATTCCGACAGTGCTCCCGTTTAATTCCCAACCAATATTTTCTTCTCTTCTCCAGAGTGCTGATCGAATCTCATTATTCGCTCGAGAAATATTATGTGATAAATTCAATAGCAAACCCAGAGTATGTTCGGCCAAAGCGTTCATATTTCCCTCTGCTGCACTTAAGCATAAAATGCCATTTTCTTCGGCGTATTCAGTATCTATATTTTCTAAACCTGATCCTAATCGACCGATCCATTTTAGATTAATTGCTTTTTTTAGAGCAGATTTATCCAAAGNNAGTCTACTTCTTANAATAATNCCTTCNGCTCTCTCAAGACTTTTTGATAATTGAGGTAGAGTTTCATTATATTTTTTATCGATCTTATAACCATCACGAATCAAACCTTCTTCCAAAGTTGAATCTGTAAAGTCTATTGCGAGAACCCAACCTTTTGACACTCTATAGTAATGCGTTTGCAATTGCGAAATAGATACTTAAACCTAAAACATCATTTGTGGTAGTNATAAAAGGTCCAGTGGCAAGGGCGGGATCAATATTATATTTATTTAAAATCCANGGGATNGCGGTNCCAAANAAACTCGCAAATAAAACAACTGCAAGTAAAGAAGATCCNACTGCTGTGGCAAATAATANCCCTTGNCCAATAGCCCAACTNTATCCTACGATAACCAAAGAACAGATCAGACCATTAAANAGCCCCACGCCAAGTTCTCNTGCCAGNCTTTGCCAAATATTTTTTTGAAGTGTAGANTTTGCCANAGCTTGAACAACAATTGCGGATGATTGAACTCCAACATTTCCACCCATTGCNGCGATCAAAGGAATAAAGAATACTATTTGGGGTATTAGAGTTATTTCTGACTCATTTTCCGAAATNACAGTAGATGTTAAGACACCTCCCAAAAGACCAATTAAAAGCCATGGTAAACGAGCTTTNGTAGTCTGNAAAAGNCCATCTTCATTACTAACCTCATCACTAAGTCCNGATANTAATTGATAATTACTATCNGCTTCTTCCTGGATAATGTCCACAGCATCATCAAGTGTAATNCTACCCAGGAGCCTTCCAATTTCATCGACGACAGGCACAACGAATAAGTCATACTTTTTCATAATTTTTGCTATTTCTGCATCTTCTGAAGTGGATGTTACAGAATGGATGCTTTTTTCAAAAATTTCCGAGATTTCAGTTTCTGTGGAGGTCGTTAAAAGTTTTTTCAACGATAAAGAACCCAATAAGATATCATTGTCATCAACCACATAGACAGCATGTACGACATCTATCCCTTCTGCTTGACGTCTCATTTCTCTAACACATTTCAAGACTGTCCAATTTTGGTTGACCTTAACTAATTCCGTAGCCATCAATGCACCTGCTGTGCCTTCTGCATGTGTCAGCAGGTCTGCAAGGTCTTTCGCCAAATTAAGGTCATCAACATGACTAAGGACATCATGTTTTTTTTCCTCTGAAAGTAGGGATATAATATCCACAGCATCATCGGTATCCATACTCTCTGATACCAGCTCTGCAATTTCTANACTTGATAATAATTCTAAGAACTCATTTAAGAGACTTTCGTCGAGATATGTTAAAATTGAGGAAAGTAAATCTTTNTTAATTGGCTCGAGAAGACTTTGAACCTCATCAATTGTGAAATAGGTTAAAATTTCGGCAATATCTGCAGCATGAATTTCATTGAATATCTGACTGAGATCTGAGTCTTTTGACTCAAGTTCTTGTCTGAGATTTTTAACGTATTCTTCTGTGACTTTAAACGACATTATTCAAAACTTTTCGCTAAGGAAATAAACTGCTCGACACTAAGTTGCTCAGCTCTTTTTCCNGAAACGGAATCTAAAACCTTGTTATCTACAAAATTAAGTGATTTCAATGCGTTTCTTAAGGTTTTTCTTCTTTGATTAAATGCTGTCTTCACAACTAACTTGAGATTACGATATTCTACACCGGGCTCTGAGGCTTTTTTTACAAGGCGAATAACTCCGCTATTGACTTTTGGTGGTGGAGAAAAACATTCTGGTTCAACAGAAAATAAATATTCAACATTGTAGTAAGCTTGAGTTAAAACACTTGTAATGCCGTAGTTTTTGCTGCCTGGACCACTTGCAATCCTTTGTCCGACCTCTTTTTGAAACATTCCTACCATTTCAGGGATTTGTTTTCTTCTATCAAGCATCCAAAATAGTATTTGAGTGGAAATATTATATGGATAATTGCCAATTAATCCATAATTATTTGTTCCAATGGAATTAGGTTCTTTCCAGCTCAAAAGATCTTGATTATAGAGCCTGCTGGAAAGTTTTGGGAATTTTGACTGTAAAAATGAAACACTCTCTTTATCTAACTCGATTGCATGGATTTCATGTGGTTTTTCCATGAGAAATTGAGTAAGAACGCCGGTCCCCGGACCCACTTCAAGAATTAATTTATATGAGTTTAAGCTCAGGGAATTAACAATTTTTTTAGCAATTGCAACATCCGTTAAAAAATGCTGTCCAAGGTGTTTTTTTGCGCGAATTTCATTCATCTAGACCAGCTCTTGTTAGCAGTGCATTGATATTCGGGTCTCGACCCATGAAATTTTTAAATAAAACTGATGGGTCGATTGAGCCCCCTGCTTTGAGGAGCTTTTTAAAATCTTGAGCCACTTCTGAATTGTCCGGTTCATTTGAAAAACGACTAAAGGCATCGGCATCTAAAACTTCAGACCATTTATAAGAATAATAACCTGCAGAATATCCTCCAGAAAAAATATGTGAAAAGGCCGATGAGATAGTGACTCCAGGTTCTTTAGACCATAATTCTAAATCTGCAAATATTGATTCTTCTAACTTCTTATAATCAAGAATTTCTTTGTTAGAAGGGTTATGCCATGCCATGTCTAAAAGACCAAGACCGAGTTGACGAATTGTCGCCATTCCTTCTAGGAATTTCTGACTTTTTTTAATATTAGTAATTATAGAATCAGGCATTGGCTCTCCAGACGTATAATGTCGAGCCCATTGTTTTAATTCCGTAGCTTCAAAACACCAATTTTCCATGAACTGTGATGGTAATTCAACAAAATCCCATGCTACTGAAGTTCCAGTTAGTGTCGCATATTTGCCTTCTCCCAACATTCCATGGATTCCATGTCCGAACTCATGGAATAAAGTTAGGACCTCATTAAATGTTAAAAGTGCTGGCTTTTCATCAGAAGAAGTACTAAAATTGCATACGAGACTAATGATAGGATATACCCTTGCGCTATTCCTTTGATATGCTTTTCGGTAACTTGTCATCCATGCCCCGTTTCTTTTCCCTTTCCGTGGATGCCAATCTGTGAGTAGATGAGAAACCCAATTTCCTTTAAAGTCCGTAACATTATAGACCTGTACATCTTGATGATAGCCTTCTTGCTTAGAAATGTGAAACTTCAATCCATATAGTTTATTTGCAATAGAAAAAGCCCAATCAATAACTTGGTTTAATGCGAAATAAGGTTTGGTAATCTCGTCATTATAGTCCAGTTTTTCTTTTTTATATTTTTCGCTAATAAATGGAATATCCCATTTCTTTACCTCTTGAAAATTCAAGGATTCTTTAGCATATTTTTTTAATTCAATTGCTTCTTTTTTTGCCACTGGTAGGGCTTTTTCTTTTAAGGACTCGAGGAATTGATAGACTGTTTCGGGGTCTTTTGCCATACGTTCCTCAATAACGAAACTAGCGTGATTTGAGTAGCCAAGAACCGAAGCTCTTTTTTGTCTCAGCTCAGCAATTTCAGTCATGAGTTTAGTATTATCATTTGAATCCCCGCGGCAGGCTCTTTGGTTGTATCCTTTCCAAAGCTTTTTTTTGAGATCTCTGTTGGTTGAATAAGTCATAAAACCGACGTAAATGGGAGCATCAAGTGTTAAGCAATAAGACTTTAAGCCTCTTTGTTCGGCAGCTCCTTTTAACATTTTAACTATAGTCTCAGGGAGATCTAAAACTTGTTCATTCGAAATTTCTAGGAACCAATTTTCGTTATCATTTAATACATTTTCTGAAAATTCCAGACTTGCAGATGATAGCCTTTTGTCTATTGACTTTAGTATGGATTTTTCTTTAGCATTTAGTAAAGCTCCATTCCGTGAAAAATTCTTAAAATACTTTTCAAGAAGCATAATGTCTTCATGATCAAGATTTTTTTCATTTTGATTTATGAAGGAGATTCGTTTAAATAGTAATTCGTTAGTTAATATCTCATTATTCATTTCTGATAATAAGGGAGATATTATTCTGGTTGCATTTTGAATTTTTTCATTTGTACACGCAGAATTTAAATTGAAGAGTAATTCCGTTAAACGTTGAAGATTTTCATCTGATTCTTCGATTGGAATGATTGTATTCAAAAAGGTTGGTGGCGACGGGTTTTCAGATATCACCTCGATTTCTTTTTTTACGCGATGGATTTCCTCTTTTATTTCCAACTCTATTTTTTCTGCACTTGTTTGTTTTAAATCAAAACCATGAACAAAAGGTTCTAAATATTTGTATTTAGGTGTTAATTCCCCGAGCTTGGTTTGTGTGGCATTATGTGTAATTTTTCTTTTATCGTCCCCAAATAAATTCGGAAGAATTTTTTCGATAAACATTTCACCAAATCCATGAGTTGCATCCAAAGGGATTGCGCTGGGTAAATTATCTACTGCTAAAACTCCAATGCTACCTTTACTTCCAAACCCAACTTCTTTACCATTTATAACCGAGTAAAAGGGGTTTTCTAAAGTACTGGGTCTAATGGTTGTTGCAACTGGCCCCAAAATATCACAGCTTATATCCCCTACAAATGATATTCTGAATTTTGGATTTGAAACATCAGTCCAGTCAAAAAAGTTAGGACTCCCTTCTTTCCAAAAGTGGCATGGTATAAAAATATCAGATACCATGGTGTATGGCTGAAATGCATTTTCATAAGTTTTTGGATTTTGATAAAAATCGCTTTTCTCGAAGAGTCCGTCAGATTTTCTTTTTACATAGTCTGAAGTTTCAAGAACTGTAAAATTGGGTAATCTTGAGTTTGATTCTAAATAGTCTTGAGAATTGCATTTGTTTATAGATGCGTTCAAAAGAATTTCTTCGGCCCCTCTTGCAACATTACCCGTTCCAGTGATAACTGCTTTAAAGGTGCTCGGTAATATTACTTTTTTTAATTCTTTCTTAATTTTTTGTAGTGTCCCCAGCTCTTTTGCAGATTTCAGATAGTATTTTTTTGTCATTCTTCCAAAACCTCTTAAAGTCTCAAAAGCTCCAACTAGCCCGGCATAATAACCAAATCCAATTAAACGATTTTTGTCTTTTTTCAATANTTCCCAATCAATAAGAGTTATTTGCTTATCAAGACAAGCTTTAAGTAAACTCCTATTGTAGGGTTGCTCTTTGAATGTATGTGAGAAAAAAAAATATGTTTTTCCTGGGATAAGCTTATCGACTGAAACTTCTTTAACTCCTAACAAGATATCGGAATCTCCAATGTTAGAATTTAATTTGCACCCTGATTTTTGATATTCTTGATCTGAAAAAACCCTAACATCGCTGGGTTCGACAATTATTTGAAGATTATCATGTTTTGAGAGTAATTTTTCACATTGTTTAGGCGTCAAAGCTGCTCGCCGATCAGGCGGTGTTTTACTCTCTTTGATAAGTCCAAGAATCATGCAGCAAAAATACAACCATCCTGTTTATCAAAAATTAAATTGATAGGAATTGGATTCTCTAATTATTTCTGGAGTAGTCAGTTTGGTCTTTGAGCTTTTCCATGCTCCATTCCCAATAGGAGATGGGTATAGCATCACTGTGAAGATTATTTGCTTCGATAGTAGCATTTCTTATTTGACTTGCCCAAAGATTAATAAGGCTGTGAACTTGTGCTTGTGAAAATAAACTGTTTTTATATTGACTTTCTATCTGACCGTATAAAGGCCCTCCCCAGGAAACCCATCCTGAAACCAATTTATCACATGCAGCTGATTTTTGCTCCAATAACCCGTATTGGAAGGGGTAGCAGTTATTGGATATTTGTCCCCAATCATCTTTTAGGTTTGTAACCGTATGCTCATTGGTGATTGAATTCATAAATGCGAGGTCGAGATCCCAGGGGATGAGATGTAATTTTTTATTGTTCGGTTCTTCGTACCAGTAAAAATTATGAGGAGCGCAGTCTGATCCAAAGCAATACCAATGAAAAGCACCATCATCATGTCTAATTAATCTATCAATAACAGCATAAGATATGATTTCGTCTCGATCCATATGGTTACTAATAATTGGAATCACTTGATTACTACTGGCATTTGAAATTTGTTGACCAAATTCTTTTATAGTTTGAACAGATGGATTTTCATCTTCATTTGTTTTTAATGAATTGATATATTCTTCTGTGCTTTTTGGTGTTCCGTTACTATTTAATGGCCATATTTCTTTGTAGATATTTCCGCCATCATCATCAAAATTATATTTGGCAAATTGACCGTCAATTTGTTCAGTCAGTGCAAATAGGCCCACATAAATATCGTTAATTACTAGACGGGCATGAACAGAGCGGGGAGCGGGGATGCCTGCAGCTCTATAAAGCCAATAGCCTAATCTCTCATGCATTTGAGATGGGTCGTGATTCATAGAATGGAACTGTAGTTTTTTAAGTTTATAAAACTTTCTAGAAGACTCTTTATAATTTATCTTAACCTTCATGGATAATTTGGTGCAGGTTTTAAACCCGGGACCGTTTCCAGAGGTGCAGCCCCACCATGCACCATTTGCGCCTTTATATCTTATACCAACTGAGTTCAGTGTATCACCTTGAAAGATTAGTTTACCCTCTCTGTAGATTTCAGCACTTGGCTCAGAGTCTAGAAACGCGAGTGAGGAGTCTGGTAGACGAAGTTCAAATGTGTGTAGGCTATTTTGATCAAAAATGTAATCAGAATTTTTTACTAAATAATTTGGCGTAGAATTAGTATCTACAGGATCAGGAATATTGTCGGTTATAATATCCGGTTGGCATGAGCAAAAAATGATGATAATAAAAAATGTAAAATACCGCATTTGGATCCCTAAAAATTATTATTACAAAGTTACCTTGCAGAAAGTTGTTGATCAAAGGAATTGAAATTTAAAACGATACCATGAAAAGAATAATGCTTTTAGGTTCCGGAGAATTAGGCAAAGAAGTCATTATTTCTTTGCAACGCTACGGTATGTTTACAATTGCATGTGATAATTATTTAAATGCCCCAGCAATGCAGGTTTCAGATGCTTTTGAAGTGTTTGATATGCTAGATGGAAAAGCACTAGATGCAGCAATTGTTAAGCATAAACCTGATATTATTGTTCCTGAGGTTGAAAGCATCAGAACAGATCGTCTATACGACTATGAGGTAGAAGGGTTTCATATTGTCCCTAGTGCCAAAGCTGCAAACTATACGATGAATCGGAAATTGATTCGAGATTTGGCAGCCAAGGATTTAAACCTAAAAACAGCTCCTTATGAATATGCATCTTCAAGAATAACTTTTGAAGAAGCAATAAAAAAGATAGGTCTTCCCTGCATTGTTAAGCCTCTGATGAGTTCTTCGGGAAAAGGACAGACGTTGATTAAGTCGGGGGACGAGATAGCAGATGCATGGGAATATGCGATGAACGGAAGTAGGGGAGACCTGAAAGAGGTCATTGTTGAGGGATTCATTGACTTTCATACGGAGATTACTCTTTTGACTGTTACTCAAAAAAATGGCAATACCTTATTTTGTCCAGCAATAGGTCATAGGCAGGAAAGAGGCGATTACCAAGAAAGTTGGCAACCATCGGTGATTTCTGAAAATGATCTCTTGACTGCTCAGGCAATGGCAAAAAAAATCACAGATGCATTGGGTGGAGCTGGCATATGGGGAATAGAGTTCTTTTTGACTTCTCAGGGAGTTATATTTTCTGAGCTATCTCCTAGGCCTCATGATACTGGAATGGTCACTCTTGCAGGAACGCAAAATCTAAATCAATTTGAACTGCATACAAGAGCATTCCTTGGATATCCCATTCCAAATATTACTCATAATAAATCTGGTGTATCATCTGTTATCCTTGCCTCAGATTCAGGAAATAGTGTACCAAAGTATGTTGGCCTTGATACCGCGCTAAAAGAGGAGAATACGGAATTGAGAATATTCGGTAAACCATCAACCAGAGAATACCGGCGAATGGGAGTTGTATTAGTTAATGATATTCTTGAGTCAGATATTGAGTTATTGCGAAAAAAAGCCAATAATATATCTAAAGCGATAAATATTATCAGNCAAAACAAGGTTTGATTTTGATTTTAATTTTTAAAATGTAACGTTTGAGTATCAATTTAAAATATGTTAAGTTTGCGTTACATTTAAAATAATTAATTATGAATAATCATATAATGGTGTTTTTGTTAACGGAACTTTCAATTGTCGTAATAATTATTGGCTCTTTAGTTCCAATTGCCTCATTCATTTGGCTGTATTTTGATGCAAAGGGAAAAAGAGATACGATTCTGGAAATATCAAAGAATTTAGATGATTCTGATAAAATTGAGAAGTTGTTGCGAATTTTTGAAGAACAAAATAAGGGACCATTGGGTTATCGAAGAAAGCGACCATTGGATTATCGAAGAAATGGGATAATAACAATTTTTGTGGGTATTGGAATCTATTTTATGGGTCACATGGTATTTGGAAGGTTTTTTGAAGGTGTCGGTGCCTTCGTTGCTTTTATTGGAATTGGAACCATGCTTGCTGGATATCTTTATCCAAATACAGGCAAAGAATTAACGGATGCTGTTGAGGATTTTGAGAAGAAAAAATCTTGAGTAAGGATCACAAATATCTTAAGAATAATCTTGCTGAGATTAGAAAGTCTGCTGGATTAACTCAACAAAAACTNTCAGAAAGAGCAGAGGTTTCAAGAAAGAGTATAAATGCTATTGAAAATGGAATTTATGTACCCTCGACAGTTCTATCTTTGAAAATTGCAAAAACTCTGAATTGCAAAGTTGAGGACTTATTTAAGTTGCCGTAATGTTACAATATTTTTGTGATTAACACTATATATTATTTGATTATCAATATTTATTTATTGTTTATCAATATTATAGTATATTTGGCAAATATAAATTATTATTCATCGCAATTTTAAAATAATGACTCAAAACAAAAGCATAAGTTTAATTTATAAATTCTCAAATCTTTTTTATTTCGCTTCTATTGCCTTGTCAATAATTATTGTCTCCATATTAGCGTACATTTTATTTGGTGGAAGTATTGCTGGCATTATTAAAATCGATTTTCTAAGTATTTCAGGCGACTTCACAAACTTTAATCAGACCCCATTTTTCTTTCGGTTTGTTGTTTTTNCCTTCTTTACGATTATTCTTTTAATAATAAATATTATTCTGAGATATTGGAAAAATTTTATGTCTCTTATCCAAGAAGGGAAATACTTTGAGATTAATACAATCAAGAAATTAAAGTTAATTGCTTTCTTCCTAAGTTTTACTTGGCTTGCTTTCACATTGTTAGGTTTTTTCATCAGTAATTCAATGGACTTTTCTGCGGAAACATCTTGGTCTTCAGCCCATGGTCTCCATGAACCAGACTTCTCTCAAGATTTAGCTTTTAGCTTTAATTTTCCTTCTTTGAGTTTTTTGATTACTGCTTTAATTTTATGGGTTTTAGCTCATATTATGACAGAGGGAATAAAAATGAAAGATGAAAATGAATTAACAATTTAAAATGAGCCAGATAATTATAAGCCTTGATGTTATGTTAGCAAAAAGAAAGATGAGCTTAACAGATTTATCCGGAAAAGTCGACATAACGATGTCTAATTTATCAATTCTAAAAAATGGAAAAGCCAAGGCAATCAGATTCTCAACACTGCAATCGATATGTAAAGCCCTAGACTGCCAACCTGGTGATATTATTAGTATCGGATAAAAATGCTAAATAATATTATTTTTTCAAGTATCATTATTCTTGCCTTTGGCACTTCAATATTTGCTCAATCCACAAATAATAAAAAAAACAGTATTATCCAACTTGAACAAGCATTGGTTACCGCTGAGTNCGTGGATATTGCAAAAGAAGTAATTGGTAAATTAATTTCTAAACGATCAGCACAGCAAACCTTCTCAAAGACTATTCAATGTTCAACATATGTAAAAAGTTCATATCAGGAAGGAGATGATCTATCTTTTTTAGAATTCTTAAGTTATTCGAGCTATAAAAGACCTAATGAATATAACGATTTTATTATTGCTATTGATGATCATTCTTTGATTGATAGAGGGGACTTCGACCAAGAGATTGAAGTCAATTTTTCCATGGAATTTCGAAATGACAAGTCATTATTGCCATCTCAAAGTGATTTATATTCGGATCAGCATTTTTATCAAGGTTATGGTGATGGTAATGTCGATTTTTTTTCAAATACTATTAGTCTGCCAAAAATATTGAGCGCAAAAATTCCCAGTCCTCTTGCTTTTGATGCTTTTTTGAATTATCGCTATCAAGTGAAGTCTATAGAGGGGATAGCCGGGGAATTCATCTACACAATTGAATTTATCTCGAAAAAACAAAATTTTGTTAGGGGTTCATTGAAGATTAATGAAGATGGATGGGTTTTAGAAGAGAGTGTTTTGGAACCCCATAAATCAGTACTTATCAACTTGACGGGATTAAAGATTAGTCAGGACCATATTCAGTCTATTTCGGGTGCATCATTAGTGAATCAAAGATATTTTCAGTGGTACTTAAAATCAGATACGGGGTCTGTGCGAGTGATTCATAGTGATTTTATTTTGAATGAAAATTTGTCAAGAAAAAAAATGGGTTTGGTAGTAAGATCATATGCTGAAGATGCTTATGAGATTGATCAAAGTAAATGGAGTAGTCTTAGAAAAATCCCTCTAGCTTTTGAAGAAAAGAAATTTATATCGAAACAAGATAGCCTTACCGTGTATTTTGATAGTGATGAATACGTAGATAGTTTGGATGCATTTGTGAACAAACTTCATTGGTATGAGCCTCTTTTCTCTGGAATACACTTTCGCTCTCGTAAAAAGGGCTATCGATTTTATTTAGATCCTCTTATTAATCAGTTTAATCCTTTAGGAATTGGAGGATGGCGTCAACAGATAGGTTCATTATTTATGCGAAATTTTAAGAACGATCAACGTCTCACTTTGTCTGGGTATACGAATTATGGATTTTCGAATCAAGATTTAAAGGGCGAATTTGCAATCAATTATCTCTATGAACCAAAGTCTTTTAGGGAGTTAGAGATAGCTATTGGTGATGACTATATGATGATAAACACCTATGAATCCATTTTAGGCACATTTGCCAGAAGAAATTTTGCTAGGAGACAATTTATGAACTTTATGCATCGTTTGGAGCTAGTCAATGGTCTCTTTGTTCGATTGACTTACGATTATTCCAAAAGAAGTTCCATTTCCAATCTAACTTTGAATGATAGTTGGGATGAGCTGCTGGGTGATATTAATCCCCCTCAATATTTTCCTGACTATACAGTCTCTATTGCTGGAATAGAAATTCAATATCGTCATCGCCAGCGATTCATTATGAAAAAAAATCGGAAACTACTT
>NHBT01000002.1 GCA_002167805.1 Owenweeksia sp. TMED14 | reverse complement strand
CCAGTTTCCATGTATATGTTCAACTGGTGTTGTCCACTCTAAAGTGTTAGAGCGCCATGGGTTCTTCGGTGCCACGGGGCCTCTCCACATCGAATAAAAGAAATTAAAAAGAAAAATAAGTTGAGCAATTCCACCAAAAATGGCAAACATAGTTATGATGACATTAATATCCTGAAGTTCATCGAACATTGGGAATTCCGCATTACTGTAATATCGTCGCGGTAAGCCTGCTAGACCGGTGAAATGCATCGGGAAAAAAACTCCATATGCAGACACAAATGTTAACCAAAAATGTAAATAACCCATNGATTTATTCATCATTCTTCTATACATTTTGGGAAACCAATGGTATACTCCTGCAAACATTCCAAATATGGCNGANAGNCCCATAACAATATGGAANTGNGCNACAACAAAATAAGTATCATGAACATTNATATCCAATGCAGAATCACCTAATATAATTCCAGTTAGACCACCTGCAACAAATGTGCTAACTAAACCAATAGAAAAGAGCATTGCAGGAGTAAACTGGATATTTCCTTTCCACAAAGTAGTGATATAATTAAAAGCCTTTACAGCCGAAGGAATGGCAATAAGAAGAGTAGTAAATGTGAAAACTGACCCTAAGAAAGGGTTCATTCCGGTAATAAACATATGATGACCCCAAACAATAAATGAGAGAAAAGCAATCGCTAAAATAGAACCGACCATAGCACGGTAACCAAAGATGGGTTTTCTAGAATTTGTAGCGATAACCTCCGATGTTATTCCTAATGCCGGTAGCAAAATAATATATACCTCTGGATGCCCCAAAAACCAGAAGAGATGTTCATAAAGTACTGGACTACCTCCTTCATTATGAAGAAGTTCTCCAGCAACCATTATATCTGACAAATAAAANCTTGTNCCCAATAATCTATCAAACATNAAAAGAAGNGCAGCACTTAATAAAACTGGGAANGAGAGAACTCCTAAAATTGCAGTNACNAAAAATGCCCAAATTGTCAANGGAAGTCGANCCATACTCATNCCTCGAGTTCTCAANTTTATAATNGTAACAATNTAATTTAATGACCCCAAGAGAGAACCAGCGATAAATAATGTCATCGATACTAGCCAAAGAGTCATGCCCGCACCAGAGCCAGGCATGGCTTGAGGAAGAGCACTTAAAGGAGGATAAACAGTCCACCCACCAGAAGCAGGTCCAGTTTCAACAAATAGAGATNTNATCATAACTACGGAAGAGGCNGCAAAAAACCAATATGANAGCATATTCAAGAAGCCTGAAGCCATATCGCGGGCGCCAATCTGAAGAGGAATCANTAGATTTGAAAATGTCCCTGAAAGCCCTGCTGTAAGNACGAAAAATACCATGATTGTACCATGGATAGTTACTAACGCTAAATAGATATTAGGATCCATCTGACCTTCCGGAGCCCATTTNCCNANGATCGANTCAAGAATTACAAATTTTTCATTAGGCCATGCTAACTGAAGGCGAAAAAGCATAGACATAAAAACACCAACAACTCCCATGAACATNCCCGTAATCAGAAATTGCTTTCCGATCATTTTATGATCCATAGAAAATATATACTTTGTCCAAAAATTCTCTNCATGATGATGTTCATCATGAGAAACAACTTCTTCAACTATTTTTTTTGCCATCGTTTACGCTTTATATGGATTCTTTAACAGTCTTTTGTTCCGATAACCAATTAGTATACTCTGCCTCAGTTTCTACAATTAAAGACATCTGCATATTATAGTGTGCAGACCCACAAACTTTGTTACACAGTAATAAATAATCGTATTCATAAAACTCTTTTCCTGATGCTAATCTAATTTTATTTATTCTCTCAACTTTCTTAATCACATCAGGNTCAGTTCGAATCTCTTCCGTTGTGATTGTTGGNGTNAATTGAAAAGATGTTTGAGCTCCCGGCACACAATTCATTTGGGCCCTGAAATGAGGCATGTATGCAGAGTGAATNACGTCCTGAGCGCGAAAAACAAACTTNATTGGTTTGTNTACCGGCAGATGTAATTCANTTGTCACAATATCATCNTGACTTGCTGGATCTAGTGTATCAACTCCTATAACATTNACACCCTCNATAAGCCGAACATTTGCATTTCCCAGAGTATTATCACTTCCTGCATAGCGAGCTGTCCAGCCAAATTGTTTACCATAGATTTCTATAACAATCGGCTCTTCATCCAATTCTGGGTTCCAAATGTTTGACCATGTTGTCATACCATAGACAATTAAGCCAGCTAAGACAATAGCAGGAATAATAGTCCAAACAAATTCTAANTTATTATTGTGCTCAACATAACTTGCTTTTTGACCTTCTTTACCACGGTATTTATAAGCAAACCAGAATAAAATTGGCTGAACAATAAAAAATGTGACAACAATCAACCCCATGGAAACATCCCATAACCTATCAATTTCAACACCATGCAATGACGAAGGCTTCGGAAGAGCTAAAGGGTTCCAGGCAATCGCCATCACAACAAAAGAGACTAACAAGGCAATCCCAAAAACTAACATGAGCCTTCCTTGGTTCGAGTTGTCCTTATTCGTTACGACATACTCATCACGATTACTAGCTTTGACCGAAAGTTCGTAGATACGAATGATCTGCGCAGCGGCAAAAACTAATAAAAACAGTACAAGAGCTAATAAAAGACCAGTCATATCGATATCGAGTTATTGATGGAANAGTTTACTTTCATGAATCATAGCGTTATTCTTCATTAAAAGAGGAGCGGAAGAAAGGTTATGTAAAACAACGTAAATAAAAATTCCTGCATAAAATAAAAAGCCACCGATTTCTGCCCATGCAAAGCCATAATTATATCCAACTGAACCTGGCATAATCATAATGTAATGATCCAACCAATGGCCCGCTAAAACAAACACCGCAGCGAGAGATATAAAACCCACTATACGTTTTGCATCTCTTGACATCAAAACAAGAACCGGCATTAAAAAGTTTAAAACGACCATAGTAATGAATAGAACTTTATATTCTCCAAACCTTGTTATGTAATATGGAGTTTCTTCTGGAATATTGGAATACCAAATCAACATATACTGAGAAAACCATAGATACGTCCAAAAAATACTGAAGGCAAACATAAACTTACCCAAATCGTGCTGATGATTTTCATTTACCCATGGAAGGTGTCCACCAATTCTTAAATAAATAACCAATAAGTTCAATACAGTTAGAGCTGTAACGAACATTCCAGCAAAAGTATACCATCCAAAAAGGGTAGAAAACCAATGCGCGTCAATTGACATTATATAATCCCAAGCACTAGTAGAAGAGGTGACAGCATATAATACTATGAATGCAGCAGCTAATTTTCTTTGAGTATAAAATAAACTCTGACCTGAGGGCAATCGATCCTCTTTGAGGCTATTTCTACGAAGTAAATAAGCTGCCCCTCCCCAAATTACTATATAAGCAACTGTACGAACTATAAAAAATGGNGCATTTAAATATCCTTCTTTTCCAGCGATTAAATAATCGTAATTAGGACTAGACGGGTCCATGATGCCTTCCTGCATCCAATGCCATATGTGATGAATATGCATGGAACCTGTAATGGCTAAGAATAATAATCCCAATAACGGGATAGAAACGAATAATGCCACTGCTTCCATAACTCGTAAAATTCCCGCAGACCACCCTGCTTGGGCAGCATATTGAATTGCTAAGAAAAACAGGGTTCCAACTCCTATACCCAAAAAGAAAATTGTATTTACTAAAAAAGCTGACCAGGGTCTATTCGCAGCGCCATGATCATGGTGCCCTCCGTGGTGAGAATCTTCAGAATGCATTGCTTCTTCATGGTGCGTTACCTCAGAATGTGAACCTTCTTCATGATGCGTTACCTCAGAATGTGAACCNTCTTCATGATGNGTTACCNCAGAATGAGAACCCTCTTCATGATGAGTTACCCCAGAATGAGAACCCTCTTCATGATGAGAGTCTAAAATATCATGNCTACTGCTTGAAGGAGAATNAAAACCAATTACCAACATAACAGAACCAATCACTGTTAAGGATATTGCTAAAATTTTGGCTTTTGAAGTAAAAACAAACATCTTTATCAGCATTTAGTTATTTCGCNTCTGCATCTGCTGCAGCAATTGCGGATTGATCTTCACGAAGCTTCAAGACATACTTGATTATTTTCCATCGCTCATCATAATTTAATTGTGATGAATGTGAGCCCATATTATTTTTTCCATGCATGATGACATGGTAAATAGAGCCTGGGGTAATATCTGGCAAACGATCTCTTCCGTAACCTGGGATTCCTAATATTTTCTCTCGCTGCATCAAGATTCCGTTACCATCACCTTTTTCACCATGACAGTGAGAACAGAACTGCCCGTATAACTCTTTTCCGTTTTCTGGNTCTAATGTTGAAAAATACTGGGGAACCGAAGCATCAAGTTTTGAATTTTCATATCCTTCATTTGTATTTGGAATATCATAAGGCACATATCCTCTTGAAATTGTTCCCTCTACTGGTTTTAANGCTGAAGAATTTCTAAAATTATTAATTGATGGCTGATATGTTTTTACCGCAGGGGATCTATACATATCATCCATATATGTATAACCAGGAGTCTCCTTATCAATATTACACGATACGATCATTATGAAAATCGGAATCAATAGGATAAAAATTCTATGTGTATTTAATTTCATAGTCATTATACTTCAGAAATTTCTTTAGCACCTGATTCCTTTAAAACATCTACCAATCCCTTCGAAGANTATAACTCTATCATAAANTGATCGTCGGTTGTTCTGGGATCCGGGTTTTGAGGCTCTGCTCCCGGATATAATTTATTAATTACCATAAAAGTCCAGACCATAAGGTGAGCAGCAAAAAACACAGTTAACTCAAAAAGGATAGGAACAAAAGCAGGCATATTAGCTCCCCAAGTCATACTGGGCTTTCCACCGATATTTTGGGGCCAATCAAAATTCATTGTATANGCTGTNAGCGTTATTGCAANGGNTANNCCAAATAATCCATACATGAAGGACGCCATCGCAATTCTCGTCTCTTTTAAACCCATCGCTTTATCCAAGCCATGGATGGGAAAAGGTGAGTAAACTTCTTTTATTTTCATCCCTTTCTCACGTAATATTTTTACAGCAGACAAGACCGTATCATCATCTGTAAATATCGCGCGCACTAGATTTTTATTATCAATGTTTGCCATTCGGATCATGATGTTGTTTCTGAGATTCCCCAGAGGATTTTAATATTGTTTTCAATTCTGCTTGAGCAATTACAGGAAATGTTCGAGCATAGAGAAGAAACAAAACAAAGAAAAAGCCGATAGTACCTAGGAAAATACCTATATCCACAAAAGTGGGAGAAAACATGGCCCATGATGAAGGTAAATAGTCTCGATGAAGAGACGTAACGATAATCACAAACCTTTCAAACCACATACCAATATTAACTACAATTGAAATCAAAAAAGTAAATATCAAATTGGTTCTAAGTTTTTTAATCCACATGAATTGGGGAGAGAAAACATTACATGTCATCATCGACCAGTATGCCCACCAATAAGGTCCTGTCGCTCTATTTAAAAATGCATATTGTTCATACTCTACACCCGAATACCATGCAATAAATAATTCCGTTATATATGCGACACCAACAATGGACCCTGTTACCATGATAACAATGTTCATCATTTCGATGTGTTGAATTGTAATATAATCCTCCATTTTGAATATTTTCCTTACAATTAGAAGCAGAGTTTGAACCATTGCAAATCCAGAGAATATTGCGCCAGCAACAAAATATGGAGGAAATATTGTAGTGTGCCAACCTGGAATAACAGAAGTTGCAAAATCCATGGATACAATGGTGTGAACAGATAAAACAAGAGGTGTTGCTAAACCGGCAAGAACAAGTGAGACCTCTTCAAACCTCTGCCATGCCTTGGCTTTTCCACCCCATCCGAAAGAGAGAATTTTATAAATATATTTTTGAAGAGGGTTAATGGCTCTATCTCGAATCATTGCAAAATCAGGGATGAGGCCAGTGTACCAAAAAACTGTTGATACCGTCAAGTAAGTTGATATTGCAAATACATCCCATAAAAGTGGAGAGTTAAAATTTACCCAAAGTGAACCATAAGTATTCGGGATAGGAAAAACCCAATATCCAAGCCATACTCTACCCATATGGATTAATGGGAATAATCCAGCTTGGATTACAGAAAAAATTGTCATTGCCTCTGCAGAACGATTTATAGCCATTCTCCATTTTTGACGAAAAAGAAGTAATACTGCGGATATCAATGTTCCAGCATGACCAATACCAACCCACCATACAAAATTGGTTATATCCCATGCCCAACCGACAGTTTTATTTAGCCCCCACACGCCAATACCAGTTCCAATCGTATACGCAATGCATCCAAAACCCCATAACATCATCGTAAGAGCTATGGAGAAAGCCATCCACCAAAGGCGCGGTGCCTTTGTTTCTATCGGGCGAGCAACGTCATTGGTGATATCAGTATATGATTTATCACCAAGTATTAGTGGCTCTCGGACGTTGGATTCGTAATGCATAATTCTCTTTTTCTTCTTTTAAACTTTGTTACGAACTTTTGTTTGATAAAACACTGAAGGTTGAGTACCTACTTCTTCAAGAAGATGATAAGATCGACTATCTTTTTTAGCATTCCTGACTGCACTATCATCAAGATTCACATCACCAAATGTTATCGATCCAGTGTCGCAGGCTTGAGCGCAAGCAGTCGTAATGGCGCCATCTTCAATTGGCTTACCTTGTTTCTTTGCTTCTAACTTGCCATATTGAATTCGCTGAATACACATGGTACATTTCTCCATGACGCCTCTAGCTCTTACTGTAACATCAGGATTTAAAACCATTCTGCCTAAATCATCTTGAGCCGGATTTACCAAAGAAAACTGCTCATTTTTTTGGTAGTTGAACCAATTAAATCTTCTAACCTTATAAGGGCAGTTATTTGCGCAATATCTAGTTCCAATACAACGGTTATATGCCATGTGGTTTAATCCCTCTCTCGAATGCACGGTAGCTCCGACAGGGCAAACCGTTTCACACGGTGCATGGTTACAATGCTGACACATGACTGGCTGAAAAACTACTTCTGGGCTTACTCCTGGCTTCTCCATTTCAGCATACTTTTCAACAACACCGATATTTTCATTTTCTGCACGCTCTGGAGTCATATCCGAGGAATAATACCTGTCTATTCGCAACCAGTGCATATCTCTGAAGTTGCGGATCTCTTCTTTACCAACGACAGGAACATTATTTTCAATATGACATGCGATTACACAGGCGCCACAACCATGACAACTGTTTAGGTCAATACTCATATTCCACATATGCATAGTTTCGTGGTCATGGTTTTCCCATAAATTAGCCTCATCAGCTGATACAGTTCCATCCAAAGTATGAAATGTAGGCTTTTCATTCCATGATGAGCCTTTGGGATCGTTTATAAAATCAGCTAGAGAAACCTCATTTACAATTTTCCGCCCCATCATTGTATTTCCTAACTGAGTAGAGGCAAATTGATGCATTTCTTCAGTAGGTGAAATTTCAACAATACCGGACCCTTGAATAAAATTTAATTTGTACGCATTAACACCTAGGCCATCTGCAACCTTTCCAGCATTAGTCCTGCCATAACCCAATGCCAAACCAACTGTTCCTGGAGCTTGGCCAGGTTGAATTAATACAGGAACATTGGATAATAAAGAGTCCTTTGTTTTGATGTTAACTAAGCTACCATCAAGTGCTCCATTACTTTGTGTCTTATTCACTAAGCCCATTGTTAGAGCATCAGCGGCTGATATCGTTAAATAATTATCCCAGCATGCTCGCGAAATTGGATCTGGGAGCTCATGTAACCAAGGATTGTTAGATTGATAACCAGCGCCAACTGTTTTTTGATAAAGGGTTAATTCAAACTGACCACTTTTTATAGAATTGGCAGTCTCTACAGCGACATCTAATCCTCTTAAAGCACGTTTAGAGATCTCTGAATTTCCTTGCGTTTTTGAATCTTTCTCAATCGATGCTCCTCCATCATGTAAAGTTTGAGACCAATTCAAACCTAATGACAAAACACTTTCCTTTACCAGGTCTTTGGAAGATCTCTTTTGACCCAACAATTCCGACAAAATTTCAATGACAGGCTTACTATTAAAAAGAGGTCTAATAACTGGTTGAGAGACTGTGAAATCTGTATTTGTTGGTGCAAAATCTGCCCATGACTCGAGGAAGTTGGGACTCGGTGCTGCGTATTTAGTGACCGATGCTGTTTCATCTAAACGTTCTGAGAGACCAATCGAATAAGTAACATTTTTCAAAGCAGACTCAAAACCTGTCCTGTTGTAGGCAGGGTTAGCTCCAGCAATAATCAGTGCTCCAACCATGCCTTCTTTCATATCTGAAATGGCATTATCCATGGATTTATCATTACCCGACTTAAGGTAAATCGGCTTATCCGGCCTGAGGGTTGATCCTATGTTGTTCAACGCTGCATTTAGAGCCGCGCACAAGTGAGCATTTACTCCTGAATTACCACCTACGAAAACCAAAGATTTTCCACGAGCCATGATTAATTCATCAGCAACTCCGTTTAATTGATCTAAAAGTACTTTGCCTATTGACTTTGTCGGGTAGCGAGAGTTGGAAATTCGGTTTAACAATATGGTAAGAGCATTACCAGTCTGTGTTGGTTTGATTTTAATACGCTTATCCGCATTAGAACCCGTTAAGCTTAAATTCGATTCAATTTGAATATGGCGAAGCATCCCTTTACCGGGTTTTCTTCGCAACGCGTAGTCTGAAGCCACCTGTTGAGGCAAACTCGAAGAAAGAAAATCTTCATTAAAAGAAACAACCAAGTCAGCGGCCTTGAGATCATAAGTTGGCATGGCTCTAACCCCAGTTAATTGTTCCCAAACATCTAATACCTCAGATGAGGATACTGCATCAACTTCAACATGGACAAAATTGGCATAGTTCTGCCTTAATCTTTCAATAATACGCTTAAAGGATGGACTGAAAATGGAGCCCGTCATTAACATAAATTGCTTTCCATCATTTACAGATTCCTCAACAGCTTTTTTCAAATCATTAGCAATTGTATCCCAATCGGTTTCAACTCCGCTCTTTACAGGCTGCCTGAGTCTTGAGGAATCATAAAGAGATAAGACACTCGCTTGAGCTCTTCCATTTGTACCCCAATTAAAGCGGTCTTTATCCCCAGGCTCAATTTTAATCGGTCGACCTTCTCTGGTTTTAACCAAAATAGACGCGAAATCTTGGCCATCAACGTAAGTAGTTGAATAATAAGTTGGCATTCCCGGTGTTAAATTATCCGGCTTGACAACGTAGGGTATGCTTTCTATAATCGGTTGTTCACATGCAGCTAAAGTCGCTGCGGCAGTTGAAAAACCTAAATATTTCAAAAAATCTCTTCTTGTTGTAGAAGAGTTTGACATCAAATTATCATCACCTAAAAACTGGTCGATAGGAATGTCTTCAGAGAATTCATTCTCAGATAGGCGCTTTGAAACCTCTGTATTCGCAAGATGGTCAAATCCTTTCCAATAAATTTTATCCTTTGCCATGTTTTTAAATTAATAGTGGCATTTACCACATTCTAAACCTCCAATTTTTTCTACAGTAATTATTTCATCATGAAACTTTAAAGCCAAACGCTCATTTATGCTCGTTCCGTTCCCTTCTGCATCCGCGTAATATCCATTTGATGTATTTACTTCTGTTTCCCGGTGACAATTTATACACCAACCCATTGTCAAACTCGAATACTGGTAAGCCACTTCCATTTCTTCGATGGGGCCATGACACGTTTGACATTCTACACCTCCTGCGGTAACGTGCTGGGCGTGATTAAAATAAACTAAATCAGGTAAATTATGAATTCGGATCCATCGAATTGGTTTTACTTCGTAATCCTCGATGTAAGTTCTTTCATCGGGATCCCACCCAATAGCTGCATAAATTTTTGAGATCTCAGGTGAACGTTCGCCCGCATATTTTGAAACACCAGCTTCATTTAGTATTTCAGTTCCATCTATGTACATATGGCAATTCATACAAACATTTGCAGATGGTATTCCTGAGTGCTTGGAGTATCTCGCTGAGGTATGGCAGTAATTACAATCTACTTGATTCTCTCCAGCATGAATCTTGTGACTAAAAGCTATAGGCTGAATCGGTTGATAGTTCTGCTCTATACCAATACTCATCAGCCACCAAAATAATTGATGAACAAATGCAACAATTAAAATAATAGTAGAAGCAGTAACGAAACGTTTATTGCCAATTAACCATCGCGTTAATGCACCGAAATCTTGAATGACCGTAGAAGAATTGTCTCCATTTATTTTCTTTAAAGTATTTCGTATCCTCAAAAGAAGAACAAGGAACAATAATAAAAACGCTCCCAAAACATAAAGTAAAAAAACTTCATTTACTGGTTCCACAGCCCCTGCCGGCGGAGGCAATTCTTTGGGCACGGCAGCAACAGGCTTTGAATCTGTGTAAGCCAATATACTTTTGATATCATCGTCAGAAAGTGCAGGAAATGCTGTCATTACGGACCCATTGTACTCTTCGAATATTGCTTTAGCATCAGCATCACCTGATGCTCTTAATTCCGCATTATTCCGAATCCATCTCAATAACCATTCTTCTGAACGCCTTTCAGTAACTCCTGCAAGTGCAGGACCAATCAGTTTTTTGTCCAATTTATGGCACGATGCACAATTGATTTTATATAGCTTTTTGCCCAGGTCTACATCTACCTCTGCTTTTAGAGGAATTGATAAGGCACTAATTGTCAATACAATAGTTAAAAACCGCAACATTAAAAACTTTAAGAAACCTTTATTTATGTACATTTTAAAGCTATTCAATAGCATTACAAAAGTACAAAACAACAAGCTGTAAGGAAGTGTCAAAATGATGAGTTATTCTTAATTTAAAATCTTTCTAAATAAGGAATAGTGTTTAGTTTTTTCTCACCTTTGTACTTAGATGAAAATTAAATACTTCTTGTTATGTTTTTGGATCACAACCATTATCCAATCTCCTGAATTATTTGGGTCCTCTTTTACAAAAAAAAATATCCCAAAAGCCTTGGGATTGCAGGATAGTATAATTGTTATTTCCGGATCCCTGGTTGAGTCCGCATGGAAATCTCACTTACAAAAAATTCGCCAGAAAGAAAACTTCAATACATCTGGAAATATAGAGAGATATACTATCCAAGTTTTTGGCGGGAATAGAAAAGAAGCGATGAGAATCTACAATGAACTAAAGTCCTTTGAAGATATAACGCTACATTTTGATGAGCCGAATTTTAAAGTTTCTGTAGGGATTTTTTCAATTAAACTTTCAGCTGAATATGCACTAAGAGAGTGGAGAAAAAAGTATCCTGAATCTTTTGTGGTTAAATCACCTTTTTAATTCCTTTTTACCTCGGGAACCTCAAATATCATCGACCTTCTTCAAAAAAATTGAAAGCTTTAAGACCGCCTTTTAAATGATAAACATTTTTAAATCCATTGCTTTTTAAAAGCTTTAATGCTTTAAAACTTCTATTTCCACTATGGCAATAAAGATATAATTTCTGTGACTTATCGTGCCCAAATATTGAATCCATTTTGGAAATAAAGTTGCCTTTGAGAAAATCAACACATGTAGACCCATCAATAATTCCATTTTGCCATTCTTCATAGGTTCTTACGTCAACTATTTTTCCGAACTGGGCCTGATTTTTAAATTTTGAGGGACTCAATTCCTCTTGATCCTTAACCTCAAGATTCACCCCTTCAGCATCGGCCAAATCCTCAAATGTACAGGAATCAAAAAAGAATGATATCACTAGAGAAAAAATTAAAGCATTGATTCCCAGTTTAAAATATTTTTTGGAGAATATCACATTTTCAATTTTAAAACATCCTCATATCCCCCACCGTTGAATAAATCTGAAATCCCTTGGGCCTCTAAAATCATTAATGCTTGACCACTTCTCCCACCAGACTTACAGTATAAAACTATGGGCTTTGACATGGTTCGAATCGACTCAATATTATCAATTATTTCATGCAGTGGAATGTTTATAGACCCAGGGACATTCCCTTCCTCAAATTCGTCTTCTCTTCTAACATCTAAAAAAGTTGAATTTGGATTATTTATGGCTTCTTGAACATTTTTCATTACTATTCATTTTTCAGTTGGTTTTTCTTTCAGTGAGCGGCCCTTGGCCATCCAATCAGGTTTAAGAGAATTCTTGAGATAATAATCGAAAAATTCGCTCATTCTAATGGACAAATCTAATCGATTTGCTCTTTTTCTTAAATTGTGCTGCTCCCCATTATAAACAAGCATCCAAACCGGCTTTTCCAAACGCCTTAAACCCATAAAAAGCTCAACCCCTTGAGTAAATGGTACAGCACCATCATTATCATTGTGCATTATTAGCAACGGTGTATTAACCTTGTTCGCATAAAAAACTGGAGAGTTTTTTTTGTAAGAATAAAAACCTTTCCATGGAGTTTTTCCAATTCGACTTTGTGTTTTTTCATATTGAAATTGTCTCGACATTCCTGAAGAATATCTAATCCCTCCATATGCAGAAAACATATTACTAACTGGGGCTCCAGCCATAGCACAAGCATAACGATTTGTTCGAGTTATCAAAAATGCTGTTTGATACCCTCCCCAACTTTGTCCCTGCAGTCCCATTCTTTTTGGATCAATCCGTTTTTCAATCTTTAAAACTTGATCAACTCCCTTATTTATGCATTTCAAAGCACTTTCCCCAGGACGACCTACTTTATAGATTATGTCCGGAATAAAAACTGCATATCCATTACTCACAAACCAACTTACATTTATTGTTGAGGCGCTAGGGGCAGGAGTCTTATAGTCATGAAATCTATCCGAATACCTCTCATAAAAGTAGATTATCATTGGTAGCTTCACACCAATTGATGAAGCTAACGGTGTATATAGTAGGCCTTGTAATTTTTGTCCAAAAGCGCGATAATTTATCATTTGAACTTTTGGCCAAACGAAGCTATCTTGTTGAAGATTGATATCTGTAAGTTGAAATGCATTATTTTGTTTTTTTAAAAAATCATGGGTTTCCAAATTACTACTGTCAAGGAAAGAAAAACAAAACAGGTTTGGAGAGGATCTTATTGTTTCCTTTGTAAATAAATATGTATCCGCATCTTTGGCACGAAGATATCTTGAATGCTTTGATTCCCCTTGGGAAATAACTTTAGAATCTCCCGTGAGCAGATCGATTTTATGAAAACCAGATGACTTAGTTTGCGTATTAAATGCTCTAACAGTTATCGATTTATCACGGTTGTCAACCCCTACTTTTTTCTTTAAATCAGATCCAACTTTAGGTTCTAAATTCAATATCCGCATTCGTGTTTTAGAATTTCGCCCTTGAAAATTTGTTAAATTTTTCACCTCATTTGTACGGAGATTATAACTCCAAATGTCATAAGCGTCATAAACAACAAAATCACCATTTGAAAGCCATCCTGGAGACCCGTATGGATATGGATATGAGGGAGAATCATGCTCTTCGTTCCAAACCGGTTTTGGGATTGGCACTTTCATTTTTTTAATAGAAACTTTCTTTGACAAAGAAGAATCAACTATAGCAATTTCCCAATGACGCTTAGCTGATAAATAATAAGCAATAGCATTTCCCAATGGATTCATCTGCGGAGATCTAGCTATTTTCATTGCTTCTCCAATTTTTAAAATATTTCCATTTTTCTTTGAAATAAGTTCGAGATCATATGGCAATTGGACATCATATGAGTATTGACGTTTGTACTTGTTTTGAGAATATCTAATAACCCAATCATTATCATTTAAGGCAATTGCATTTGAAAAACTTTTATCTGAAAGTTTAACAATACTTGAATCCATAAATGAAAAAAAGGCCATATACCTCGATGATTTTTCCAAGCGATTTTTTTTCGCCTGCTGAGGTTGAATGAGATCATCATTCCAAGACCAAATATCTAGATTAGATCTTTCTTCTTTTAGGGTAAGGCTATCATTCCACTGAACTGGGCGAAAAGCTAGTTCGTAGTAAAAAAATAAACCGGTATTCTCTACAGTCAAACCAGCATTAAAACTTGGGAATGAGCCCGGGGACAGCCCTGGAGCATTTAATTCTACAATGAGTGTGCGAAAATGTTGTTGTCTTTTATCCGATCCCGCAAACCAAATCGAGGAAAAAGTATCTTCTGATTTATTTTTCTTTATATAAAAGATTGAATTTTGATGGCGCTTATTTTTATTTTTTCCGAAAACAATTGAACCGAAGTCGGCGCCTTTATCATATAATGAATCACTTTCCATGGGATTGAATAACAATTCTTGATTTTTAGTTTCTGAATTTTCAATAATTAAATAAAAGCCACTTTCGGATAATTTATTTTCTGGAAATCCCCATTTCAATACATTCCTCCATTCACCTAAAGTATCGAGCTTGAAAGATTGTTCAGTTTGGACAGCACCCGTAAATATTTCAGATTGGGATACAGAAAAAATGCTAAGGGAAGGTTTTTCTTTTCTTTTTGATGGCCGCTGTATCCCAAAAATATCGAGAGACGTATCTCTTCTCCCAAAATCAATTTTATAGCTAGTGATTGGTCCCAAAGAATCTAATATTTCAAATTTCCCTTTTGAAATAGATCCAATCACAAACTCATTTTTGAGAATATTTTCTGATTTTACTTTTCTCAATTTCTGTTGCCTAAGCTTTTCAAAAACTGGTTTTACAGAAAAAACTAAAAACCCTGTATTCGGTAAAAAATTTAATTGAAATGCTCTTTCTAATCTGACTATCTCATCGCCAGTTTCTAGATTAAATAAAATTGAAACTCCATCACCCACTTGGGGAATTANAGAAGCAAAAGCATATTTTCCATCATCACTGACTCCGTAATCACTTATTTTCTCCCAAGAGTCATAATCGTCGTGATTCAAAGGCTTTAAATCAATGTCTTGAGCATAAAGGTTAGAAAAGAGTCCTATTAGGCAAAGGAAAAAGAAGCTTTTCATCATGTCATATTATGAAAAACAGCTTGAACATCCTCGTCTTCTTCAATCTTTTCNAATAATTTATCTACCTCAAGGCTATCATCAGAATTCAATTTTTTCGTGTCCAAGGGAATTCTCTCAAAACCTGAATTGAGAATTTCTATGCCTTTAACCTCGAGGGTTTTTGTAATTGAGCCAAATTCTGAAAAGGGAGCATACATTATCAATACCTCTAGCTCTTTTTCCTCATCATACTCTTGAAAAATTTCTTCAACGCCATAATCAATCATATCAAATTCAAATTCTTCGATATCCATATTAGACTTAGGCATCTTAAAATGGCATTTTCTTTCGAACATAAATTCAACACTTCCACTCGTTCCTAGACTCCCATTACACTTATTAAAATAAGACCGGACATTAGCAACAGTTCTGGTATTGTTATCAGTTGCCGTTTCAACTATAATAGCAATACCATGAGGCCCATATCCCTCATAAACGACTTCCTTGTAATCTGCTTGATCTCTGGAGACTGCCCTCTTTATAGCCCTATCAACGTTGTCTTTTGGCATATTCGCATCGCGTGCATTTTGAATCAATGCCTTTAAACGACTATTTGCTTCCGGGTTTGGGCCGCTTTCTTTAACAGCCATAATAATGTCTTTTGATATACGAGTGAAAACTTTAGCCATCGAAGCCCACCTTTTCATTTTTCTCGCCTTACGGTATTCAAATGCTCGTCCCATATTTAAAACTGTTTATCTCCTAATTTTTAAATGCAAAAAAAATCAAATGAATTATTCAACCAAAGGTAATAGGATCCTGCCGCATCAGAAAAGAACTCGAAAAGCAGACAGGATAGTATGCCAATTATTGAAAAGGTGAAATTATCAATTCAAGGTTATTTAATTCAATCGAAATTGGTATTTGACATGAAAGTCTACTGTTTTCTTTAACATCATTGGCATCCAAAAGCATAAACTCCTCTTCGCTCGAAGGGCTTTTTAATTGATGGTTTGAGGTTATGTAACAATGGCAAGAGGCACACATTGCCATCCCTCCGCAAATTCCAATCATTCCCTCTTCTACTAGTTCATAAGACCGGATCACCTCCATTAAATTCATGGACATATCTGAAGGCACGTTTATATGGTGGTATTCTCCTTGCCTATCTGTGACATTAATTTTAATAGTTAATTCCTCCACTACAAAATCTTTTTTACTAGGGTTTTTGGAGAAGATTTTGTGGTCCCATCAAATCCACTAACACCTGTTACAGTTGTATACTTTAAGAGGAATTTTTTCTCCGGATTGATGATTCTATATGCATATTGACACATAACAGTCGCCTCATGAAATCCGCACAATATCAATTTCAATTTACCCGGATATGTATTTACATCTCCAACGGCAAATACTCCCTTTATGTTAGTTTGGTAATCTAGAGAATTATTAACCTTGATTGCATTTTTTTCAATTTCTAAACCCCATTCTGAAATGGGTCCTAATTTTGGAAGCAAACCAAAAAGAGGAATAAAATAATCTACGAGAATCTTTTGCGATTTTTCACCTGAAGTTTTAATAGATATTGATTCCAAGCGAGATTCGCCTTCTAGTTTTTCAACCTGAGAAGAGGTAATTACTTTTATGCGTTTTTTATCTTTGAGAGATTGGACTTTCTCAACAGAACTTAAGGCACCTCTAAATTCATTACTTCTATGAATCAATGTAACTTCTGAAGCAATATCTGCTAAAATAATTGTCCAATCTAAAGCCGAATCTCCACCTCCAGCGATAACAACTTTTTTACCTCTATAAATTTCAGGATCTTGAATAGAGTATTGGACTCCATTACCTTCATATTTTTCTAGATTAGACAAGGTTGGTTTTCTTGGCTCAAAACTCCCTAGCCCACCAGCAATTACTACCACTGGCGCCTGGTGAACAGTCCCTTTATCAGTAACTACAGTAAACAACCCATCTGAATTCTTTTTTAACGTTTCAGCTCTTTCTCCAAATGTAAACCCAGGCTCAAACTGCTTACTTTGCTCTAGTAGTTTATTTGTTAATTCATCCGCAAGTATTTCAGGATATGCTGGGATATCATATATCGGTTTTTTTGGATAAAGCTCAGAACATTGACCGCCAGCTTTCGTTAAAGTATCAATTAGATGACACTTCATTTTTAAAAGCCCCGCCTCAAAAACAGTAAAAAGACCAACGGGCCCAGCTCCAATAATTAAAATATCTGTTTTAATCATACTTGCCTATAGCGGAGTATTTACTTGAGTGACTACATCGATCTCTGGAGCATGTTGTTTAATAGAAATTTCAACTCCATTTTTCAGAGTCATTCTATTTACTCTACAATCATGACAAGCTCCAAGCAAAGCCACTTGTACTTCTTTCTCCTTAACAATTTTAAGAAGCTTAATATCACCACCGTCATTTTGAAGGAAAGGGCGAATTTCATCCAATGCCAACTCTACTCTATCTTTTAAACTATTCATACTTCTCTTTTAGTTGTTTTGCACCCGGCCATTGTAGTTATTCTCACAGCCTCTGTAGGAGGCAAAGTGTTTACTCGTTCAGTAAGGGAAAGTAGTGTGCTTTTCACAATTTCTTCAAATTCTTTTGGAACTTCACTATTTGTCTGCAATGCTGCAGGGCGACCCACATCTGAAGCCTCTCTTATACTCTGGTTTATTGGTAATCCACCTAAAAAAGGCACATTAATATCATTAGCCAAATTTTTAGCACCATCTCTACCAAACAAGTAATATTTATTATTTGGCAACTCCTCAGGGCAGAAATATGACATATTCTCAATAATACCTAAAACTGGAATATTTATAGCATCCATTTGAAACATTCCAACTCCTTTTTTGGCATCAGCAAGTGCAATAGGTTGGGGAGTGCTTACCACAACAGCTCCAGTGACAGGAAGTGCTTGAACAATACTTAAATGAATATCACCAGTACCTGGAGGGAGGTCTATTATCATAAAGTCAAGCTCACCCCAATGAGTCTCAGATATCATCTGATTTAAAGCCTTAGTAGCCATAGGACCTCTCCAGACTACGGCCTGATCGTTTCCTGCAAAAAACCCTATTGACATTATTTTAACACCATAAGATTCTACTGGTTCCATTTTTCGAACCCCATCTTGCTCGATACTTCCTGGCCGATCACTAACTACATCCATCATCAGAGGAATACTAGGACCATAAATATCTGCATCTAAAATTCCTACTTTGAACCCCATTTTTGCCAATGAAACGGCAATATTTGCACTTACTGTTGACTTTCCAACACCACCTTTTCCAGAGGCCACAGCAATAACATTTTGAACTCCAGGTATTGGCTTTCCTTTTATTTGATCTTTAGGCGGAGTTTTTGGAGCTTCAATGATAAGATTAACTTTCACTTGTAATTTAACATCTACCCGAGCATGAATAGCCTGTAAAATGGCTACTTCAAATTTCTTTTTTTGATGCAAAACGGGGCTGTCACAAATCACGTCAACGACTACTTCTTTTCCCAGAATCTGGACATTTCTCAATCCATCAGATTCTATCAATAACCCCTTTCCTGAAGCATTTTGAATATCACTCAATGCCTCTTTTATTTGCGTTTTAGCTATCATTGCTTAGCAAAATTACGGAGGACAAATGAAACTCTTTAATATAATTTTTATTAATTAAGGGAAACACCTGTCTTATTTGAGAGTTGACCACATGCGGCATCAATATCTTCGCCTCTAGACTTTCTTATGTGAGCTGAAATTCCATTTTCTTTCAATTTTCTTCGATATAGGTCGATACTTTCATTTTCAGCTCGTTTAAATCTTTTGTCACCAATGAAATTATATTCAATCAGATTAACCTTTGAAGGCACTTGTTTGCATAATTTAACTAATGCTTCAACATCTTCTATTTTGTCATTTATTTCTTTCCAAACAACATATTCAAAAGTGATTTTCCTTCTGGTTAAACGATACCAATAAACCAAAGATTCTGCCAATTCTTCAATTGGCGCTGAGTCATTTATTGGCATTATTGATGATCGAATATCATTTATAGCTGAGTGAAGACTTACAGCAAGGTTAAATTTTACTTTATCATCCGCGAGACGTTTGATCATTTTAGGAACTCCAACCGTACTTAATGTAATTCTTTTGGGTGAGAAATTAAGACCATCAAGTTGAGTTATTTTTTCAATCGCAGATAATACATTTTTATAATTCATTAGAGGTTCACCCATACCCATAAAAACTATATTTGTAAGCGGTCTATTAAAATTTTCCAATCCCTGTCTATGAATTGCTAGAACTTGATCNTATATCTCATCTGGATCAAGATTCCTCATTCTTTTTAGCCTAGCCGTAGCGCAAAAATTACAATCCAAACTACAACCNACNTGGCTCGANACGCANGCTGTTATTCTATNAGAAGTCGGAATTAAAACTGACTCAACTAACAAACCATCTCTCAAAAGCACTGCATTTTTAATTGTACCATCTGAACTTTTTTGAATACTATCAAACTTAATAGGTTCAATAAAAAAAAATTCTTTTAAACGACTTGAGAGGTGTTTTGGAATATTGCGCATTTCATCAATACTACTTACACCCTTTGCCCAGAGCCAATCATAAATCTGATTCGCCCTAAAACCTGGCTCTTTCCAATCTATTAATAATTTTTTAAGCTCTTCTTTTTTTAAAGATCTTAAATTCTTTTTTTTGGTCATTATTTCTGATGTAAAAAGCTTCCAAATTTAATTCGGGAATTTAGACTTGAAAACAATACCGCATCTCTTTGCAACTTTACATTACTTGCACTTTTCTTAGGTAATGTTAAAACACGTTCTTTCCGATTATTGAATAGAACATTATAGTGCATTTCTGAATTCTCATTTATTGATACGCAAACTAAATTTGATGATCTAAAATTTCGAGTAGACAAAGGTCTGCGATCCCCGAACCTCTTAGAATTTGAGGAGTGGTCATTAAAAAGTATGTGTAATTGCTGACCATCAACCAAAGGAAGATAGCTACTTGCAAATCCACCATCATTTTTCGAAAATTGTCGCTTAGGAATATGTCCAGACCATTCAATCTTACCCAATGGTGAGATCCCGACAGCTATAATATCGTTGTAGTAATAATAATAGTTTGTAATGGTGGTATTTCTCGATTGCACTGTTCGTATTTCCATTTCATAATCCTCAGCTATAATGTATGCCCCTCCATCTTCTCGGTGTAAAAAATGTCTAAAAACAAAATCCTCTCTAATTTCATTTCCACGCCTAGATCTCGCCAAAAATCTAAATCCATCTATGAAATCTTTCTTAAAAGGGACAATTTCTGAGGAAATCTTATTATTTGCAGACTGGTCAATCGTTAAATAAAACATCCCTTTAATTGATGAATTTCTATACTCGCGTTCCGAGTAAAAACCACCAATCGCAGCAATATTATCTGAGAAATCTAGTTCTAAACCCAGATTTGTGATAAAAATAGTGTTCAGGTTCAAATCGATTTCAAGAAGATTATCATTTTCTCCAATGATTTTATAAATCAAAAAATCAGAGTACGGGCGAGACCAAAAATTATTTTGAGCCCTACTTGTCATGGTTTTTTGCCCAATAAGGTACACTTCACCTTTGTTCGTTAAATCGATGTCCTGAATTCGAAAATACCTGTCTAGCACATCAAGTTGAATATCCTTGGACCAATTCAAATTTAGATCCCGATCATATATTGATATCGCAAATTTTTCTGGTTCTCTCAGACTAAATCTTGGGCTCGAAAAAATCATGAAATTATTTCGATTTTGAGAAAATTTTATTTCAAAATTCCCATGATTTCTTCTCTTGGAATCCAAACTTTCAATAACCTTTAAATCTTTTGGATCTCCTTTTTGGTCGAGAATCTGTAAAAGAAGATATTTTTTATCATCACGTCTGTTAAAAGACTCCAAAAACAAATAAAACTCGCCATCTACAATATTAACTGAAACTAAATTTGTCGGCAAGCCTTTAAATAAAATCCTATCNATTTCAACCTGCCAAATTTGTTTAGATTCTCNTCTATCATATTTCGCTAAATACCATTTATTTGAGGTAAATAATCCTGATCTTACTCCCTGTGTGTAAAAAAAATTTGAATCGAGATCTATAACTTTCGTAGTAAAGACATCTCGATATCTATAATTGGTACCCCATTTCAAGTCATATGGGTTTAACTGTGCAAGAAGAACTTCCGGGAGAAAAAGAAAAAAGAATATTTTTAAAAAAATTCGAAACATTTAAATGATTTTGGTACGATTTTAGTCACTACAAAGAAACAATTTTAAAGTATGAGACGACAAATTAACCTTTTTCTTTTTCTCCTGATAGGTTTTATTGCAAAAGATGCATTTAGCCAAGAAGTTATTATTAAGAAAAGAAATGTCGAAAACGGAATTTATTATGGAGGTTCGCGCATTGGGTCATACAAATCTGCAAACGACAAAACCTCAAGATCAAGAGCTAAGGTATCAAATAAGTATAGTCATTGTCTGAAATATAATTTTTTACCCTTTTTCATAGGTGAATTTCCAGTAAGCTATGAGTACAAGTTAAATCCCTATATAACTCTTGAAGGNGGCCTCGGGGTTACCACAAACAATCACATGGACCAGCTTTTGTACATAACTGACGATTTCTACGCAGACCCTACCAACGTGCTGAGAAATGGTCTAAACCTTAGTCATAATGCGATGATAAAAGTTTTCCCCGATGCGGGTGCAATGGATGATGGGTTTTACATAGCAATTGATTANAAAAACAGACCCTATTCGAAAATTTTAGATAATCCAAGTTTTTCTCAGAAAGCAACAAAACTTTTTATCGATATTGGGCTAATCCTGGGACTCCAAATTCGTTCTTCTGAAAATCTTTTAATGGATTTTTATGCTGGATTATCTCAAAGGCATATCACATGGGATAGACTTTCACTAATACAATCCATTGATCCAAATACAGGCGACCTAGTGACTATCGTTGACATAACCCAAAATCAATATCCTACTCTAGGCGTTTTGTTGGGATTTAAATTAGGGTATCTATTTTAGATCATTAGCAGAGAGTCACCGTAGCACAGAAAACGGTATTTCTCTTTGACAGCAGTCTTATATACTTCCATCGTTAATTCATGACCCAAAAATGCGCTAGTAAGCATTAACATAGTGCTTTGAGGTCCATGGAAATTGGTTATCAATGAATCTGCGATGGAGAACTTGTAGGGGGGGAACAAGAATTTACTTGTCCATGCCTCTGTCGGCTTAACCCGATTATCGGTAATCATGGAACTTTCCATTGAGCGAATGACTGAGGTCCCAACAGCACATACACGGTTCTTGCGTGCTTTTGCAGCATTTATTGCCTTGGCCGTTTCTGGATAAAGCCAAAACTGTTCTGATTCCATTTTGTGCTTGGAGAGATCTTCAACCTCCACCAATCTGAAAGTTCCTAGGCCGACGTGCATTGTTATCTCAGCCGTTTCTACTCCTTTAATCTCCATCCTCTTTAGTAAGTGTTTGGAATAATGTAAGGAAGCGACAGGAGCGGCAACTGCACCTTCAACTTTAGCAAAAATACTCTGATAACGTTCGGAGTCTTCTGGCTCTAAAGGCCTCTTGATGTAATTCGGTAATGGAGTTTCGCCCATTTCCTTAAGCTTATTTCGAAATTCTTCATATGAGCCATCAAACAAAAAACGTAATGTTCTTCCTCTTGAAGTTGTGTTATCTATTACCTCCGCAACCAGTGAATCGTCATCCCCAAAATAAAGTTTATTCCCAATTCTAATTTTTCTTGCGGGGTCAACTAGAACATCCCAAAGTCGGCTCTCTGCATTTAACTCCCTTAGTAAAAATACTTCAATTAGAGCTCCTGTTTTTTCCTTGTTACCCCACATTCTTGCCGGGAAAACTTTGGTATTATTCATGACCATAAGGTCACCAGGGTCAAAATAATCTACTAAATTCTTAAATTCCTTGTGCTCAATTTTTCCAGACTCACGATGAACAATCATCAATCTTGAGTCATCGCGATAATCTGTTGGGTATTGAGCAATCTGATTTTCTGGGAGTTTGTACGCAAAGTGCGAAAGTTTCATTTTTGCCATAGCCGGCAAATATACCCTTTTGAAGATAGCGTTGTCAAGTATTTTCTCTGAAAAAAAATAATTTTTTTAAATTGTCGCAAAAGTCTTTAAGCACTCACTCAGCGCGATAGAGTTTTTAAGCGTGTGAGAACCCACTTCTGTTCGAATCAGAGAACTCAAGTACCCTCCACATCCAAGAAATTCTCCAATATCATTTGCTAAAGATCTAATGTATGTTCCTTTTGAACAGGTAATTTCAATTTCCCACTTTTCCTCCTCAGTTTTCAAAAAAATCAATTCATGAATATTGACTTGCCTTAATGGCATATCAATTTCATTGCCTTTTCTCGCATGCTTGTAAGCTCTTTCACCGTTTACTCTTATCGCACTATAAATGGGTGGCTTTTGACTTATCAGACCCGTAAATTTTGACTTAATTTCTTTCTCAATTTTAGTTGAAAATTGAGGAGGAGTTATATTAGTTGGAATTATTTCGGATTCGGAATCATATGTTTTTGATTTTGCGCCAAGGGTTATTTGAGCATGATACTTTTTATGTGCCTCAACAAAACTCTCAATTTTCTTAGTTGCCTTACCTGCACAAATTACAAGCACTCCAGTTGCTAAAGGGTCTAAAGTTCCAGCATGACCTAATTTGATCCTAACACCATATCTATTTTTTATTGTATTTCTAAGTTTTGCAACGACATCAAAACTAGTCCACCCCATGGGTTTGTCAACAGAAAATACCCAACCAGAAGATATTGATTCAACATCTTTTGGGATTAGAAAATCTGAGTCCATATCAATACAAAAATTCCAATGCTGCCGCAATAAATAGCAAAACCTTTTAACCTTGCCCTCTTTACCAGTCGAATCATCAATTTACATGCCCATAATCCCGTAAAGAAGGCTGAAATAAATCCTGTTGCCAGAATATAAATTTGATTGGAATCTGTAAAACTTGAAATGTCCTTGAGGTCTAAAATTACCTTACCTAAAATTAAAGGGATTACCATTAAAAAACTGAATCTAGCCGCCTTTTCTCTATCCATGCCCAATAAAACAGATGTTGATATTGTGGCACCTGAACGTGAAATACCGGGAAGTATTGCGATTGCTTGGGATAAACCAATTATTAAAGCCATAAAATAATTCAGTTCAACATTCTGATCTTTTGCTTGATCTGTGAGAATTAACAAAATACCTGTTACGATTAACATCAATCCGACAAGAAGAATATTTCCAGAAAATAACACTTCAATAAAATCATTAAAAAAAATACCAATTATTGCAGCCGGGAAAAGTGATACTAAAATTGCAAACGAAAACTTACGATCTGCTCTGTCTCCTTTGAAAATATTAAGAAAAATGGATTTAATATCTTTTTGAAAGATAACTATGGTTGCAAGAGCCGTAGCTAGATGAACAATTATTGTAAACATCAAGCTAGTTGAAGGGGTAAGTTCAGAACCTATGATTGCTTTTGCAATTTCCAAATGTCCACTTGAACTTACAGGCAAAAATTCAGTTAAACCTTGAACTATGCCCAGAAGCAAAGCCTCAAAAAAAGTCATTTCCTATGATTTTGGACGTCTAAGAATAGCAAAAACTTCAATTACGAAACCGACAACAATTAATAATGGAGAAAGGATAATCCTTCGTGAATTAAATAACTCTTCATTATATATCTGTGGATCATCAGAACCGCCACCTGTCATAAGGATGAATCCTAGAATAATAAATGCCAACCCGACACCAAAGAGAATGTAATTCTCTCGTTGAAATAAAAATTTTTCTTCCTTCATTTTGATTTATTGATATAGTTGATTTGTTTTTAATGCTAAGTATTTTTTTACCGCAATTGCAGTGGAAATTGATGAAATTAATAACCCTAAAAAAGAAAGCATTAGAGCTTCTTTTAGCCATAAAATCCATGTAAAAGAGATCTTTAACTCAGGATAAGCTTGTCTAGCCAGTTGAAATAAACATGCGAGTAAAACAGAAGCAAAAACCCCTCCTGTCAGTCCCAGTTTTATCCCTTGAAACAAGAAAGGCTTATGAATAAATCTTTTTGTAGCTCCAACTAGTTGCATAGTTTTTATGGTAAACCTCTTGGAATAAATTGAAAGACGTATTGAACTGTTAATTAATGCTATAGAAACTAAAAGCAGAACGAAAAATGTAATAATCATTACAATAGTTATTCTACCGATATTCTTATTTATGGCTGAAATTAAATCTCTGTCATAAACCATGTCAGAGACGATTGATTCTTTTCTTAATCTTACTTCTAATTCCTTTAGAACTTTAGTAGAAACAAAATTTGAATATAATTTTAAGTCCAAAGCATCACTCAATGGATTAATGCCAAGGAAATCAACAAAATCCTCTCCTAGCTCTGATTGAAATTGAATAGCCGCTTCTTGTTTGCTTATAAAATCTATTCTTCTTATCTCGGGAGCCATAGACCATTTTTGCAAAAAAGCCTCGCGCTTTGCAAAAGAGGTGTTGGGTTCAAGAAATAGAGTGAATGTAAAATTTTCTTTCAACTCATCAGCAAGGGTTCGAGCTTGATAAATCAGTGTGACCATAGCCCCCATGACGAACAAAACAAGACCAATACTGATAATAACAGATAAATAAGAATATNTTAATCTGCGTTTGTTGAATTGCTCTTCAGGACTTGAAATTGCCATAATGCAAATCTAACTACTTAAAAGCTATTTATGCATGCCAACTAAATCGGAAGGCACTACTTTTGTCGTACTATGGAATATGACCCATCTTCAATAGAGGAAAAATGGCAAAAATTTTGGCGTAAAAAAAATACTTTTAAAACGTCCTACCCATCTCAATTACCAAAATTTTATGTTCTTGATATGTTCCCTTATCCATCCGGATCGGGGCTTCATGTGGGGCATCCTCTTGGCTATATTGCATCCGATATCCTAGCAAGATATAAAAGACATAAAGGGTTTAATGTTTTGCACCCTATGGGATATGACTCTTTTGGTCTTCCTGCTGAGCAGTTCGCTATCCAAACTGGCCAGCACCCCTCAATAACCACAGAGTCAAATATATCGCGATATAGGCAGCAATTGGATCGAATTGGATTTAGTTTTGATTGGGATCAAGAAATACGAACATCGGATCCAAAATATTACAAATGGACCCAATGGATATTTATTCAACTCTTTAATTCATATTTCAATTTAGATACAAATAAGGCTGAACCTATCCAAAAATTAATCAATACTTTATCTCGAGAGGGTAGTGCCAATATCAATGCTGCTAGGCATAAAAATCAAAATTGTTCATCAAAAGAATGGGCAGAAATGAATTCCAATTCAAGGGAAGAGTTTTTACAACAATTCCGACTTGCATACCGATCAAAAAGTATGGTTAATTGGTGCCCTGAGTTAGGTACTGTACTTGCCAATGATGAGGTAAGTGAAGGGTATTCTGTTCGAGGAGGACACCCCGTAAGCCAGAGAATGATGATGCAATGGAGTCTCAGGATAAGCGCCTTCGCAGAAAGACTTCTATCCGGTCTTGAAAATTTAGATTGGTCTGACTCTTTGAAAGAAACTCAAAAAAATTGGATCGGAAAAAGTAACGGTGCCTTTGTCAAATTCAATNTAATCAACTCATCTAATAAAAGTATTGAAGTATTCACTACAAGGCCTGATACCATTTTTGGAGTAAGTTTTTTAGTTGTTGCTCCAGAGCACTCAATTATAAAAGAGATTACAATTCCTTCTCAAAAAAAAAGAGATTGAATCTTATCAAAAAACATCCAAAAAAAGAAGTGAACGGGAACGTCAAACAAATGTCAAAAATATTTCAGGTGCTTTTACAGGAAGTTATGCAAAGCATCCAGTAACCGGGGAGAAAATACCTATTTGGACATCTGACTATGTACTATTAGGGTATGGTTCAGGAGCGATAATGGCCGTACCTGGTCATGATGGGCGAGATTGGAGGTTTGCAAAGCACTTTAAATTACCCATAATTCAAGTTGTCGATGGTGGAGATGTGCAAAAATCGGCTTTAGAAGGAAAAGAGGGGGAAATAATCAATAGCAATTTTTTAAATGGCTATGAGGTGAAAGACGCTATATCGGAGGCTCTTGAGAATATGAAAAAAAATAATTGGGGTAGGCCTCATGTTCAATATCGTCTTAGAGATGCGGTTTTTGGCAGACAAAGGTATTGGGGAGAGCCAATACCTATTGTATATCGAGATGGAGTGCCGGAGACTATTGACTTATCTGAATTGCCATTAAAACTCCCTGAAGTAGATAGCTTTTTACCGACAAAAGACGGAGATCCTCCTTTAGCACGTGCAAAAGATTGGAATTTATCTAAAAATCTAATTAGAGAGACAACCACTATGCCAGGCTGGGCTGCGAGCTCATGGTATTTTTTAAGGTTTATGGATCCAAAAAATTCAACCACTTTTGCNGACCAAAAGAAAATTAATTACTGGAATCAAGTTGACGTTTACGTTGGCGGTTCAGAACATAGCACAGGCCATTTGTTGTATTCTCGATTTTGGTCTAATTTTTTGTTTGACCTTGAGCTCATTCCATTTTCAGAACCATTCAAAAAAATGGTAAATCAAGGCATGATTCAGGGGGTCTCTGCTTTTGTTCATCGTTTGAATAATAGCCAAACGTATGTCTCTTCAAATTCAATAAAAGGGCGTTTAACTCAGCGTATTCCAGTGGATATTAAATTAATCAATGAGCGAAATGAATTAAACATATCTGGATTTAAAAACTGGCTCCCCGAATATAAAAATTCAGAGTTTGAACTTAATGACGGTATTTTGACTGTTGAGAGAGAAGTAGAAAAAATGTCCAAATCAAAACATAATGTAATCAGTCCGGATTCAATATGTGATGATTATGGAGCTGATGCCCTTAGACTTTATGAAATGTTTTTGGGTCCAATTACGCAGTCTAAACCCTGGGATACCAAAGGCATAAATGGGATCACAGGATTTTTACGTAAATCATATAGGTTACTTGAGAAAGATAGGTCGGATATTGAATCCTTGGGAGAAAAGAAAATCGTGCATAAACTTATAGATAAAGTAACTCGAGACATGGACTCTTTATCTTTT
Source organism: Owenweeksia sp. TMED14 (assembly GCA_002167805.1). GTDB lineage: Bacteria > Bacteroidota > Bacteroidia > Flavobacteriales > Schleiferiaceae > TMED14. The sequence continues at coordinate 64,197 of NHBT01000002.1, read as the reverse complement.
AATACTTCAATTTCAGCCATGATGATCGCCGTAAACGATCTAACAGGATTGAAGGAAATTCATACAAATTCTTTAAAGGCTTTTACCATTATTTTATCGCCATTTGCACCCCATTTGGCTGAGGAAATATGGGAATTATTAGGAGGTGAAACCAGTATCTCTCGGGAACCGTTTCCGATTTGCAATAATGAATATTTGCAGGAAGATTTAATTAAATATCCCGTACAATTTAATGGGAAAACACGGTTCTTCATAGAAGTTAGGTTTGACATGAAAGCGAAAGAAATTGAACAGGAGGTATTAAATCACGAAAAGACTCAAAACTATATTCAAGGAAAATCAATAAAAAAAATAATCATTGTACCCAAGAGAATTGTCAATCTAGTAATCATTTAATCCCAGTGGCTTCTGAAATTGATAATTCAACTATTGAATCTAGTTTATATTTTACTGGTTCGATTGTTTTCTCGAAATCTTTCCATAATTCTCTTGGTAAAGGTTCCGTTCGTTTCAGAGGTTCTTTCAGAGGATCCACTTGTTTTCCGTTTTTCCAAAAACGATAGCAAACGTGGGGGCCTGTAGCCAATCCAGTAGAACCCACATAACCAATAACCTGTCCTTGCTCAACATAGACCCCTTTGCGAATACCTTTAGCCCTTTTGGTCATATGGAGATACTGGGTAGTATAGGTGCCATTATGACGAATCTTTACATAGTTTCCATTTGACCGATTATAGGTTGAGGCAATTACAGTTCCACTTGCCGTAGCTAATATCGGTGTGCCTCGAGGAGCCGCATAATCTGTACCAAGATGAGCTTTCCATCTTTTTTGAACGGGATGAAATCTTTTTTTAGTGTAACGAGACGTAATTCTGGCAAATTCCAAAGGGGCCTTTAAAAACATTCTTTTTAACCCTTCTCCTTTTTCACTGTAAAAATCACGAATACCGCTTTTATCATCCTCGAAATAAAAAGAATAAAACTCTTTTCCAAAATGGACGAAACGAGCGCCTAAAATTCTTCCAGTTCCAACAAAAAGTGTGTCATCAACATATCTCTCTTCAAATATGACTTCAAACCTATCGCCTTTTTGAATTCGAAAAAAATCAATTGTCCATGCGTAAACCTCACTTAACCTGACCGCTATTGCGGGGGAAACATTTTGTTCCGAGAGTGTTTCATAAAGGGAGCTCTCTATTATTCCTGAAACCACACGGTTTGAAATTTTTGTAGGTCTAATTACCTTTTTAACATATAAACTATCTTGAAGATGAAACAGAACGTACTCTGTGTCTGACGATTCATAAATAAAATAATCCGCAACTTTTGATGAGTCTAGTCTTTTAAAAACCCAATACTTATCACCATAACGCCACATTCTAGGATCAAATTCCTTTTTGGAGATTTCTAATAATCTTAAAACCCTTCTGTAGGGAATTCCAAGATTGTCCATAACGTTACCAAATGCTTCATCCTTCTTGACAAGGTATTTGTTTGCTGAGTATTCACCCAGAGAAATTCCATAGACCTTCTTTGGTTCAGTTTTTAAATTGAAAGATTCAGATAAACTACTCCCACCCGCGCAAGATCTCGCTAAAACCCATATCAATAAAAAAAATAATACCGTTACACCCAAGTATAAAAATCGGAAACGCTTCTGATGATTTTGTCTCAATTTATTGTAGTTGTTTTTAGGAAATCAAATCTAAGCATGAGAATCAATAATTCCACCAGAAATTATTAATGTTCTTTGATATATGAATCATAAAAGGACTTACCCCATTCATTTTTTTCTCTTTCTGACCATAAAAAAGGAAAGAATATTCTTTTTTGAAATTTCGGAGGAAGATATTTTTGCCAATTCGTGCCCCCTGTAGCTCTAACATCTGAAGACTGTTTTGCTAGGTGTCTAACTGCAGATCTGTAGTGCTGCAGAGGCCATAAAACATTGATATGCTGATCCAGATTTCTCAAGGAGTTTTTTAATTCATCAGTCAAAAGCCCATTCTTTAAAAGCGATTTTGCCTGATCCGAAACTGTATTCCCCTGATATTCCTCTGCTTGGCTTTTAAATTCATTACCATATTTAGATTCAAACTGCAGAAGTGTTAAGGTCTTTTCTCCACTGTTTTCCATCGTTGCTCCTTTTTTCCAATAAATATTATCAAGGAGAATAGAAATATTCTTTTCATTTGAATATTCCTCACGCTTTTCAAAATGAACCAAATCATTTAATCGGGCAATTGCTAATTCGATCATTCGATACTGCGCAGATTGAAAACCTGAAGCTGGAATTAATGACATTCTAAATTTTAAAAACTGATCTCTTTTCATACCATCAACCATAATTGAAAAACTCTGTTCAAGAGACTCAAAATATCGATTGCAACGACGGATGCCCTCGTTAAATGATTCTAGGTCAATTTTTTCATTTTTTACAATGAACCTGAGTTCGTGAAGACATAATTTAAAATAGAGCTCAGTGATTTGATGATAAATTATAAAAATGGATTCATCATGGTGCGGTGTTCTGGGTTGCTGGAGAGACAGAAGGCTATCTAATCTTATATAATCCCAGTAAGTAATATAATCTGCTTCTAATAGGCCATCTAAAAAGTCCAATAATTCTTGCCCCGAAGCTGAATACTTGATTTTTAATGCCTCTAATCTTGATGTTAATTCTTGGTCCATCTTTAAAGTTTAAAACTAAGTTAATTAGAACTAGTCCTGATTCTTATGGTTTGGAAATGGTTATTGAAAACGTNGATCCAATTCCAAGGTTAGATGTCACTCTAATTACCATACCATGAGCTTCAATAATATGTTTTGCAATTGCAAGACCCAGTCCTGAACTTCCCAATTTACCTTTCACCGATCTACTTCTATCAGCTCTGAAGAAACGTTCAAATATCCTTTGAATATCATTCTTGGCTATTCCTATACCGTTGTCTTCAATGCTAATTAAAAAGAAATTATCAAATTCTTCTATTTTGAATTTGATTAGTCGATCCTTAAAGTCTGGTTTAGAGTATTTTATAGCATTACTTACTAAATTTAGAAGGACTTGTTCCATCCTCTCAGGATCCGCGAAGGCTATGCGCGTTATACTAGTGTCATAATCATAAATCACTTTGATATTTAAATCTTGAATTTTATCTAACATCTGCTCCAAAACATCATTGATTTGGTCGTTGAGGTCATAACCCTCTTTGTTAAGAACCAGCTTGCTTGATTCCAAATGGGCTAAAACATCCATATCTCTGACCAACCTTATCATTCTCCGAACATTTCGGTTAGTTTTCTTTAGATATTCATTTTTGGTGTTTTCATCTTCAACACCATCGAGAAGAGTAAGTACATAACTCTGAATATTAAAAATTGGAGTTTTTAATTCATGAGATAAATTGGCAATAAATTCTCTTCTAACATCATCTTGGGATTGCAAATCACCATAATCATATATCTTCTGATTAGATCGTTTTGACATTATTTATTCACCCATTTTATATCCGACACCTTTTATCGTTTTTATGATTTTGTCACCAATTTTCTCTCGAACTTTTGCAATATGTACATCGATTGTCCTACCGCCTACAATCACTTCACTTCCCCAAATTTTATCCATCATTACATCCCTGGTGAATACCTTACCAGGGGCACTGGCAAGCATATATAAAAGTTCAAACTCTTTTCTGGGCATTTCAATCAATCTCTGTCCTTTGAAAACTTGGTACTTCCCCTTGTCAATCTTTAAGTCATGAATTTGGATAACATCTAAATTAAAATCATTTGATTTTGAATTTCTTCTTAAAAGAGCCTTTATTCTACTTATCAATACTTTAGGTCGAATCGGTTTAGTGATGTAATCATCGGCTCCTGCATCAAAGCCAGCAACTTGAGAGTAGTCCTCACCTCTTGCGCTAAGAAAAACAATCAAGACATCTTTTGTCTCAGGATTAGACCTAATGGATTCGCATGCCTCCATCCCATCCATATCTGGCATCATGACATCCAAAATAATAATGTCAGGTTTAAATTTTAAGGACATCTCTACTCCTTGAACTCCATTCTTGGCAATCTCAACATTATAACCCTCCTTAATAAGATTAAAACTTATGATTTCCCGTATATCAGGATCATCATCAACTAAAAGAATTTTGTTTTTACTCACTGATCGTTTGATTAGGTTTATTTTTTTTGAGTTTTCATTATTATAAAATCGAGACTAAAGTTACATCTCTATATAGGATTTTAGACATGAAAATTCTGAAATGCACAAAACTCAGAAGGATCTCCATAAAAATCAACAGAAATCAAAAAGTGGAATTACTCAGTTTTAACATGAAAAATAAGAGTCTTTAAGATCATTTGATTAACAAAATTGTCATTGATTTTTTAGACAAAAAGCAACGAATGAGTAAGAAAGGTTCAGTAACTTTGTCAACTTCATGAAGAACATCAAACGGCTACTTTTTACCTGCTTTTCAACCATTTCAATTTTGTGTTCTGGTCAAACCCCGGAAAGATTGAAAGCCATGACGTATAATCTATTGAACTACCGAAATTTTACATCATGGTGCCCCTCGTCAAGCAATAACCCAATATCAAAAGAAGGTTATCTAAATGAGATCGTTAATCATATAGAGCCCCATCTTTTAGTTTGTAACGAGATAAATGGAAATAATTCTTCAGCACATTCAAGAATTTTAAACCACGCACTAAATATTAACGGTGAAACTCGATGGGAAAAAACTGATTTCTTCACAAATGGATCTTCCATCGCTAATGGTATTTATTACGATAAAAACGTTTTGGGTCTAAAGAGTCAAGAGAGTATTTCAAAAGATTTGAGTAACCAAAACTTAGTTAGAGTCATTGATGTATGTCATTTTTTCTATAAAGACTCATTATTAGGCCAAAACCCGGACACTATTTTCTTTACTCTTTTCGCTGGTCATTTGAAAGCAGGATCGTCTAGCTCGGATATCAGTCAGAGGGATAAAGCCACAAAAGCAATCATGTCATTTATAAACTCCAACTCTGGAATAGATAATTATTTAATTGCAGGAGATTTAAATATGAAAAAAAGCCAGGAGTTAGGCTTCCAAAATCTCATAAACTATTCGGTTTCGAGTATTAATTTTTATGACCCTGAGAACCAACCAGGCAATTGGAATAACAACTATAATTTCAAAGACCTTCACAACCAATCAACTAGAGATGGAGCTACGAATAATGGGTGTTTTTCCGGAGGTGGGCTTGATGATCGATTTAACCATTGGCTTTTTAATAATGATATTAATCAAGGACTATCAAGAATCAGCTATGTTTCAGGATCATTAAACGCAGTTGGTAATGATGGACTTCATTTTAATAATTCCATAATATCCCCAACAAACAATTCTGTTCCAAGTAATATTCTAAACGCACTTTACGAAATGTCTGACCACCTTCCTGTAACTATTGATCTCGATATAGAAAGGCTTCAAATTGGAGAGAAAGAACATTATAGTCCAGCGGTCCGGGCTTGGAAAGATCTAAACGGCGTTTCTTGGGTAGATGTGAGCCAATCATCTGTAGGAGGCACTTGGCGCTGTTTTGACATGATGGGTCGCACAATCCATTCAGGAATTATAAGACAAACACGTTTTGATCTCCCCATGTTACCTGAGAAAAATGGAATTCTCTTGATTACAATTCGAAATAATTTGAATCAATCAAGAACTTTAAGACTACCTCTATGAGAGTATTTTATTTTTTTACAGTCATATTCTTGTGTAATGAATTGCTTGGCCAAAATTTTGTAGAAAATTTAACAACTGCGAGTAATGTAAGGCTCACAGTTACGAACGTTGGAACATTCGGAAATGCATTTCGGGGCTATAAAGATGGAACAGGACAGCCGAGTGGAGAGTTTCCAGCTGGCTCAGGCACAGAGCACCTTTTTGAGAGTGGTATATGGATAGGTGGAATCGATCAAAGCGGTTCTATTCGAGTAAGTACAAGCGCNTATGATGCTCCTCAAGGGTATGCTCCAGGTAGGGGAGGCTTTGAATTCACAAATTCTATTGGAGGTATGGAAGTGACCTCATCTTTGACAGATAATCCAAATTTTAGTGCCAACTCAGTTTCGCATCAAGATTTTGTTTCGAATTTTTCGGACGAAAACTTATTGATCCCTGGAACAACAATACCGATTTCAGGACATATTAATCCTATGGGATTAGGTATAAAATTATCTACTTATAACTGGAACTATAGGTTCAGTGATTTTTTTGTTATCGCAAACCTTGAGATTCAAAATACCGGGAATCAGATATACAATGATCTTCATATTGGACTTTGGGCAAACACAGTAGTTCGAAATATAAATTCAACTCCCGCAGGCTCAGGAGGGTCTATTTTCTATAGCCAAGGAGGGAATGGATATATTGATAGCCTAAATATGGCTTATTGTTTTGACGCAACGGGAGATGTAGGCATTACAGACTCATACATAGGTCAAAAATTTCTTGGAGCAGAAGATAAAAATGGGTTTCATCATCCTGATTTAAATTCTAGTTTTAAAGATCACTACAATGCTTGGATTTTCAATAATTCTGGTCAAGCGCTTTTTTTCTTCCCTACCTCAGATCAGCAGAGATATTCAAAGCTTACTGATGGTTTGAATCAGAATCCATGCTGGGAAGATCCGCAGAGTTCACAATGTTTAAGTGGTGTTGGCATGGATATTCAAGGCCTACTGAACTCGAGTGGAAACCGCTCAGACCTTATTAGTTTGGGTCCATTTGACGATTTTAAACCCAATGATAAAATCAATATTGCTTTTGCTTTCATTCTAGGTAAAAAAAATGATGATGGTAATCCAAATGCAACAAATTCAAGCCTACAAAAAGAGAATTTTATATCAAATGCAGAATGGGCGCAGGTTGCATATAATGGAGAAGATGTAAACTTTAATGGAATTTTAGATGAAGGGGAAGACCGTGACGGCAATGGAGAAATCACTCGTTTCATTCTTCCGAGTCCGCCGAATGCTCCTCGGGTTAAGGTGATTCCTGGGGATCACCAGATTGACTTATACTGGTCCAAAAACTCAGAGAATAGTATAGATCCAATTACTCAAGAATTAGACTTTGAAGGGTACAGAATTTATTTGAGTAAATTAGGTTTCGATGTTACCGGAGTTCAAGATTTATCTTCTGACTTTATTCGAGTCGCAGAATTTGACATTCAAGGGAATGGACTTTTTTATGAAACGGGAATGGAAAATATAAGACTAAGCGAACCGATTTACTTCCCCGGAGACTCGATAGCATATCAATATCACCACAAAATTGAAAATTTACCTAATGGCTGGCAGCATGCAGTAGCAATTACAGCTTTCGACAAAGGTAATGAAGCAACAAAACTGGAATCATTGGAATCAAGTTTTCTGGCTAATGACGCCAGAGCATTCACTGGGACACCCCCTTCGATCTCTATGAAGACTCATCCTCCCTATGCTTATCCCAACCCATATTATGCAGGTGCTTCTTGGGAAGGGCAGTCAAATTTTCAAGAAGAAAGTAGAAAAATAATTTTTGCCAATCTTCCTGCGCGATGTGAGGTTACAATTACGTCTCCCGCTGGAGATGTTTTGGATCAATTCTTTCATGATCAGGACTATTCAGGGTCAGATATTCGATGGTTTCAAAGCTTCTCGGGAGAAGAGATTAATAATATCAAATTTTCGGGTGGAGAACATTCTTGGGACTTACTTACGAATCAAAATCAAATCCTTTCCAGAGGTATATATCTTTTCTCTGTTCGGAATATAGAATCAGGGGAATTTTATACAGGTCAATTCACAGTTTTAAAATAATTATCATGAAGCAATTTTTTACCATTATATCTTTTATTCTAATCTCATTTAGTTTACAAAGTCAAAACATTTCATACACGAGTATAACAGATCTCCAATATGTAAGTCCAACTGACCTTGCAAACTGTAACGACACTTCAGCATATTATGGAGATACAGTAATGACCTACGGAATTGTTGTTGTTCCTGGTGACGTATCTGAAGTATCCTCCAGCTCTGTGCAGGGTGGGCATAGACCCTTCATTTTCCTTGTTGATACAATAGCACAAGGGGCTCCTGGGCCATTCAGAGGTATCGAAGTNATGGGAGTTTATACCAACAACCAGGGCCAATCTTTACCCTTAGCAAATATTGAATACGTAATCCCTGGCGATCTGGTGAAATTTACAGGAATTTTAAGTGATTACAATAACGGAACTCAATTAGAGGCTATAAATGCAAGTAGTTTGCAAGTTATTGGAAGTCGACCTGTTCCAACTCCAACGCAATTAACGATCGGTGATTTAAATGATAACTTAAGAGTCAATATCCTGAGCACTGGAGAGCAATGGGAAAACAGCTTCGTAGAGTTTAATAATGTTACGGTGACTGAGGTGATCCCATTCAGTGGGAACCGAGTTAGTTTTAATTGTGTTGATGGAAACGGGAATAAAATTAATATCTCAGATAGATTTTTAGCACAAAAAACTCCTTCATGGCAGACAGTAAACCCTTATTCACCGCAGACAACTGGGTCATTCATTACGCCTGTTCCTGGTACATTTTATTCAAGCCTTAAAGGCATAGTTAGACATGACGGAAATGGGTGCCTTCTAAACTCTGGTTCTCGAGGTTATGAGTTAAATCCTTTTGACTCAAGTCATTATCAGATAGCTTACGCCCCGCCTTACATTTCAAATTTTGAAAGGGACCCTATGGTTCCTACCCCGAATCAATCAGTTGAATTAATATGCTCAATAACAGACTTTGATGGAACTGTGGATTCTGTATTTTTATTCTACTCTTCGGATACGAGTATAAGTCCCAATCAATTTACAAAAATATCAATGTCACTTGCGCCGGGAAGTACAGATGAATACGAAGCAACGATACCAAATTATACTAATGGGACTTTTGTAAGATATTTCGTCAAAGCCATTGATAATGAATCGAATGTTTCTTATTTCCCAACCACTCCTGTTGGGCAGCTGCAACCAAACGTTGATTATTACACTGTAAGACAAAATGGTATGTTAATTAAAGACTTACAGTACTCATTGGCCAGTAATGGAACCTCTCCTTACAATGGAATGAATATATCAGTAAAAGGAATCGTTACCGCTTCCACGAAACAACACGATTTAGGATTTTTATATATCCAAGACCCTGGAGGTGGACCATGGTCTGGCATCTGGTGCGTGGGATCGGGGATTACTCAATTTTTTAGAAATGAGGAAGTTCAAGTTTCTGGTACTATTGAAGAATATTATGGAATGACTCGATTAAATGTCTCTTCAATCAGCAAAACAGGACAGCTCCAGCAAGCTGTTTCTTCAATAGTAGACCCTAGCGATAGTCTTAGCAAATACGGCTTCGCATGGGAAAAATATGAGGGATGTTTAGTTAGAATGGAAGATCCTAATTCTCAAGACTTATTAATTAGTCAAACAAATTTAGGGTTTGGAGATTATGCGATTTCAAATTCAATGAATGCAGGGTACTGGAACCGTGCCATTGTTTCTGCAGGAAGACAATCTGCAACCTCATTCAGCTCTCTTTATGTGCAATTAGTNACTGAATTACGATATGATAGTATCGATGGTCAAATGGAGGTAAATCCAATTGTCGTTAGCGATACCATGAAAATGGATGCTCTAGAGGGAATTCTATTTTATGCCTTTGGTAATTATCGTGTATTACCAAGAAATAATGATGATTTTATTGGTATCAATGTTTCTCTTGATTCAACTTCTTTGCCAGTCTCAAATATTGCCATTGACGAACAAGACAGAGGTAAAGAAAATTTATTTTCTGNATATCCAAATCCCGCTCGTGATAACCTAACAATTGAAGGACCAGAAAATAGTAATTGGAAAATCATAGATGTTTTGGGTAGAAATATCATTTCTGGAAAACTGGAAAATCGAATGAATGAAATAAATGTAGAGTCTTTATCAAATGGAACCTATTTTATTTATTTAAATCATGGATCAGAAAATCAGATCTATCAGGTAATCATATCTCGATAAATATTCAGATGATCTGGTATAAGTTTTCCACATACTTTCTAAAAGTTCAAATTTTAGTCTGTATAACTGTATTTACTGGCTGCGACAGAGGAAGTTCGGTCGCAAACAACCCACCAGATACTAAACTCGCAATTGATGCTATAAATTTAAGTGGGCCAAATAGATTAAATTCTATTGTTCAAATGTCCTGGTACGGTACGGATCGTGATGGATATGTTGTAGGCTATGATATATCTACTGACACAAATGTATACGATACCGGGAATGGGCCTCAAATTTTCTATGACTGGCAAAAGACAACCAAGCAAGACAGTACATTTTATTTTTCCATTCCTGAGGGGCAGGATACTGCAGATATTTATCTAAGCGTCAGGTCAAGAGATAATGAAGGTGCTGTAGACCCCACTCCCGCATCTGTCATAATACCTCTAAAAAACTCTTTTCCCAATGTTGAAATCGATCAATCAACGCAAAGTTTAGGTAGCCAAATTGGAGTTTTAACATACCGCTGGAATGGCTCTGACCCAGATGGTGACGAGACTATTCAATCTGCAGAATTTAGATTTAACGATGGAACTTGGGCAGAATTAGACCCTAATGAAAATCAAATTACATTTGTTTTGAATGAGAATCTAAGCAGTCCATTTCAAGCAGAATTATACTATGGAAATGATTCTGAACCCGAATACTCAGGTGTAACNGGTATTAGAATAGATAGTGCAAATATTCTTCAAATTAGAGTAACTGATATTGCAGGCGCGACGAGTATTCCTGATAGTGCTCTCCCTGTTATATTGACTAAGCCTAACTCGAATATACTTCTCATATCGGGTCAAACCTCCTCGATAACAAACAGCTACAAAAGCTGGCTAACATCTATCCCTGTAAACTATGATCTTATTGATTTTGAAGAGAATAATGGTGAATCGCGACCATACTATTGGAATCCCACCTTTCGGCATATTCTTAATCAATATTCTAAAGTCATAACAGTTACAAACTCAGACAATATTCTCGACCCACTTACAGGAATTACCCAGCCCTTGCTTGCACATATGGCTTTGGCTATGCAGCAATATATTAACTCTGGAGGNAAAATAATAAATACCACCTCTTTTGGCCCTTCAACTGATTTAACTCCTTACATAGGCACATTTCCAATTAGCGGGGTTGTAAGTTCTACAGGCCAAGTCCGACTAGTAACTGACAGCAGCATTGTTTCCCAAGTCGGAAGCAATTACCCAAACCTCAGCCCCTCAAGTATTCTTATTGGAATTAGTCCTGTTACACCTTCTGCAGATGCAGAAATTTTTTACCGAGCACAACTAACCAAATTAAGCGGATGGCAAGGGGATAATGTTGTGGGTGTTAGACGAAAATATTTAGGGAATCCCAATAAAATTAATGAAGTTTTTTTCTCCCTTGAGCTCCATAAAGTAGCTGCCAACAATTCTGCGATAAGCAATCTATTAGAACAAATTTTGGTATATGACTTCGATTGGTAAAATATTTACTTTTCTATTAATCATGACGATTTCGTTCTATTCATGGGGCCAAAATTTAGGTGGACTAAAGGGAGTGGTTTCAGATGATAAAAATGGTGAGCCACTGCCAAATGTTGGGATTACATTAGTTGGGACTTACATCTCTACAGTATCTGATTTTTCAGGAAAGTATTCTATTTCCGAAATCCCGTCTGGAGACTTCTCTATAAAAGTTCAAGTAATTGGTTATGGAACAAAAGTTATTAATGGGGTACGACTTAAGAAAGGCGAAACTATAGTCTTGGACATACAACTATCCTCCTCTGTTGATGTTTTACAAACTGTCACTGTCGTAGGTCAAAAATCTCAAGTTGATCTTGAATCTGCGAAAAGTGAGAGATCGATTAGTCGAGATGATATAAGCCAAATGGGGGTCCAAGGTGTAGAGGAAGTAATATCCCTTCAGGCTGGAGTCGCTAAAACAAATGATGGTATTCAAATCAGAGGGGCTCGAGTATATGAAACTGAATATCTTGTTGATGGCATTTCTGCACAAGACCCTCTTGCAGGGACAGGGTTTGGTGTTCAAGTGCAATCTTCAGCTATTCAAAGTATAAACGTGACAACAGGAGGCGCTTCAGCAGAGTTTGGAGGCGGCTCATCAGGTGTTATTTCCACCAAAATCCGTGAGGGAGGAGAGCATTTTGAGGCCTCCGGAAGAATAAATCGTGACTATATCAATCGAACATCGGATATGCCAAATTCTAGTTTTAATACTGACCAGGCAGAAATAAACATTTCATTTCCTATACCCTTCACCAAAAAGAAAGTAACTGTTTTTAACGCGGCAACAATGGATTTGACTGATGATTATTTCCCATTCGTTGCAGATCAATTAAAATCTAGTCTTTTTAATGAAAATCAAGCATTTTGGGCCCCTCGACAAAGGAACTCATGGACTCACACCGCAAAGATTAAATGGCAAATATCATCTGCCACGAAACTGAGTGTTACGAATCAACATTCTTTAAACATCAATCAAAATTCAAGAACGCTACAGATAGTTGGGTTTGATGCAATTCTTGCTCCAGGATATCAATATCGAAGAAGTTTAAATTTAGATAATGCAACAACATATACCCATCACAGCAATCTTACGGCTTTGAATTTTACTCACGTAATAAACCCAAATTGGGGACTATCAGTGAGCGCAGGAAGAATGTTTACAAACTTAAGAGCAGATGCCAATGGACGTCCATTTCGCTCAGAGACCTTGGACGCTCTGCTAGATGAAGATAATATAGCGTCTTACCCTCTTGGTATTTTTAACCCCTATGACCCATCAGGGGTCTACTACATACAACCTGGAAACGGACTTGTCAATAATGGTGGGATAACCTCAACTTGGCATGATCATTATGCAGAGGAATATACCATTAAAGGAAAAATGAACTTTTATCCCGACGATGGAGTACAGCAAATAGTTTTTGGTTGGGAGCATCAATTCAACGCGTATCAGTGGGTCGATGTGATAAAACCTTGGGTTGGAGCCCCTATCAGGGTAAACGACAGTGTTACTACAGCTTCAATAAGCATCGGCTCCTCCAATGACATTTGGAAGGTTCAACCTCAAAAAGGAGGGTTGTTTTTTGAAGATAAAATCAATTACAAGGGTATCCAAGCGAGTATTGGATTGAGAGCTAATTATTGGGCTCCCGGNAAATTTGCTGATAATGCCGTATTAAACCCGAATGCGCCAGTCGTGGATGAAATTCGAGATAATTATAATAATAAAACATTTAATATTGGGGGATTAAGATGGAAGGCTAGACTATTACCAAGAATAAATGTTTCATTCCCGGTAACCCCAAATAACGTTCTCTATTTTAATTACGGGCATAATATGAGGCTACCTCACCCAAGATTCTTATATGCAGGTCTAGATCCTGTATATCAGGATCGTAGTTTTTTAAGTTTCCTCGGGAACCCGGACTTAGATCCAGAGGTGAATGTGTCCTATGAAGTTGGATATAAAGCCGCAATCACCAGAGACCTTGCTCTCACAGTAAGTGCATTCAACAACAATAGATTTGACTACATCGTTTCGCGCCGCGTAATAGTAAATGATCAAACTGGTAGGCCTGTCACCAAAACCATGTACATCAATCAAGATTATGCCAAAATTCAAGGTATAGAATTAGGTATAGACTACAGGTTGGGTAAATATTTGAGACTTTTTGGAAATCTCAGTTTACAAGTTGCAAGAGGTAAATCTAACTCTGCCAGAGAGTCCTCATTACAAATTGAACAAAATGGAGAAGTATCGTTGACACGAGAAAACTTTCTGGCTTGGGACCGTCCATGGAGCACAAATTGGGGTGTTTTCTTCAGCCCTGATTCGAGTTTAAAAATCAAAAATATTTCTCTTTCCGGTCTCAATGGATATATTCAATTTAATGGGTCGTCGGGCTATAGGTATACCCCTTATGAATTTGTAGGCACAAATGACCTCGGTCGCGCGCAATACCAGCCTCTAATCGATCAATATTTATCTGAACTGGCAATCCCCTGGTTTAACTGGGACACAAAATGGAGTTATACAGCATTAAATGGAAAACGTGGAAGAGGAATAACATTTTCTATTGAAATTCGAAATATACTTAATCGTCGGAATTCACAAATAATAAATCCAATCACAGGTAAAGCCTATGAATATGGAGATGATGTTCCCAATGAATGGAGAGATCCGAGACCAGAATTCAATGGCCCTCAAGAGAGAGGTGTTGACCCAAGGAACCCGGCGAGATACCAGGCTCCAAGACAAATTTTATATGGAATAACATTTAAGATATGAGAGTTTTTATTTTCATATTATCCTACATGTTTTGCACAATGGCTAATGCCCAAATTCTTCCTTCTTATGGTGGGGAAAGAGCGGGACAATCAGCTTTCACTTTTTTAAAAAATGACATGAGCGTGCGCTCAGCAGGAATGGGGGGTGCCTCCGCAGCACTGCCCGGAGATAGGTATTCTGGAATGCAAAACCCTGCCGGGTTATCATCTCTAAGTTCCTCTTCATTTGCTTTAAGCCATATTCAGCTTGGAGGGAACCTGAGTCAAATCGGTATTTTGACATCCATTCCAAATAAAAAAGCATCATCAGCTTGGGGGCTTTCCTTAAATAGAATTCAAACACCTGCTTATACGGAAAGAACAGAGTTTCAACCGGAAGGAACAGGATATAAGCTTTACTCATCTCAAACTAGTGCGGGACTGTCATACTCAAAGCAGTTAACTGAGCAATTTCAGCTCGGAATTACATTAAAATCTATTTCTGAATCATATACAACAGGAGGTCAAAATGGAGCATATAATGCATTTTCAGCAGCCGCAGATGTTGGATTTCTATACACAACAGATCTGAAAGATCTTCGTTTTGCTGTTCTCCTAAGAAATTTTGGAGGGTCCTCAAATCTTAGAGGCAGTTACCAGGCATCAACTTTTAATCGATTTCCGATTCAAAGTTTAGAATCAAATACTCTACCCACTGAATTTGCAATGGCCTTAAGCTTCATTGCCTATGAAAAGAATAATTCATCTTTAAGGTTAGCAGCGCAATTGGTACATCCAAATGATAATGCTGAAAATTACCGAATCGGTGCTGAATTTTTAGCAACAAAAGATTTTGCAGTTAGAATGGGATACCGCTTAAACGAAAGAGGTCAATCATGGCCCGTTGGAGGCTTAGGATGGGTCATAAATATGGGACAATATAAAATGCAATGTGATTTTGCTGTTCAAAAAACAGACGTAATGGGATGGAAAAACACCATTGGATTAGTTTTTTATTCTAAAAAAGCAAAAACATGAAAACATTCAATTTTATAGCAATTGCTTTGAGCTCGATGATTCTTGGTTCATGCGAGGGATATTTAGGAACTCGTACAAATTTAAATTTCATTGAAGTTCCCAATTATGGGATTCGAGACATAGCTTATGTTCCCATCCAACCGGCCTTTTCTGGTTTTGTCTACCCCAATGATATTTGCATCGGTTTTGATGAGCTTATATACATAGTAGACGCCTCAACGGAAGAAGTGATTTGTCTTAACGAGGCGGGTGTCGAACAAGGGCGATTAAAAATCCCTGGTGTTCGCCATGTCCGTCAAGATCGGAGGTTTGAACTCTTAGCGATCGGATCTCATGACACAACTATTAACGGCGTATCCTATAATCTGAGTTGTATCTATCGCATAAATCAACTTCAAAACAATGGAACTTACAACTTGCCTGATGCTCAAATCATTAACAAAATCGTACACCCATTTTACTTCAAGAATACTTTCTCAACTTCGGATGCGCAAGTAGAATTTACGCAGATTGGAATCCTGGCAAATGCAAACACAACAAAAAATAATCGTTACTACGTCAGTAGAAATGGCCCTGCTCTGAATAATGCGAATCAAGGACCTGATGATGCTATTATTTTATTCGATAATGAGGATAAATATCTATCTCCTGTATCCGTTAGCACATCTTCAGGCCTTTATACTAACTATTTCAAACAGCCTAAAGGGCTTGTCTCTTTTGCCCAGCCTCCTCAGTATACCGCAACTAATGGTGATGATTTTTGGTTCAGTAGCGTGGATGAAAATCAAGCCATTCAAGTTCAGAACATCAAGTTTGTCGAAACTGACTTTGGTGCGGATTATGTGCCTTCTATTTATCCAAAAGATACCAGCTTAGCATTGCGCTCAATTAATGAGCCAAATAGATTCAAATATCCAGCATCCATAGCTATGGCTGGTGATGCCTCAAGGTATTTATTTGTTGTTGATAGCGAAAAAGATTCTTTATTTCAATTTACATCCACGGGGCTTGAGGGGATACCCCCACCTCCGGCAAGTGGAGAAAAAAAATACGTCCAAGTTTCTTTTGGAGGAATGGGAGATGGCCCCATGCAGTTTAACGAACCCGTGGCCGTAGCCTATTGGAACAAAATAGTCTATGTCGTTGATGCAGGAAATGGTCGAATATCTCGATTTAAATGTACACTTGACTTTGAATAAAATTAATAATCNTTTAACATATAAATAATCTAATATCTCTTANTTTTACNNNACTGAAAATACCANAAACCATGAAAAAANTTTACTCNCTATTTCTTACAATTCTNTCTGNATCNGCATTTGCNNCGAATCACAACGTTTCCGTGACCATGTCGTTTACTCCTTCAACATTAACAATTGACCAAGGAGATACTGTNACCTGGACNCAGATGAGCGGAACCCANAATGTCAATGGAAGTCAATCGACTTTTCCAGGCAACCCTGCNAGTTTTGGCTCTGGNGCCGCGGCNGGTGGAACATGGACATACTCCTATGTTTTTTCAAATCCTGGAACATATACATATCAATGTGACCCACATGCATCTTTCATGATTGGAACCATTACAGTAAATTCAGGTCCATGCTCAGATTTATTCTTCAGTGAATATGGTGAAGGCTCTTCAAATCATAAGTACATTGAAATATATAATCCAACTTCAAGTGCAATTTCACTTGCAGGATATACCGTTTACCTTAGTGGTAATGGGGGTTCATACACGAATACTTTTACAAGTAATGCCTCTATTGCCTCTGGTGATGTTTACGTAGTTTCTACAAATCAAGCAGATAGTATAATTCAGGCTGCTGCCGATACAATATTATCTTACCCTTCAATCGTCCACTTTAATGGAGATGATGCTCTGATCCTCTTTGATGGAACTGATACTATTGATGTCATAGGAGTTCCTGGAGTTGACCCCGGAAGTAGCTGGCCAGTCGGTTCAGGATCAACAGCCAACCATACTTTGGTTAGAATGGCGAGTATAACTGGTGGGACCACAGATTGGACTACTGGGGCTTTAGAATGGGATGTTTATCCGCAAAATACTTGGACCTATATTGGATCTCATAGCAGCAGTTGTCTTAGCGGTGGTGGTGGAGGACCTCTACCCGGAGCATGTTCAGATTTATTCTTCAGTGAATATGGTGAAGGCTCTTCAAATCATAAGTANATNGAAATATATAATCCAACCTCCAATGCCATATCTCTTAATGGCTATACAGTATATCTNAGTGGTAATGGGGGCTCATANACAAACACATTTACAAGCAATGCATCTATAGCATCCGGTGATGTTTACATAGTNTGCACAAATCAAGCAGATCCAAGCATACAATCTNCAGCTGACACAATATTATCTTATCCATCAATAGTTCACTTCAACGGAGATGATGCTTTGATTCTATTTGATGGAACTGATACCATTGATGTATTAGGAACTCCGGGTATCGACCCAGGNTCCAGCTGGACTGTAGGTACAGGATCAACTCAAAACCATACTTTNGTCAGNAAANCAACCGTTACAGAAGGATCTACAGATTGNACTGTTGGTTCTACAGAATGGGATGTTTANGCCCAAAACACATGGACGTATATTGGATCTCACAGTAGCAGCTGCACATCNGGCGGTGGCGGAGGTGGCGGTGGCNNCACTGGCCCTGGAGCCACGAATATTGCTCCATGGAAGTCTGTAGATGCAAATGGAGTAGCTGATAGCTTAAATAAATCNGCAACTATTCACGGTACAATATTTAGTATTGACTTTGATGGAAATGCTGGATATAGCTTTTATGTCCATGANGGAACAGGAGGAATAAATATTTATAAGTCTTCTGATGTAGGATCTTACACAGCTCCNCAAAAAGGAGATTCCTTGAGAATTGTGGGGCAAATAGCNCANTANAATGGACTTGATTGAANTANTTCCNGACAGTGTTATTCTATTAGCTCAATCAGCGAATACTGTATCAGAAACTATTGTAACAACCATTGGGGAGTCCGAGGAATCGGAATTGATTCGTCTAAATAACATGACATTAGCAACCCCAAGTCAATGGTCAAATTCTGGTTCTGGTTTCAATGTTGATATAACCGATGGAAATAGTACTTTTACGATGAGAGTAGATGCGGATTGTAATCTATATGGAACGAATCCACCAACAGGCTTATTTGATGTTGTGGGAGTAGGATCTCAATTTGATTTTAGCAATCCATATACCAGTGGTTACCAGGTATTCCCAAGAGACACTAACGATATAATTCCTGCCACAGCAGCGTCACCAAGTATTCGTTTTGCTAGCTCATCTCTACAAGTACTGGAAGGAAATGTTACCACATCCATAGATTTAATTATTCAACCTACATTATCGAGTTCCTCAACAATCACATTATCAAACTCACCAGGCACTGGTTTTGTTGTCGGAACAGATGCATCTTTTAACCCATCTATTTCTCAAACAGGAACTACCCTAAGCATTCCAGCGAATACTGATACCGTCAGTATAATTGCTACAATTATAGATGATTCTAATATTGAAGGACCGGAGTTTATTGATTTTATTATTACCAACGCAACAGGTGTTTCCATCGGAAGCATAGATAGCATGCGATTTACAATTTTAGATAATGATATCAATATTCCAACCTACTCGATTCCTCAAGTGAAAGGACAAAACTCGGATGGGGTTTCTGATTCACTGGGAGTCTACTGCAAAGTAGAAGGAACTGTTATTGGTGTAAATATGCAATCGGCCTCATCGGGTAATGTTGCCTTTACAATCCATGATGGGTCTGTCGGTTTTGGTGTATTCTCGCCGTCGAGCTCATCACACGGCTATACCGTTACCGAAGGAGATGTTGTTCGAGTAATAGGTACTATTGGTCAATTTAATGGGCTTGCCCAAGTAGGCGCAGACTCCATCGCTGTTATTTCAACAGGTGCAAGCATTCCAGCTCCAACGACAATAATTGCTTTAGATGAGACCACTGAAAGTAATCTTATCCGAATGAACAATGTTGTTGTTGTTGACCCAACCCAATGGACAAATGCTGGTTCTGGATTTAACGTTGACGTATCTGACGGTATGAATACAATCGCCTTAAGAATTGATGCAGATGTCACACTATACAATGAGCCTTGCCCTGGTGGTGTTTTTGATATTATAGGTATTGGTGGTCAATTTGACATGAGTAGTCCTTTTACAAGTGGCTATCAAATGCTGCCTCGTCAAAAAGAAGATGTCTTATTCCCAACACCAACAACCTATGATCTAGCGATAACAGAAATCATGTCTGGATCAAATGACCCAAACACAAATCTTAGTGAGGACTGGTTTGAGATTAAGAATTACGGAAGTACCTCCGTAGATCTATCAGGGTTCTCATGGGATGACAACTCTTTCAACCCTGGAGCATCCGTATTTATGAGTAATACCGTAATTCAACCTGGAGAATCTATGGTCGTTTGGGGTGGCTTAACAACTTATGAAGGTCTTTTTAGGGGGAACTGGGGATTAAGCAGTCCTATTCAAGTGATTTGTTCAGATGAATTGGTGAACAGCTCATTCCCAGGTTTAAGTTCATCATCAGATGCAGTAGTATTATTTGATACCTCTTCTACTCCTGTAGAAATCTGTAGAGCAGAATACACTTCAACGGCAGCAGGATATTCTGTAGAGTTTGATACGAACTGTGTTTATTTAGGAAATGCATCAGGTGGAGTTCGAGGCGCTTATTCGTCGGCAGGGGGAGATATTGGTTCTCCTGGAGATGAAGCTTTTCCTTTTAATCTAACTGACCAAGAGATGGACGAAGTTCAGATTTATCCAAACCCAGCTTCAACGATAGCGACTCTTCAAATGCCAGAGGCGGGGAACAAAACGATACGAATTATTAATGCCATTGGTCAAAAAATATACGAACATGAAACTCAAGACATTGTGCACAGTATAAATACTGAAATTCTGCATGATGGCATTTACTTGATTCAAGTCAAGACTCTACTGAGTGACAAGAGCCTCAAGCTAATTGTGAAGCATTAAGATAAAAGAAAACAATTAATAGAAAAGGCCAGCATCATGCTGGCCTTTTTATTTTCGAGCGAAAGACGGGATTCGAACCCGCGACCCCGACCTTGGCAAGGTCGTGCTCTACCAACTGAGCTACTTTCGCAGTGGGCGACAAAAATAGAAAGAAATAACTCCTTAACAATCATTAAAAATGAAATTATTAGGCTTTATTCAAAAGAGATTTCCATCGTTGTATTAAAAGTAAGGCGTCAATGGGAGTCAATGTATTTACATCCAACTCTTTTAATTCTTTTGTTAAAGCTTCTAACTCAGGGCTTTCAAATTGTACAAGAGACATTTGATAGCTTGAAGTGTCCTTTTGGATAATTTCAACTTTCTCACCATGCAACTCTTCTAACTCAGCGAGCAATTCATTTGCCCTTAAAACTACAGTTTGTGGCATGCCTGCCATTCTTGCAACGTGAATACCAAAACTATGATTTGACCCCCCGGATTCTAATTTTCTCAAAAAGACAATATTCCCTTTCTCTTCTCGAACAGTAATATGTTTATTTATAATTCTCTCACATGATTTTTCTAAGGAAACTAATTCATGATAATGCGTCGCAAAAAGAGTCAAAGGTCGATGCGGGTGAGAATGCAAATATTCGGTAATTGACTGAGCTATGCTTAACCCATCATAGGTGGCAGTACCTCTACCAATTTCATCGAGAAGAACCAAACTTTTTGCCGTTAAACCATTTAAAATACTTGCCGTTTCAGACATCTCGACCATAAAAGTAGATTCCCCTTCAGAAAGATTGTCACTTGCCCCTACTCGTACAAAGAGTCTATCCAATATCGATAAACTCGATGATTTTGCAGGAACGAAGCTACCCATTTGAGCAAGGATTGAAATCAGTGCTGTCTGACGAAGCAAAGCAGACTTTCCGCTCATATTGGGCCCTGTAATTAATAATATCTGCTCTTTCTCTGAATCCAAATTAATATCATTTGGAACATAGTATTCACCCTCAGGAAAACTATACTCTATAACGGGATGACGCCCATCAACAACCTTATATTTTTGATCATCATTCCATTTTGGCATCGACCATGAGTTTTTCTTCGCCAATCGAGCAAAAGCAAATAAAACATCTACCGAGGCAATACATTTTGCACTCATCAATAAAGGGGAAACAAATGACTGTGCCTTTTTTATAAGGTCCGCATATAATTCTGACTCTAGATCCGATAATTTAGATTCGGCATTCAAAATATCCACCTCTAAGGTTTTTAACTCCTCAGTAATATACCTTTCGGCATTAACTAAAGTTTGCTTCCTTATCCAATTATCAGGGACATTTTCTTTTTGTGAATTTCGAACTTCTAAATAATAACCAAAAACAGAATTGAAATTAATTTTTAGTCCCTGAATTCCTGTTGATTCAATCTCTTTCTCTAAAATCTTTTTCAAAAGGAATTTAGAATCATCTTTTAAACTCCTGAAACTATCTAGCTTTTCATGGAACCCAGAGCGAATAATACCTCCTTTAGATGCAAGTAAGGGCAAATCATCGGCTAAAGTTTCATTAATTAGTTCTGTTAGCCTGTCTAAAGGATCTAATTTTTCTAAATAAGGCATCCATGCATCTACACCATTTAATGTTTCCCCTATTTCTCGCACATAAAAAAGACTCTCCGCTATTCGTTTTAACTCTCTTGGGCCTATCCTCCCCGTAGAAAGTCGAGTCCCGAGGCGCTCTAAATCTGATATTAAGCTGAGATTATCCTCAATGGCCTTCGAGCCGTCTGATGATAAGACTGATGCAACAGCATTTTGACGTTGCTTTATGCTTTTCAAATCTGTTAAGGGCAATGCAAGCCACCTTTTTAACATTCTCCCTCCCATAGGGGTCAAGCACACATCTATGACATCCAGCATTGATGTTCCCCCTGCAAAAGAGGTATTAAAAAGCTCCAAATTATTCAACGTAAATCGATCCATCCATAAATGGGTAGATACCCTTAAACGTTGGATTCCTTGAATATGGGATTTATTATCATATTTGGATTGCTCTAGATAATGAAATAATGCACCAGCAGAAATAACTGCAAGGGGAGCATCAGACAATCCAAACCCCTTTAAACTTTTTGATTTAAAATGACCATGTATTTTTTCCTCTGCATAATCGTATTGAAAAACCCAATCTTCGATCCCTGAGGGGGTCCGATCTCTTAATAGCTTAGTAATAATATCAGATCTGTTTCTTCGATCGTAAACAATTTCTTTTGGATCAAAACTTTGTATCCATTTATCAATGTCAAGATATGAACCTTCAGCGACGAGGAATTCCCCTGTGGAGACATCTAAAAGAGCAATACCTCCGTTATCTCTATCCAGATGAACAGCGGCTAAAAAATTATTCGAGTGGCTCTTTAACAAATTATCAGAATGACTGATTCCGGGTGTCACCAATTCTGTGACACCTCTTTTGACAATTCCTTTTACCGACTTAGGATCCTCTAGTTGCTCACATATAGCCACTTTATATCCTGCATTTACTAATCGAGGCAAATACGTTTCTATTGCATGATAAGGGAAGCCAGCTAATTCTGTTGCAGCGGCAGCGCCATTACTTCTCTTTGTAAGTGTTATCTCTAGAGACTTTGATGCCTTTATCGCGTCCTCTCCAAAAGTTTCATAAAAATCTCCAACACGAAATAATAGAATAGCCTCAGGATGCTCAGCTTTCACAGAATTAAACTGACGCATTAAGGGAGTTTCTTTGGAGGATTTTGACATATTTAAAAAAAATAACGGCCTTACCTTTGCGAATATAAGAAGTCATTACATCACCTCGCTGAAAGTGTTTAAAAGACTCGGGTTAATATGAAAAAGAAAAAGACTGATGAGTTAAACCGTCATGATTTAAAATCATATCTTAAATCAAATAAAGTCCCGGTATGGATAATATTAGAGAATATAAGGAGTGCGCATAATGTAGGGAGTTTCTTTAGAACTGCAGATGCTTTTGGGCTCAAAGGAATCTCTTTATGTGGATATTGTGCAAGGCCACCACATACGCAACTAGACAAGGTTGCCTTGGGGGCAACAGAATCTGTTGAATGGATTGGATTTGATAATGGAGAAGAAGCTATTTTAGACGCAAAGGAAAAAGGGTACTTAGTTCTTGCTATTGAGCAAGTGCACGAAGCTGAAAGTCTTGAAAAAATCCCCAATCCTGAAATGGGAATTGCTCTGGTTTTTGGAAATGAGGTCAGCGGAGTAGATGAAAAAACATTAAGCTCTTGTGATGGTGCCATTGAGGTTCCCCAATTTGGAATAAAGCACAGCTTAAATGTGAGTGTATGTGGGGGAGCCGTTCTTTGGGAGGCCAGCAAAAAATATCGTTTTAAATAAAAAAGGGATGCGATGCACCCCTTTTTAAAACTTTATCTAAGCTCAATCATTTGATAAATTGAAATTCAACTCTTCGGTTATGATTATTTTTTGTGCTTAATAATTCTGATTCTCCTTTTGATTTGATTTCAAATCTCGCCTCAGAAATTTTAAAGGTTGTAGTTAAAGATCTTACAACAGATTTCGCTCTTCGCTCACCCACTCTTAAATTCACTCTTTCTGAGCCAGTTTTATCCGTATGTCCAATAACACAAAGACGTAGACTAGGATTTGCACGCATCATCTTCGCAACTACAGCTAATTTAGCTTCGTCTTCAGAAGACAAAGAAGCAGAGTTTGTAGAGAAATGCATTTCTGGAATAAAAGCAGCAGCTACTTTATTGCTCAGAGTACCTTCTATTTTTTTTCCTTGGAAGTTTACTAGGGCACCTGCAGGAGTGTTTCTTTCTAGATCTTTCGAATCAAGGACACCGTCTCCATCGCTATCCAATTCCCTACCTGACGCATCTACACGGGCGCCTCTTTGGGTAAAAGGATCAACATCTAGTTCATGACGAACTCCGTCTCCATCAAGGTCTAATGCCCGACCAGATCCATCAACAAGAGCACCTTTGGGAGTATTTGACTCAAGGTCAAAAGCATCCGAGACACCATCACCATCATTATCAACTTGGACTTTTGCCAAATCACCTTTCAAAGTATCAACTGTGGCTTCAAGCTCCTTAATTTGAGCACAGGAAATAAAAGCTAATGATACTATGGCTAAAATTGCGTATTTCATTTTTTATTTTTTTCGTTTAATTGATACAAATGTACCAAATTTTCATCGCTACAAGTAGTCAATAACTCCTTACCATCCTTTTTCTTTCCAGGATGGATCCAATCCGACCAAAATTCATTTAAGGGGACCAACACAAATCGTCTATCCGCCATTCTAGGGTGAGGTACTTTTAGATTTTTTGAGGAAAACTTCCCCTCTGACCAAAGGATTATATCCAAGTCAATAATTCTATCTTCATAATCCTTTGATTTTAAATTCCTGTTCCTTCCCATTCTTTTTTCAACTGCAAGCAAAAAAATCATGAGATCAGAGAGTGAATCTTTCCACTCGACTTCAATCATTTGATTCAAATAATCATTCCCAACATACCCCCAAGAATTTGAACAAAAGACACTGCCTTTTTTTATTAGTTGAACTTCATTTTTTAAAATGTCAATAGCATCACTTATACTAGAATAGGGGTCCATNAAATTGCTTCCCAANAAAATCAAGACTCGGTTTTTTTCAGAACATGATCGTATCTTCACCTCTCAATATTTTTTTAAATTTTCAAAAATAATTTCTAGACCATGAAGGTATTCTTTTCAAGTTTTTTAGGAGTCATCGCCGGATTATTCTTTATTTTTTTTATCACCATTATCGCAGGGGTGGCCATAGCTTCTAGTTCTTCATCAAAAGAAACAGGAATACTGGAAAAATCAACTTTAAAAATCAATTTAGATGGGGTCATTGAGGATCGGCCAGATAAAGCAAATCAACTGCTCGCAGAGCTTNTAGATCAACCAACCACTTTGTCCTTAACTGAAATGCTTCTCTCTATTGAAGNGGCTTCTAAAGACCCAAAAATTGAAGCAATTTGGTTAAAAATGGGGCTATTTGAAGCAGGGTATGCAAGCCTTCAGGAACTAAGAAATGCTCTTGAAAAATTTCAGAACGAGGGTAAAACTATTATTTCATCAGGGAAAATATATTCTCAAAAAGCTTTCTATCTGGCATCCATAAGTGATGAAAAAATTATTGTTCCTCAAGGAGTGATGGAAATAAGCGGGCTTAGTAGTGCCCCTATTTATTGGAAAGATGCTTTCGACAAACTAGGAGTTAAGGCACATCTAATAAGAGGAAATGACAATATTTATAAAAGCGCCGGCGAGCCTTTCATAGCAAGTAAAATGTCAAAAGCCAATAAAGAACAAACCACAGCGAGGCTGAATTCCCTCTGGTCATCAATAGAAAAAGATNTATTCGAATCCATTCCTGAGCTCTCCGAGTCTAAGGATTGGCAAAACATCTTAAATAATCANCCTTTAGTTCAAGCAAGTGATGCCATTAACTATGGACTTATGGATCATGCGATCTACCCTGATAGTATGAAAGGCTTTTTGAAACATGTGCTTTCCCACAAAGTAAAAGATGATCAAATCGTTGGGCTCTCCAAATACAATAAATCGTTAGAAAAAGCATCAGGAATGAGTAAAATAGCAGTGCTTATTGCAGAAGGGAACATAGTAGATGGAAATGGTTCTGGAAAAGGCTCAGTAACTGACGGCGGTATGGGAAAGGCCATAAAGTCTATTCGAAAAGATAAAAGAATAGAAGCAGTAATTTTTCGAATTAACTCACCTGGTGGTTCAGCATTGGCTAGTGATATGATTTGGAACGATATTTCCCTACTCGCAGAAGAAAAGCCCGTTTATGTGAGTATGGGTAATGTTGCCGCATCGGGAGGGTATTACATCGCTGCGCCATGTGAAAAGATATATGCATCTCCAATGACCATCACAGGCTCCATTGGGGTTTTTGGTCTTTTATTTAGTGCTGAAGACTTAATGCATGATAAACTTGGAATTAAAACTCAGCCTGTTGGAACTCATCCGCTAAGCAATTTGATTACTATTGACAACGACCTGAGCGAGAGTGCATTATCTGTTCTTCAAAATAATGTTAACAAAACCTATGACAGATTTAAAGAGGTAGTTAGCGAGGGTAGAGAAATAGATATTAAAAAAGTTGATAGCCTTGCAAAAGGACATGTTTACTCAGGAAGTGATGCTCTCGAAATTGGCTTAGTTGACGAATATGGGGGGCTATTAGATGTCATTGGAGAAATTCAATCAAATTTGGATAAGCCTGCACGATTGGTTTTTTATCCGAAACAAAAAGACCCTATTCAGGAAGCATTGGAAAAAATAAAAGTAAAAACGAATAATATTTTCTTTAGCTCTAAAAGTAAAATTCTGAAAAATATAGAAGAGAAAATTAAAGTCCTAGAGGATCTTGAAGGAACTCAAATGAGACTGTTAGATTACGAATTCTAAAGAAATTTATATGGATAGCAGGTTAAGCACAAAAAATAGCCGTCATGCTCTTCTACTATATATTATCCTAGCAGGTCTATTTATTGCATCTCTTACGGTATGTAATTTGATCGCAAATAAATTTATCACATTAGATCTTGGATTTTATACGTTTGTCCTTTCCGCCGGAGTTTTACCCTATCCAATAACTTTTTTAATTACAGATTTTCTCTCTGAGTTCTATGGTCAAAGGAGAACAAACTANGTCATTATCAGCGGNTTAATTTCCTTGTTTTTTGTTCTATTTGTAATCTGGCTTGGTAGTCAATTTACAGCTACTGACAACTCACCAATATCCAATAGCTCTTACGATTTGCTATTTGGCAATTCTGGCAAAGTGATTTTTGCATCGATGACTGCTTATTTATTTGCCCAACTCATTGATGTGCGGATTTTCCATTTCTGGAAGAACCTTACTAGAGGCAAACACCTATGGTTGCGAAATAATTTTTCAACTATAATATCACAGCTCATAGATACAACAATGGTAGTTGGTATCATTTTTTTTGATACTACAGAGTTNAGCACCATTGGAAAAATGATTTTAGATGGCTGGTTTTTTAAAATTCTCTGTGCTCTTTTAGACACGCCAATCATATATCTTGGCACATATATTTTTAGGTCAAAATTTAAAATTTCAGAAATACAATAATTGGATTAGATTCCGATTAATACTCCCAGCTAATAATCGCTCCTTCATGGCTTCTCCAATTTAAAACCTGACCGTCAGAGAATATTAAATACTGTCCTCTCAATCCACAGAGGACTCCTTCGTACTCGGGCTCACTGACTAAATTAATACTTTTTATATTCTCTAATTTTGAATTCATATCATAAAAAAAATTGCATTCCTCCCCTTTAGGATCGAAAAACATTTTTAATTTTTGGGACAAAAACTCTTTTGACTTCATAGCCTCAACCTTAAGATCTCTGCCATCTAATTCATCTTTAAGCATCATTTTCCAATTTGTCTTGTCCGAATATCTATTTTTTAGTTCTACCTCTATAAGACCTGCTTGATAGCGATTTTCCGTATTTGCAATTACACGAGCCCTTCCCGCTCCTTGGTCCATCCATCGNGTGTGCATTTGTTCACTCCGGGTAACGCCAACCTTAACCTTTCCTGCATCTGCTAAATAAACGATATGAGGTTGCAATTGAAAGCGCTTTTCTTGCTCTAAGTCTCTATCCTCTATATTTAAATGAGCCTTACTCATTTCTGGGCGAAGGATAGAGTCTCCGGCAAGAGGGCTCTCAAAAAAGCATTTTTTACAACATCCCATTCTAAAAAGGTCATCATAAAATTTATTGCACGACTTGCAGATATATGTGCCCTTAAAATTCAATGAAATATTTCTCCCTAAAAGGTTATTTAAATGAAGAATATGCTCTCCAACTTCGTTATAAACTTGAATTGGAGACTTGTAAACATTAATTAGCTTTTTCGCTGGGCCCTCGGCATACATTGTATTTCATTAACTAACTTTATTGATCTTAGTTAACAATTCAAAATTATGGCCTTTTCTCCAATAACGGACTTAATTAAATGGCGTCTCAAAAGCAGAATGAATGCAATTGAATCCATGAAAATAAATCCGGAGATTTCCCAAAGTCGTGTTCTAGAAAATTTGTTAACTCACATGGAGGAAACCACATATGGCAAAAAATATGGTGTCCATAAAAATATGTCTTACGATGAGTATCAATCAGCTGTGCCNNTAGTGAATTATGAATCACTTACTCCNTGGATTGATAGAACCATGAAAGGAGAGGAGAATTTNCTTTGGGATGGACCNATTCAATGGTTTGCNAAAAGCAGCGGAACAACAAGTTCCAAAAGCAAGTTCATACCAGTTAGTCGAGAATCTCTTAATGATTGTCATCTGGCAGTTGGGAAAGATTTACTTGCAATTTANACTCATGAAAATCCNAATAGCCAACTATTTGAGGGATTATCCTTGAGGCTGGGAGGGTCNAGTAAGATTAATGAGCTGNAAAATNTTTCNTACTATGGCGATTTATCGGCAATTATGATTCAAAACCTNCCTTTTTGGGCAGAATGGAGGTCCACTCCGTCAAATGATATCGCTCTTTTAGAAGATTGGGAGGAAAAAGTAGAAAAAATTTCAAAACAAGTAAGTGGCCAAAATATAACTTCACTGTTTGGAGTCCCTTCATGGATGCTNGTACTANTAAAAAGAGTTCTAAACGAAAATAGTGTGACTTCTTTGGAAGANATTTGGCCGAATTTAGAATTGTTTTGCCATGGTGGTGTCAGTTATAAGCCGTATTCGGATAGCTTTAAAAAAATTCTTCCAAAAAACTGTAAACTGTTAGAAACNTATAATGCNTCAGAAGGTTTTTTTGCGATTCAAGACCGTCTNGACCANGATGGTNTNTTATTNATGCTTGAGCATGGTATTTATTACGAATTTATTCCCATGTCTGAATTTNATGGACGAAAATCAAAGGCCATAAATCTAGAAAAAGTTGAATTAGGTATTGAATATTCAATAGTAATAAGCACAAATGGAGGACTTTGGAGATATATTCTTGGAGATACAGTGAAATTTATTTCATTGGCCCCTTATAGAATTGAAATAACTGGAAGAACTCGTCATTTTATCAACGTTTTTGGNGAAGAAGTGATTGTTGAAAATACAGATAAAGCTTTAATGATAGCATGTAACAAAACAAATTCTGAAATTATTGACTACACCGTAGCTCCTATTTTCATGAAGGATGGAAAAAGTGGAGCTCATGAATGGCTAATAGAATTTTCGAAAGCGCCAGAAAAAATTCAGGAATTCGCCATAAAACTCGATGAAGAGTTAAAAAAGTTAAATTCTGATTATGAAGCTAAGCGTTTCAATGACATGGTACTCAGATTTCCATTAGTTCAAAACTCAGGAGCAAAAACATTTCATAAATGGCTAAAATCCAAGGGTAAACTTGGGGGGCAAAATAAGGTCCCAAGATTATCAAATAATAGAGAAATTCTAGAAGAAATTCTTAAATTTAAGCAGTCCTAAACATAACTCCCTTAACTCAACTCTAAATATGCATATTGCTATTGCCGGAAATATCGGCTCAGGAAAAACAACATTGACAACATTACTCTCAAAACATTATGGCTGGGATGCTCATTATGAAGAGGTAGACCAAAACCCTTACTTAGATGATTTTTACGGAGACATGATGCGTTGGTCTTTCAATTTGCAGATCTTTTTTCTCCACAGTCGATTTCGTCAAATCCATGATATTCGAAAAGGTGATAAAACTGTTATTCAAGATCGGACTATTTATGAGGACAGTACCATATTTGCGCCAAACCTTCATGACATGGGGTTGATGTCATCTCGAGACTTTGATGCATACATGCGGTTATTTGATTTAATGGAAGAGTTTATAAATCCTCCTGATTTATTAATTTATCTAGATGCGTCTGTCCCCACTCTTGTAGAACAAATTCAAAAAAGAGGAAGGCCGTATGAAAACTCGATTCGACTTGATTATTTAAAAAGATTGAATAATAGATATCAAGATTGGGTTAAAGGATATGACAAAGGTCAATTACTAATCATCGATGTTGATAATAATAATTTTGCAGAAAATGCAGAGGATCTCGGAAAAATAATTTCCAAGATCGATGGAGAACTTAACGGATTATTTTAAATCGCCAAAGAAATAAAAGTTGGAACTGGATTTAGCAGATCCATAAACTTTTAATTATTCTTTAAAATATCTCACAGGTCTTGTGAATCGTTATTGATTACTTTTTCCGAATGAGTAANTGATATTTCATGCANTTCAGATGAATGTGATTGGTGATTTTCGCCTTCAACTACGGATATGAATGGAGCAATAATCAAAGCCACAATAGAGGTTAATTTTATTAANATATTCATGGATGGGCCTGANGTGTCCTTGAAAGGATCTCCAACCGTATCTCCAGTTACAGANGCTTTGTGGGCATCTGAGCCCTTATACTCCATTTTNCCGTCAATTTCNACCCCTTTCTCAAAAGACTTTTTTGCATTATCCCATGCTCCACCTGCATTATTTTGGAACATGCCCATCAAAACACCGCTAACTGTAATCCCTGCAAGAAGTCCTCCTAGCGCTTCTGGACCAAANGCAAAGCCAACAACAATAGGTGATAATAAAGCTAGAGCGCCTGGNGCGACCATTTGACGAATAGAAGCTGCAGTAGAAATTTCAACNCACTTCTCGTATTCAGGCTTACCNGTACCTTCCATGATACCCGGAATCTCCTTAAATTGTCTACGAACTTCACGAACCATTTCCATAGCAGCTTTACCCACAGCTGAGATTGCCATTGAGCTAAAAAAGAATGGTATCATAGCACCAACAAAGAGCATTGCTAGAACATCTGCTTTATAAATATCAATGCTTGTAATTCCAGCTAGGCCTACATAGGCAGCAAAAAGAGCAAGGGCGGTCAATGCCGCAGATGCAATCGCAAATCCCTTTCCTGTTGCGGCGGTTGTATTACCGACAGCATCAAGATTATCCGTTCGGTCTCTAACTTCACTGGGTAAAGCACTCATTTCAGCAATTCCACCCGCGTTGTCTGCAATTGGACCAAATGCATCAATTGCCAACTGCATCGCGGTAGTTGCCATCATACCTGCTGCTGCAATAGCTACTCCATATAGNCCTGCNAATTCAAAAGAACCATAAATTCCTCCTGCAAGNATAATAATTGGAAGAACAGTAGATTCCATACCAATAGCNAGACCCCCAATNACATTAGTTCCATGACCCGTTGAACTTTGCTGAATAATACTATCCACCGGACGTCGACCCATTGATGTATAATATTCGGTAACGAGACTCATTAAAGTTCCCACTACTAAACCTAAAATAATGGACCAAAAAACATTCATTTGNGTAATATCTAAAACCACGTCTCCTCTTTGAAATGTCATGACCTCAGGTAACATCCATTGTATGACAAAATAGCTTGTGATAGCAGTTAATATCATCGAGCTCCAGTTACCAAGATTCATCGCATTCATAACACTAGAATTCTCGTCCTTGATACGAACAAATAGAGTTCCTGCTATTGAGTAAATAATTCCAATTCCAGCTATAAGCATTGGTAATAGTATAGGAGCATTTCCACCAAAATCATCATTAGAGATGACTTCTCGACCNAAAACCATAGTTGCCAGCATAGTTGCTACATAAGAACCAAANAAATCAGCTCCCATTCCTGCAACATCTCCNACATTATCTCCGACATTATCAGCTATCGTAGCTGGGTTCCTAGGGTCATCTTCAGGAATTCCTGCTTCCACTTTTCCTACTAAATCAGCTCCTACATCTGCAGCTTTAGTATATATTCCTCCACCAACACGTGCAAATAAAGCAATTGATTCTGCGCCTAAGGAAAATCCTGCTAAAACTTCTAAAGCCTGCTGCATATCATCATACATTCCAGTAAAAACGATGTAGAGAGTTCCTAAACCGAGTACAGCTAAACCTGCTACGCCAAGTCCCATTACGGTACCTCCGGTAAAAGAGACCTTTAAAGCTTGAGATAAAGATGTCCTTGCGGCCTGCGTTGTTCGGACATTTGCTTTTGTGGCAATATTCATTCCTATCCAACCTGCGAAGGCTGAAAAAACTGCTCCAATCAAAAAAGAAATAGCAATTACCCAATCCGTGTGTTGAGAGACAACTTCTAATTCTGCAGACCATGCCAAAAGAGCTCCTGCGAAAATGACAAAAACTCCTAATACCTTCCATTCGGCTTTTAAGAATGCTAAAGCTCCCTTAGATATGTGACCTGCTAATTCAATCATATTAGAGTCACCAGCATCTTGCTTGCTTACCCATATCGCCTTAAATATCATGATTATAAGACCGATAACTCCTAGTAAAGGGATAATAATTTCAACTGACTGATTATTCATTTTTTGGGATATTAGTTATTTGTTAGAATTAAATAGATTTNTGAAGAATGAGAGTTCTATGGTTTCTGGTANAGTACCTCTCTAATTGCATTTGTTANTTGCTCTTTATTNGGAAGAAAGGCTTCCATCAATGTAGGAGCATANGCTGCTGGTGTATCAGCTGTGGTTAATCTGATGATTGGAGCATCTAAAAAATCAAAAGCTCTTTTTTGAACCATGTATGTCAATTCCGTTGAAATACTGCCAAGTGGCCATGCTTCCTCCAAACAAATTAATCGGTTTGTCTTTTTTACTGATTCTATAACAGTATCATAGTCAATTGGCCTGACAGTTCTTAAATCAATAACCTCTACTTCGATATTTTCAGCAGATAATTCTTCTGCAACCTCTAGTGCTATTTTTATAATCTTACCAAAACTCACTACAGTNACATGANTNCCACTCCTTTTTATATCCGCAACGCCTATGGGCAAGGTATAATCTTCCTCAGGCACCATTCCTTTATCTCCATACATCTGCTCAGACTCCATNAAAAGAACAGGGTCATCATCACGAATAGATGATTTTAAAAGCCCCTTTGCGTCATAAACATTAGATGGGACCACCACCTTAAGGCCTGGACAATTTGCATACCAACTTTCAAATGCCTGACTATGAGTCGCCCCAAGTTGACCNGCAGAAGCTGTAGGACCNCGAAAAACCATNGGNACTGAAAGTTGACCACCNGACATTTGNCTCATTTTNGCAGCATTACTNATTATTTGATCNATNGCCACCATGGAAAAATTAAATGTCATAAACTCNACNATNGGTCNTAAGCCATTCATAGCTGCACCTACNGCAATNCCTGCGAANCCAAGNTCAGAGATCGGAGTATCAATAATTCGTTTTGATGAGAACTCTTCAAGCATNCCTTTAGATGCTTTATATGCACCATTATATTCNGCAACTTCCTCACCTANGAGAATAATATCATCATTCTCNCGCATTTCTTCACTCATTGCTTCGGCTACTGCCTGACGAAATTGAATTTCTCGCATATGTTTTATTCTTTAAGGATGGCAAAAATAAGGACTTCGGATGTATTTTTACATCACTNANTATATTTTATNCCCNAAGCTTAAANTCTTNTTATGAAAATATTAGTTTGCATAAGCCATGTGCCAGATACNACNTCAAAAATTCAGTTTGATCNTGANGGNAGTTCATTAGACAAAAACGGNCTTCAATTTGTCATAAANCCTTATGATGAGTTTGGTTTGACAAAAAGTCTTCAATTNAAAGAAAANCATGGNGGNTCTGTGTCGGTAATTACATNTGGGGANGCAAGTGTNGANCCTACNTTGAGAAAAGCCCTTGCAATTGGAGCAGATGAAGCCCACCGTATAGATGGCTCCCCATTGGATGGAATTCAAACAGCAGAAGAGTTATCCAACTTTGTTGTCAAAAATGACTTTGATCTCATAATTTGTGGCCAGGAGTCTATAGACTATAATGGCGGCATTGTTCCAGGAGCCCTCGCAGCTAAATTAAATCTACCATTCGTAAACGCTTGTATTGGCCTAGAAATTGAAGGGTCTGTGGCGAAAACAATAAGAGAAATAGATGGAGGTAAAGAAACAGCAAAATCAAACCTTCCTATAGTCATTGGTGGAAAAAAAGGGCTCGTAGAAGAAAATGAATTACGAATTCCCAATATGCGAGGTATTATGACCGCAAGGAGTAAGCCATTAAATATTCATGACAAAAATGAAATAGAACCAATTTCAAAGTCTATTTCTTTTTCAAAGCCACCCGAAAAATCTGAAGTAAAAATTATTTCTCCAGACAATTTAGAGGAATTAGTAAGATTATTGAACGAAGAATCAAAAGTTATTTAAATTATGGTAGTAGTTTACGCAGAAACATGGAATCAAAAATTCAAAAAAGCAACGTTTGAAGCGGTTTCATATGGCTCTCATTGTGCAGAAAAATTAGGAACAACATGCCTTACTGTAGTTTTTGGTAAAATTGAAAATCCTAACAATATTTTGGCCGAATATGGAGCTGATCAAGTTATTCAGTTTGAAAATGTGGAACACTTTGAACCTTTTTCTCATGCTCAATTACTCTCTGAATTAGTAAAAGAACTTCAAAGTAAACTGGTTATAATAAACGGAACCACAAATGGAAAATCATTGTTAGGAGTTTTATCGGCTTTATCTGGATCCGCTGCAGTCTCAAATGTTACAAGCTTACCCTCCAATTACAACCCTTTAACTGTTTTTAGAAGTTCTTTTTCTTCAAAAGGTATNGAAGAAAATTGTAGTAATTCAAATTGCTCTATTTTNGGACTTGTTCCNAATGCCCTCGGCGTTAACTCAAATCCAAAAAATAATGTTTCAATTGAAATTAGAAATGAAAATTCAATTCCAAAAACAGAGATAATAAGCACNGAAAACNAATCAGGGGAAATCCCTTTGCCTGAAGCTGAAAGGGTTGTCTCTGCAGGCCGAGGCATGAAAGGTCCNGAAAANTGGAATATCATTACCGATCTTGCTAAAGTTCTNAATGCCGGTACGGCATGCTCAAAGCCCGTAAGTGATATTGGCTGGCGACCTCATAGCGAACATGTTGGACAAACAGGAATACAAATTAATCCAGAATTATATATTGCTATNGGTATTTCAGGGGCAATNCAACATTTAGCTGGTGTNAGTCGCTCAAAAACTATTGTNGTTATCAANAATGATCCNGAAGCTCCTTTTTTTAAGGCTGCAGATTATGGNATTGTTGGNGATGCTTTTGATGTNGTTCCGAGACTTACANAAGCTTTAAGAACTTTTCAAAATTAATGNAGGATAAAATTCTTCTCGAAGTCAAAGGTCTAACATATAGTGAANGACCCTCAGGTGCTTATGCGTTGTTGCTTGAATCTGTAGAAGAAAAAATTAAGATACCTATTGTTATTGGAGCTTTTGAAGCCCAAAGTATCGCTATTGCCCTAGACAAAATGTCCAAGCCTCCAAGACCAATGACTCATGATTTATTTCAAGAGATTACAAATAAATACCAAATCGAACTAAAAGAAGTTTTAATAAAAGATCTTCAAGACGGAATATTTTATGCGTCCCTGGTATTCAATTCGGGAAATACTGAACAACAAATAGATTCCCGACCATCTGATGCTATAGCTCTTGCATTAAGGGCAGAATGTCCAATTTTTTCCACGAAAGATGTTTTAAATAAAGCTGGAATGACAACTTCTCTAGCGAATTTGAAACAAACAGTTGAAAAAGTTACAATAACCAACAGTAGTGATTTTTTGGACGATTTAAGTTCTATTTCAAAAAATAAATTAGAAGAAATATTAAATAATGCAATTGTATCAGAAGATTACGAACTTGCAGCAAGAATTCGTGATGAATTAAAGAAAAATAAATGGAAATCTTAAGACCAATAACTAGTCTTTTTCTTTTAATTGGAATATTATGGTTAGCGAGTTCAAATAGAAGAGCTATCTCATGGTCATTAGTCCTTAAAGGGTTAATTATTCAATTCATATTAGCTTTCTTGATATTGGAATTAGACTGGGTATCAAATGGTTTTGACTGGATTGGCAGGGGGTTTGTCTCATTATTGGGATTTGCCCGAGAAGGAAGTCTATTTCTTTTTGGAGACTTAGTAGGAAACACTGATAGCTTTGGTTACATTTTTGCCTTTCAAGTTCTACCTACCATAATATTTTTTAGTGCAATTACTAGCTTATTATTTCATTTTGGAATTTTACAAAAAGTTGTGTTTGTATTTGCTTGGTTCATGAAACGAACTCTAAAGCTTTCAGGAGCGGAAAGTTTATCTGCCGCTGCAAATGTTTTTGTAGGCCAAACCGAAGCACCCCTTCTTGTTAAACCTTATATCAAAGGAATGACTCGATCAGAACTTATGTGCCTTATGACAGGTGGAATGTCGACAATTGCAGGGGCGGTATTAGCTGCTTACATAAACTATTTAGGAGGAGACGACCCCGAAAGGCAAGTTTTCTTTGCTCGCCATCTACTTGCGGCCTCGGTCATGAGCGCTCCAGCGGCCATTGTAGGAGCAAAAATTCTTTTACCTGAAACCGAAAATTTCGTTGATTCAGCGGAAGTAAAAATTAATAAGCAGGGCAACTGGCTTGAGGCAATAGCTCATGGAACTGCTGACGGCCTTAAAATGTCTGTAAATGTTGGAGTAATGCTTTTAGTATTTACAGCAATAATAGCCCTAATAAATGCACTTTTGAATGGCGTAATAGGCAGCTGGACCGGATTAAATGAATTTATAGAATCGTCTACATCAGGAAGATATACAGAATTTAATCTTCAATCAATATTTGGTATTGCTTTAGCGCCTCTTACATGGCTAATGGGTGTACCGTGGTCAGATGCCGCTTCAGTTGGACAACTTCTAGGTGAAAAAACTGTATTAAACGAATTTTATGCNTACGTATCCATGGAAGGCTTAATGAATAGCGGTCAATTGAATTCTGAAAAAGCACAAATATTATCTACATATATCCTATGTGGTTTTGCCAATTTTGCATCTATTGGNATTCAAATTGGGGGAATTGGAGCCCTGGCTCCAAGCAGAAGAAAGGAATTAAGTGAATTGGGTCTGAGAGCACTTCTTGCCGGAACTGCTGCTTCTTTATTCACTGCTATTTTAGTTGGAATATTATATTAAAAAAATGAAGCAGTACCATCAATTAATTCAACATGNACTAGACTCTGGNGAGGAAAAAAAAGATAGAACNGGTACNGGNACTTTATCTGTTTTTGGATANCAAATGCGTTTCAACTTAAGAGAGGGGTTCCCTTTAATTACTACCAAAAAGCTTCATTTAAAAAGTATATTACATGAATTAATNTGGTTTATNAAAGGAGAGACNAATATCCAATACTTATGTAAAAATGGGGTAAGGATTTGGGATGATTGGCCTTACGCTAAATACAAATCTTCTTCAAACTTTAATGGTGAAAATATTCGTGAATTCGCTGAAAGAATATCAAATGATAACAACTTTGCTGAAAAATGGGGAGAGCTAGGGCCTGTCTATGGACATCAATGGAGATCTTGGCCAGGCCCTGANGGTAAAGTAGATCAACTGAAAAATGTGATGAATNATCTGCGTAAGAATCCTGATTCAAGAAGACATATTGTTAGTGCATGGAACCCNGGGTTCATAGAANAAATGGCTTTACCGCCATGCCATGCGTTTTNTCAATTCTATATAGCCAATGGACGATTGAGCTGCCAGCTNTATCAGCGTAGTGCNGATATTTTTTTAGGNGTTCCTTTTAACATTGCATCTTATGCACTTTTAATTCACATGATAGCTCATGACTTGGGTTTAGAAGTTGGAGATTTTATTCATACACTTGGCGATGCTCATATCTATTTNAACCA
Source organism: Owenweeksia sp. TMED14 (assembly GCA_002167805.1). Taxonomy (GTDB): domain Bacteria; phylum Bacteroidota; class Bacteroidia; order Flavobacteriales; family Schleiferiaceae; genus TMED14. The sequence continues at coordinate 25,796 of NHBT01000002.1, read as the reverse complement.
CCTAGATCAAGTAAAACTTCAAATATCCAGAGAATTTAAACCCTTACCTAAAATTATTATAAATCCTAAAGTGAAAAATATGTTTGATTTGAATTTTGATGATTTTACACTAGAAGGATATTCTCCTCATCCCCATATTCCTGGAACTGTAGCTGTTTAAAAAGATATGATCACGTTGATTGCAGCACACGACAAAAATCAATTAATTGGTGGAAAGAATAAACTTCTTTGGCATTTACCNAANGATCTNATGCGTTTCAAAAAATTAACTTCAGGNCACCCCATAATTATGGGAAGGAAAACATTTGAATCCATCGGAAAAGCTTTGCCAAATAGAACAAATATTGTTATCACGAGAAATAAAAAATGGAACTACCCCGATGTTTTAGTTTCCTCTGGGATCACTGAGGCAATAAAAATGGCAAATGATATTGATGAGAATATATTTATTATCGGAGGAGCTGAAATCTATAAACAAGGAATTTCATATTGTAGCAATTTGGAGATAACTGAAGTTCATGGAGTTTTCAGAGGTGATGCGTGGCTCTGTAATTACAAAAATGACTTTTTTGAGACATCCCGAGAAAGTCATGAAATCGACGAAAAACACATAGTAGGCTTCGACTTTGTTCAATATCAACAAAAATAATGTTCGCTCTATGCTGCCTTGAGATTACTTGCTTTAGATAATTTATTTTCTACATAGTTAGCATTAACAATAACCTTTTCAGGAAGATCAAACATTGCATCAGTGAAAATTGCCTCACAAATAGATCTTAAGCCTCTCGCTCCTAATTTATACTCAAGAGCCTTATCTGCAATCTTTTCAAGTGCCTCAGTTTCTATTTCAAAAACAATATCATCCATGCTAAATAATTCCTTATACTGCTTGATAAGGGCATTCTTGGGTTGAGTTAGTATCTTGATCAAAGAATCTCGAGAAAGTGGTTCTAAAAAAGTTAGAACAGGCATTCTACCAATTAATTCTGGAATCAAGCCAAAAGACTTTAAATCCTGCGGGGATATAGCAGAAAGAAAATTTTTAGGATCTAAATCACTTCGCAATATTGAACCCCCATACCCTACAATTTGGGTATTTAATCTCCGAGCTATGTGACGCTCAACTCCATCAAAAGCTCCACCAGCGATAAATAAAATATTTGTAGTATCCACTTCAACAAACTTTTGATCTGGATGCTTTCTTCCTCCTTTGGGTGGTACATTTACTTTGGTGCCCTCTAAAAGCTTCAATAAAGCCTGTTGAACCCCTTCACCTGAAACGTCCCTAGTAATTGAAGGGTTATCACTTTTTCTAGCTATTTTATCAATTTCATCTATAAAAATAATTCCTTTCTCAGCGGCTTTCACATTATAATCTGCTGCTTGCAGAAGCCTTGTCAAAATACTCTCAACATCTTCTCCAACATAACCAGCTTGAGTTAAAATCGTAGCATCAACTATGGCAAATGGAACACTCAACATTTTTGCAATAGTTCGAGCAAGAAGTGTCTTCCCAGTTCCTGTTTCTCCAGCTAAAATAACATTTGATTTTTCGATCTCGAAGTCATCTGATTTTCCACTTTGAACCCTTTTGTAATGGTTATAAACCGCTACACTCAAATGCCTTTTCGCTTCATCTTGACCAATAACATATTCATTTAAATGATCGTAAATTTCTTTCGGCTTAGGCGATTTTGCGATTTCCTCTTTAGAATCAGCATTTTCTCTACCTTCCTCAAGAACTATTTCATGTGCTTGTTCGATACATGATTCACAAATATGTGCATCGAGTCCCGCAATCAAGAGCCCGCCTTCAGACTTTGGGCTTCCACAAAACGAACATTGAGAAATCTCTCCCATTATTTATTTCTTTTCCCTTCCAAAATTTCATCGATCATGCCATAATTTTTTGCCTCTAATGAAGTCATCCAATAATCTCGATCTGAATCTTTTTCAACTTTATCAAATGCCTGACCAGAGTGACTGGCTATTATTTCATAAAGCTCTTTCTTTAATTTCAAAATTTCATGCAAGGTTATCTCCATATCACTTGCTTGTCCTTGAGCACCTCCCATTGGCTGATGAATCATAACTCTCGAGTGCTTTAAAGCTGAACGTTTGCCTTCAGCGCCTGCGCAAAGTAAAACAGCACCCATAGAAGCAGCCATACCAGTACATATTGTGGCTACATCGGGAGTCACAACCTGCATGGTATCATAAATACCAAGCCCTGCGTGGACAGACCCCCCTGGGCTATTCATATAAATTTGAATATCTTTTTTACTGTCTGCCGACTCTAGAAATAAAAGTTGAGCTTGGACAATGTTTGCAACTTGGTCATTAATTCCAGTACCCAAAAATATTATTCGATCCATCATCAATCTTGAAAACACATCCATTTGAGCGACATTCAATGAGCGTTCCTCAATAATATATGGAGTCAATGAGCTTTCAACATAATCTTGAAGATGCATGCTATTTATACCCTTATCAAGTTTTGCATACTTACTAAATTCTTTTCCTAAGTCCATATTATTTTATTTTTTTGCTTTTTTTAACAATTTAAGAAAATTTGCATATGAAGTGTCAACCATCTTCAAAGAAAATGAACCCTTGAAAAATTCTAACATTTTATCTTGTAAAAGTTGATCCGAAAGTTGCTCTGCTTGCTCACGATTCTCTAAAACACCTAAAGCCATTTTTTCAGCTTCTTTATCATCCATCATCTGACCATATTGTGACATTCGCGTTTTGACCATTTTAACAGCATATGAGAGCAGATCTTCCTTATTCACTTGTATATTATGATCACGTTGTAACTTGCTTTCGATCAATTGCCACCGCATGGCCTTCTCAGTCTGCTCCCACTGCTCATTAATTTCAGAGATTGATGGCGGATTTTCACCTTGTTTGCTGATCCATTTTTTCATGAAATCTACTGGGAGATTTATTTTTATTTTCATTAAATGCTCAGTGACAGTATTAAAAAAATGAATGTCTGAGTCACGATCATAGAGGCCTTGAATATCCTCTTTGATTTTATCTCGAAACTCTTCTTCGCTATTTATAGAACCCTCACCAAAAACCTTGTCAAAAAGGTCTTTACCAACTAATGCAGGTTCAACATGGTATATTGTCTTCAATCTTAATTCAAAAAATCCAAGTGTGGATCCTTTTTCATCTTCATCAAAACCCAGAACCTGAAAAAAATCAAAGTCATCCACAAAAGATTTAGATGCGCTTAGTGCAATAGTCTCGCCAATTTTTAATGATAAAGCTGACTTTCTAGTTCTTTTATCAGAAATAGATTTAATTCCAATCTTTCCCTCTTTTTTTATTCCATTCTCCAAATGATTCCCTCTTTTATCCGTTTCAACAAAGTCACCAAATAAAATATCTTCTTGACCCACTTCATTAACTTCCGTCATTTTACCATAACGATTGCGAAGATTTAACATCTCCTCATCAATTGTAGCATTATCTATTTTTATTTTATGATAAGGGAGCTTTACCTTTTCACTAATGGCAAGATCAAATTTTGGAGCTACACCAATTTCAAATTGAACCTGGAATTTTGGATCTGAAAAATCTACAGTATTTGCTATTGGCAATGGTTGACCAAGTATTTCTAATTTTTCAGACTCCAAATACTTAAATAAACCATCTTGCAAAATTTTATTTACTTCATCAGTTCGTACCGGGCCTTCATATTGTTTCTTAATCATACCCATAGGAGCCATTCCTATTCTAAAACCTGGAATATTGGCCCTTTTACGGTAATCTAATAAAGCTTTTTCGACTTTTCCTGCAAAATCTTGTTGTTCGATTTCAATGGTTAATACACCATTATTTTGGCGGTCAAGGTTGTGAAAAACATTCATTTTTTATTCTTTTTTAAAGGATTGCAAAGGTACGATATAGACTTCAGCTATCCTTGAATCTTACTTAATCCATGGATAACGTTGATAAGAACTCTCCAAAACGACAATAAACTTACATATTTAGATACGCAAACAGCCCCAATAGGGGCTGTTTTAAAATATTTTTTCTAAATGATAAGACCTATTACAAGACTCCTCCTAAGGGGATTGAATAATTAAGCATTACGCCTATTCCGGCATAAGCCGAAAAGTCAACACCTACGTAAAAACCTTTAAAAACATCATAAGAAACTCCAATGAATTTCCTCCCTGAGCCAACTATTCCATCATCAGCACCAGAGGCCAAGAAAAAACCCTTTGGTCCAAATAAATCTATAGCTGCTGAAACTCTAAATTTATTAAATCTGTATGTCGGTCCCAATGTAAACCTTGCATAATTATCGACTAGCCCACCATCGTTGTCTACATAAGGGCCATTTACAGCAGACCCACTTTCATAAAGAGCTATCAAACCAAATCCTGAAAATAAATCATCAGCACCAACAGAAAAACGCAATGGAGTAGATATATTTCCTTTACCTATATCAGAATGAGTCGGAAGCACACCGAGCCCTATGACTAATGAAGGACCCGAAACCAGATCTTCTGAATCTTCAATATCCACATCTGGAGAATCTCCTTCAGAATCAGAATTCTCAGCTACCGTCTGCTCCTCTTCAACTAAAGCTTTTTGAAGTGTTTCTAAAGCGTCTTCATCTTCTGCAGTCTCGGTGGCCGATTCCTCCGCGGATTCTGCAGCATCTTCAGTAGATTCAACAATGACCTCAGTAGATTCCATATTAGTTTCGGTGGATTCTGGAGCAGCAGCTTCAGTAGATTCTACAGCCGAGGTGTCAGGCGTATTTGTTGGGACTTCCTGGCCAAATGCCAAAACAGACATAACCATCAGTATAATTAAAAATATATTTTTCATAATCTTTTTTTTTTATTTCAAAAGTATAATAAAAATTCTACCCTTTGGACAGTTTTGCAAAACTTAATTCCCCATTAATGTATTTATAAGTCCATGCTACCCCGCCCTTTGACTTCACAAAATTTCTAAATGACTTATAATTCTCAGCATTTGTTCTGCGAATGATGTATGTCCTAACAGGATCATCTTTATCTGATAAAACCATCAAAAGCCAAAGGCAGAATAACCTGTCACTCGTAATTGACTTTTGTAAATTCAATCTACTTCGATTCTTGAGTAGAAAATATCCTGCCGAAAGCAATTTTTGCATTCCGATATTTTTAATATTTAGATCATCAATGACACTTGGCATTCCATATTTAGAAAAATAGTCCTCCGCATTTTCAACTAATTCAACATATTTCAGCTTTGAACTTGGGAGAAATTTTCGATAGACAAAAGTTTTTAGATCCTGAAAACTGAAGTTCATTAGATAATCAAGCAAATCAATAGGGTTATCTAAAAGAGATATTTTTGATTTAAATATTTCACGCTCTTGAATTTCTGCAGCCTCCATGTTCATAATTTCCTTCCAAAAATTATCAAAAGTTATCTTATCGGAGCTAAACTCTTTGAAAATTATTTTCAAAGTCGGAATGTGCTTTTTTCGGTATTCATTGGGCTCTGATAAAATAAAAAGAACATATCTATTAAATTCATCGGCCTCTTTCAATTTCGCTGATGAAACTGTATGCAGGTTATAATATTGATCAAGTATGTATTTGTAATTCATTGGGCGTTAGAGAAAAAAATATTTTTTACGCTTTCGAAACGACTTGGGTAATTTTAATTTTTTCTTATTTCGATCCATTGATTTTAATAATCCAATTAAATTCCTTCGACTAAAATAATGGTTTCCATTATTATCCATGTAAATTTTTGTTGAGTAATCATAGTTAAGCGCACCTTGACCTTGAAAAAAAATTGGCTGATCATCTTTAAAGCAGCGATATCTAAAACATGCTAAATAACGATAAAATGCATCAAGAACCTTCTGGGTTCTTATAAATACTACAAAATTTTCAGCGCTATCTGGGTTGACTCTTAAAACAAATAAGTTCATTTTACCATCAATAGCTCCTCTTAATTCATAATCAAAATTCTTATTTGCTTTTATTGAATTCAACCTTTCCATAATTACTTGGGAATTTGACTGAAGACTAAAAAGAAAAAAAATAATTATACTAAAAGTCCTTTTCCACATACTTTCCAAAACTCAAACCAAAGAAAATATTAGTGCCCGAAAATCCTTCTTGAATACTAAGCCCACCACCAAATCTAGGAATACTTAATGGGTTGTTAAACCCAATGGAGAATCTAGAATACGGAGCAACAAGGATTTTAGCAGCTAAATTCAAGTCAATAATATTATAATTCAACCACCAATTTAAACCATATCCTAAATGGAGTATTTTATTTGGCTTATTAAAAATAAAAGCAGTTAGCTGATAATCTTGTCGATTTGGGTACCACCTCACACTGTTCGAGACAATTAGTTTCATCTGGCTCGATAAGCGAGTCGTAAAATAAACCTTCATTCTTGAAGGGGCTGATATAAAATACTCACTAGACTCCTGAGTCGTGTCGGGGAAAAAACCGTTTAAATCATAATTGACTAAATCATTTACAACATCAGACATACTATCTGTTCCTATAACATAGTCCGCCCCCGAAAAAGATCCATCTCCGGACCATACCGTGCGCGTTAGGCGACCAAAATTTCTATTCAACCATATGTTATTAAGACTAACTCCAAAACGGTAATAATCTTTTAGTTGCTTTTCAAACCCAAAATCAATACTCAATCTTCCATTTGAACTAATAATTGGAACACCAGTAATATCACCTAATGCTAACTGCGGTAGATACTCTGCTCCTTTTACTTGGACCCCAGCTTTGTACTTAATGCCAATAAAATTTGTATCCGAAGTACTAATCCTACTAAAATTAAATTCATCTGTATTGACTTGTGCTCCAAGAATTAAACTATTGTAATTGACTCTTAACCCAACAGAGTTTTTACCTATTTTTCTTGTAATGCCATAAAAAATATTTGACCAAAGCTCTTGAGAAATATTTATACCATCATTGATATTTGAGTATACACCATCATTATTCACAGGAAAGCCTACGGTTGCAATTTGAATTAAATCTCTGTCTATACTTAAATCGCCAACTGAGTTCAACCCGATACCAAAAACACTGTGTGTGTTTTTCTTCCCAAAAGTAGCAGCGAACAAATTGGAGCTAAAATTATTATGAATAATAAGGTAATCGCGGTTTTGAGATAGGTTTTTCAAATTTGCCGTTTGATCTCCTTTCAAAATTTCGCCAGCAGTGAAATTTAAATTAATTCCAAAATCTAATGCTCCTAATTCTATGGTAAAATTAGGCAGATCCACAGACCCCAAATATTCACCTGCTCTCATTGAAGGAGATAAATATTGACCAGAAGCATTTTGGGAAACCCCTTGAAAGGGATTTAGTAATAGTATTATTATAAAAATAAAAGGGATAGTTCTCATGGGCGTAAGTCTACAACTTTGAGCTTAAACTTACCACCTAAGCTTAAATTCATCAATACCGAGCTTTCCGGAAAAAGTGTGATAGACTCAGGTAAACCAACTGTACTTAAATTTAGACCAATTGAAATTTTTGAAACCTCTGAAAGTCGACCAATTTCTGCTTTTGTAAGTGAGACAGTCACGTCTCCAATACCATCCATTAAAGACATGTTTTTCGACATTACAATACTGTCATTAGAATTTAAAAAATCCAATGTTGTTTCAAACTCTAAACCTAAATTATTTGCATAAGACAAGGAGAGAAATAACGAGTCAATTCTGTAAAATCCAGAGGTATCTATTGGGGAACCAAGGTCTATGGTATCAGATATGAGGAGATTTTTTAGCGCAATATTACTTTTCTGTCGAAGAATAACATTTGCATTAAGATCTTCTCCCTTGTAGATAAAATTTTCAAATGCGTTTTGCTGAAATGTAGATACGATATCTGCACCAAATTCAAACTTCAATGAATTGTTTGGCAAAGAAATAAATGGATCACTGGCCTCAGGACGTATCTCCATAACCGACTCTCTCTCTAAAGGATATATGTATTCTGAAGGGTACGAAACAGGGAAGTTTGTAACCTTTTCAGAGAACTTGCCAAATTGATTCTCACTATCAAGATCTAACGAAAAAAACATTGGTATACCTAGCCCGTTTGTTATCTCAAAATCAATCTGAGGTTCATAAAAGCTTAAATAATCAAAACTTAGGTCTCCTATTGAATCTATATCTATCGATGAAGAATCTTGAAATGAGAATTGTCCCAAATAACCCTCAATACCTTTTAATTTCATATCCTGTATCGAAAACTCAAAAGTTAAATTTTCTGATTGATCAAACTCAATGCAATTACTTATATCCGCTAAAAATGAATGAACAATGTAGCCCAAGCTATTATATGATGCATTGGGATTTGAAGTAAGATCAAGTTCTACATTACTCATTAATATTGTTCCAGTATCTGGGAGTAAAGGGCCAGAGTTAATTTGTATCGAATACTCTCCAAAACCGTCGTTTGAATTGGGCATCGTTAATTCTGTTGTAACAACGGTTTGAAGGGGGCTAGATATTTTATAAAATAACTTAGCACTTTCAACTAGTATTTTTGATAACTGAACCCCTGAAGGCATCGGGAAATTCATGTAATCTGAAGTTGTGCTCAACTCACTGGTTGGGAAGTATACACTTCCAGATTGAGCCTCTAATCCCGTCATAGACATATTCATTATTATCTCTTCTGATGTATTTATATATACCGGAGATCCAGAGGATCCTGGTGTATTCACAGATACGATATCAAAAACTAAATTTCCAGATATTGTTTTCCCGACCAGCGACTTTGTTTGACTCTGTGAAGATCCAGATGGGACATTAGTAAATTGAAAACTCGTTACAACTGCGCCATTAGTCACATCGTAAAGAACAACATTCAAACTAACTGGGACAGGCCAATTATTTGTTATTTGAAGAGTGGTAGATCCGCTTGTTAAAATCGCTTCACATACTGGAGAACTCCCTAAAGTTGGATAGCTTCCGCCACTTGCAGGACCAAGGGCAGGAAAAGGTTGAGTCGTGCCATTTAAACTATTTATCAATGCAGCGACCGTTCCTCCAGCAGCACTTCCAAATTGACTTAATGACATTCCATTTTGTAATTGAAATTGAGGTAACTGAACTGTTCCCATCGCAAAAGAATCTGATATCGAGGCTACAGGAATCTCTGGAAATAAACTATCCGCATAAATAGTTGCAACAGAGTCTAATCGGGTCTCGATATAAATTCCTGTAGAATCATTTTGAGTATCCATTCCCAAGTTACCAACAACATTTCCTAAGGTCATATCTATAGTACCTAGAGGGAAATTTATATCTGGACCAACTGAAATGTTTAAAGTATTGAGTCCTAAGTATTCATTTGAACAATTTGAAAGGAATCCAAAGAGAAATATTAGAATTACAATTTTTTTCACAAGAAAATAGAAAATAAAAGGATATCTGAACTCTTATTCTTTTTCGGTACCCGCGACATTACGATATTCTTAGAATCCAATACTACAAAATTAAAATCATCTCCTTCCGTGTTGAAAGGCCCCGGTAGTCTCTCGGGAAATGTAGTTCCCTTAATCAAACAATAAATATCTAGCCCGCTATTTTCAGTTCTTCTAGAAAAAAACATGTTGCCTTCAAAATCAGTAGTTGGAAATAATTCATCTTCACTAGTATTTATACTTTCTACATTAACGGGGATACTCCATGTATGATCTGAGTACCTTTTTGCCGCGTACACATCAAACCCACCCTTACCTCCAGGAATATTGGAGATGAAATATAAAATACCTTGCTTACTATCAAAAAAAGGCTGCTGATAACTGTAATCAGGATTAACGAAAGGCAAAGTGCTACACTCTGATGTTTCTTCTAAAATATCTACTTGCATTAATTCAAAAGGAACTATTCCATTGTAATTTTTTTGAAATCTATTCCTGCTAATAAAAAGAGTCTTTAAATCTGAAGTAAAACTTACAGAACCAATATTGTTCTTATGATCATCTAAATCACATAATCCTGACTTATCAAAAAGAGAAATTGCATTATTTTTTAAATCATACAAGAATAAATCGATTTTTGGCTCACGTAAAATTTTACCTAACCCTTTTCTTCCATTAGAGCAGAAAACAAAATAACCTTTAGTCATAGGAGCAAGTCCAAAGTCATCACTTTTTGTATCAATCAATGGCTCAGAAACATAGTTTGAACGCAGGTATTCTGGGAATTCTTGGCCGTGAATTATTCCCGAATTCATGAACAGCAACAATGCACTAATTAAGGAAAAATATAGGTGTTTCAATTTTTTGTTTTTCATTTATAAAGTCAAAAGATAAACCGACTGAATGAGATTGCCTACGAAATCCTGATATTCTGGGATACGAATATTTATAAAATATTCTAAATCCTTTGGTCTCAAAAATTGTATTAAAGCCAATCAGCCTTGCATGGCTATGAATTCCTGCCCTCCATTTAGGAGTAATGAAGTACTGCCCATAAAGATTAATGGTATTCGGCGAACCTTCTTCAACAATTAATGCTCCGCTATAAGCAAACCGAACATTTCTTGAATATTGATATTCTGATCCCAGGAATATATTAAAACTCCTCGCAGTAAAATTGCTGTCTAAAAATCGACCACGAATAGCATTTAAAACTGTAGCCCCTACGTAAGTCTTGCGTGCATAATATAGCCCTGATATGTCTATATTATATGTGAATGATGAAAAAGTATTATCAAAAACTGTTACGTCATCAATATCGATTCTGTTTTCTCCTTGAAGGTCCAAATTAATATTAAAAAAGTTATGACGCATTCCAAAAGAAAATGTCTCACCCCTTCCAACTTTTAAATGATATGCAGTACTGAGTCTTACAATAGAATTTGATATAGGACCTATTCGATCATTCGTTATGTCTAAACCCAGTCCCAAATTCAAATCCATAAGACCATAATCAAAAGTTGAAATTGTTGTTCGAGGTGCGCCTTCAATTCCCATATATTGGAAATCATTAAGTATCGAAAGTGTACCAGTATTTAAACCCGCAAACGAAGGAGATAAAATCAAAGGGTTGTATGCATAAGAGCTTTGCGCAGGATTCTCCTGAGCCCAAAGGCCATTCTGAATCAGAATAAAAACAAATATTATTATATTTAAAATTAAATGCCTCATCGTTGAATATAAATATAACCTTGCATTCTTGCTTGTTCCGGGAACTCTGCTAACAAGTCTTCGATTACTAAAGTATAGAAATATGTCCCTGTAGGGAGATAATTATCTCGATTATTATTTAAGAATACCGTGCGTGAAGATGTCCCATCAAAACTATTATCATATGGTGACTTTTGGAATACTATTTCTCCATTTCTATTGAATAATGTCAAAGTAGTTTGTTCGTACGACTCTATTCCTGGGAAGACAAGCTTATCATTCTTACCATCACCATTTGGTGTGAAAACTCCTGGTAAGAATAAAACTGTATCACAAGCTTCTGGGTCTAAGAAATTAGGAACCAATCCTAAAAATCCAAAATCATTATACTCATCCAGGGAATCACAGTTATCATATAACTGCAAGTTTAGCTCCCCGTAGGCTGGAAATCCATCTCTATTTGCATCAATTTCTATCAAGTCTGGAAGTAGATCACCATCAGAATCTCGATCACGATAATTTGGTAATCCATCATTATCAATATCATCAATTCCCTCCACTATATCTGGTATTGAATCACAATCAGCATCTGTAGTTGGAATTTTTACGAGACCCTCAAATAAACATAAGTTGGAATCAGCAACTGTATATAAATATTCAAAACCATTAAGTCCAGTAATAGTGAATGTAGAGTCAAATGTTTCCCAGATTATTTGATACGGAGCGACTCCTCCCGTTGGAGTTATGGTGGCTCCACCCGTTGTGTCTATCTCACACTTTGTTCCCAAAATAGTAGTTGCTGATGCCTGAAGTAATGGCGGCTCTAAAACATCCACAATATTATTGCTGGAATTAGTTCCTTGGCATCCTGCGGAATCTATAACCTGAACCATATAGGTGCCAGCATAAAGGCTATCAAAGAATGCAGAATCAGCAATGGTAAGACCTCCATCAATCGAATATGAAAGTGAATTTCCTCCACTCGCACTGATCAAAATTGTACCTGAATTATTTCCAAAACAATCAACATCTTCAATTACAACAGAATCTACATAGAATGAGTCAGGCTGCGTAATAAGTATCTGAGTCATTCCTGTTGGGTATGAAATACATGAATTTACATCGGTTACATTTACAAAATAAACACCCGTGTCTAGTCCCGAGAATGCGCCGGAAGACAAATATGTTAATCCGGAATCAATTGAGTAAAGTGGACCTACTCCACCATTAACGGTTATGTTGATTTCACCATCTATGGATCGGAAGCATTTGAGATCCTTNTAAGTTATTGAACTAATGAGTAATGAGTCCGGTTCAGTAACTGTTGTGCTGATTGATGTTAAGCAGAGGTTATTATCTTCAATTGTAGAGACATAAACCCCAGCACCCAGAGAGTCAATAGGAATACCATATCCTACAATATTGCTATTTACATCGGTCCATGTTACATTATAATCCGTTATTGTATCTACAGTTCCTCCAATTATAGCAAGATCGATAATGCCTAATTGATCTGCTTTACATAAGTTATTTGTAACAAAGCTTGAAGCCTGTATCGGCAATGGATTAATTATCCTGGTACTCATCGAATCTACGGAGACCGGTGTTTGAACGACTGGGCAATTATTCGAGTCAGAGACATTAATGTTATAAGTACCGGCAACTAAATTATTAAACTCATTCGTTAAGAAATAACTCGCACCAAAGTCAATAGAGTATTTGATGGGATCATTTCCACCCGTTGCAATAATCTCTATTTTCCCGTCATTAAAATTATTACATGTTATATCTGTAGGATTAATTTGACGTACAATAATTGTATCTGGTTGATCAATTTTAACCGCCTGCGACAAGCCTGAAGAATAAATCAATGGACATGCAAAACTATCAATAACTGATATGGTATAAGTGTTAGCCGAAAGTCCAATAAATACAGGTTGATTTTGATTTAATGTATCAGTATCACTTGTCAGCTTGTAATTATACGGAATAGTACCTCCTGAAACACTAAGTTCAATAATTCCATCATCAAAACTATTACATGTAACTTCATCTTTATCAATCATGTCAACTTTCAATTGATTGGGCTCAGCTATGGTAATATTCGTCAAAACCCTACTAAATGTTGGACAACTCAGAGCATCATTTATTCCAGTTTCATAGAGTCCTGGAGTTAAGAGATCAAAATAATTTTGTTGAATAAATGAGGATGGCTTATTTGAAGTTATTGAATACTGAATAGGAGTATTTCCGCCACTAGCAAAAATCTCTATATTCCCATCATTAAAATTCTTACATGTAATATTATTTGAACTTATCGAATCAATGAATAATGAATCTGGCTCATTAATAATTACAACTCTGTTTACTTCATAGAAAACTTGACAAGATTTTGAATCCCTAACCTTTGTCTGGTACGTCCCTTCATCAAGGCCATTGAATATAGAAGTAGGGAAATATGTGGCGCCGTTATTAATACTATACTCAAGAATATTTCCTCCTCCTGCAACTATCTCAATGGATCCATCTGATGCATCATTACATGTTATAGTCTCAGCAATAATATCTTGAACAATAGCAGAGTCCGGTTCTGAAAGTATAAATGTCCTGGTAGGAATATTATACGTTACCAAACATGATTTAGAATCTGAGACCGTAATTTGATAATTTCCTGCAGATAATAATGGGAAATAATTACCCGGTTGAGTGTTCTGACCATTATCAATACTATATGATAAGGTATTACCTCCTGAGGCATTTATTTCAATACTTCCATCACTCACACCATTACATGAAGGTTCAATTTCAATAACACTGTCCACAACTACTGGATCTGGCTCTAAAAGAGTCACTGTTCTCGATAATGCGTAAGTAGCTGGGCAATTATTAGCATCTGAAAGAGTTACTGTATATGTCCCTGCGTCTAGACCCGCAAAGATTGGAGAAGTCTGGTAATTCGCACCGGCATCCAGACTATACTTTCTATTTGTGCCTCCAGAGGCAGTAACTTCAATTTGTCCATCGGATGAGTTATTACAACTCAGATCTGTTGTTGTGATCGCACTCATATAAAGAACATCAGGATCTTCAATTGGACCGGATGAGGCGACACCAGTATCATATGTAGCAATACAATTATTTGAATCTGTTACAACCGCATTGTAATATCCCGCGCTGAGACCTGTAAACAAACCTGAATTATTAAAGAAGTTCCCACCATTAATAGAATACTTTTTCTGACTTCCTCCTGTCGCAAAAATCTGAATTTGTGCATCGCTGTAACCATGACAAGAGGCAGAGTCCATAACAATATCTTGTACTTCAATTCTATCCGGCTGGGTCAATATGATTTGCCTTACAGCGTTATATGTTACTAAGCAGTTTAGTGAATCCTGGACAACAACCCTGTAAGAACCTGCAGTAAGGTTGGGGAAAGTAGAACTTGGTAAATATGTAACCCCATTATCAATACTGTATTCTAGGGCGTTACCTCCCTGAGCAGTGATTTCAATGGATCCATCAGCAGATTCAAAACAATTCAAATTAGATGATGAAATATCTGAGACTATTACCGCATCTGGTTCATTGACAACTTTAGTGAAATTTCGAGAGCANCCATATTGATCAGAAATGGTAACTGTGTATGAACCTGCTGATAAGCCAACAGCTAAATCTGTGGCTTGGAGGTTCGGATCATTCCACTGGTATTGATATCCAGAGGATCCCGGAGTACCTCCCGATGCAACAGCCAAAAGTTTACCATCTAAGCCGTTATTACAAGAAACAGAAGTCTCAGTTAAGTTCGCCGCAATGGCTGTCGTTTGGCTTAAAGCAACAGGATTTGCGGTATCTGTAGCCTCGCACAGATTTGCATCACGGACCTTCAACCGGTATTGCCCAAATGGAAGAGATTTTGTATTCGAAGTCTGATAAGTAACACCGTTATCAAATGAGTAATTATATGAAGGGGTTGCTCCTGTTGCGGCGATCGTTATGGAACCATTATCACCATAGCATTGAGGATCTTGTTTAGTACTTGAAATCACTAGTTGAGTAGGCTCAGATACAGTTACTCCAGCACTATCCTGACATCCTCTAGCATCTTCAATAATGACAGTATAATTATCTGATATTAGTCCTGCAGCAAAATTTTGATTTCCTACAACTTGACCATTAGAATTTTTCCATGAATAATTATATGGAGCTAATCCTGCGCTTCCTGAGCCAGAAACTTCACCATCAGAACCTCCGAAGCAACTAACATCTTGAGTGAGTGTAGCTGTCGCGGTTGGTTGATAAACAACGACGGTTATTTCTACTGGGGAGCTTTCGCATTCAGATGTTGGGTTATATTCGGAAGCATAATATTTCTTATTACCTGCATTTGAGGTATTCGGCACTGGAGCAGCGCTAAGCCTGGTTATACCATCAGAATCGTACCATAAAATAGTATTAGTTCCAACGCTTGGTGTGGCGGTAAGAGCCACGGCATTAGGCTCCCCTAAACAATAGTTAACTGTAGTTGCAGCCACTGGTTGAGATGGAAGGACACTAGTTTCCATGACTATTTTCTTTCGCGAACTTTCGCAACCATTACTATTATTCTTTTGAGACACAAAATAGTCTGTAGTTCCAACAATGGTTGGTGTATATGTGGGTGTTGTTGTCGAACCAACTCCCCCTGTCAAGCTAGAGTACCAGTAAAGCGTGTGCCCTGGNGCTGCAGTGGCCATAATTGATAAATCGATTGGATCCGAACCTTGACAAACAGCTGTGTCAGAAGTTACCACATCTGCTGGATTAGTTGCCACGGTTATAGTAATAATATTAGAGGCTTTTTCTATGGAGTTATCTATCACAACTCTTCGGTAAAATTTTGTGGCCGCTACTGTGCCAGGACTATAATCAAGAGCAACTGCACCAATAATATCTACCCAATTCCCTGTACCCACACTGTCTTGCCATTTGTAAGTAAATGTTTCTGAACCTCCACTAGCTGCTGTAATCGAAGTAAATTGATTGGGTTGTTCATTTGCACAAATTATTTGATCAGTGCCGATGGTTCCAGGATTCAGAGTTCGAGCAAAAATTTTGATCGTATCCTGACCTGAGCAGCCGTTGGCGTCGATAGCATCCAAAGTAAATATTGTAGTAGAATTAAGTACTCCACTCGTAATTCTCGTATTACTGCTATTCAAAACATTGGTTGGACTCCATGAATAAGTGGCCAATCCCTGAGTACCTTCCAAGGAGACTTGAGCACCAAAAGGCAGGTATCTTCCTGAGAGACTATTAGCTTGTACAAGAGGATTATTGTTCATTGTAACGCTAGCAGTATTCGAATAAGCTTCTATTCCATTATCCGTAGTAACCCTTCTGAAATACTTTGTTTGATTAATAACAGATGAATAATAAAGCTTAGCACCAAACTGATTTGTAATCGAGGTCCAATTCGTATTATCATTGCTCTCTTCCCAAGTGTAAGCAAAAACTCCTGATCCCCCTGAGGCCAGGGATACCGAAGCTATGGAATCAATAGGTTCACCCTGACATAATGCTGTAGGGTGAGCAGAAATATCACCTCCATCTAAAGGAATTACAGAGACAGTTACCGTATCTGCATTACTACAACCGTTAGCGTCTGTGCCTGTTAAGATATAATCTGTTGTGTTGGATGGAGTTACGGTGACTGTTTGAGTGGTTGCAATGCTAGAAGCATTTACACTCCAATCATAAGAGCCTTGAGCATTTACTCCTTGAGCAGATAAAATTGCAGAAGCTCCAGGTGGAATGGCGCCTAAATTCGTTGATCCCGTGATAGAAGGAAGGTTTAACGTTGTAATAGTAACTGTGTTTGCAGGCTCTTTAACTCCGAGATTTATTGCAACTCTACGATAAAAAACTGTGGATGTTGCAGCATCGACAGGGGTGAAGTTTGTTCCATTAGCACCGCTTATTGTTGTCCACGAAACACCATCAGAACTAGTTTCCCACTCGTATGAAAAATTACCAGACCCTCCACTGGCCGAAGTAATTGAAAATATTTGAGGAGGGACTTCTCCCACACATACAGTAGATGAAGCATCAGTTGTTCCTGGATCTATTGGAACTACTAATATCGATATCACTCCGGTATCTTGACATCCATTAATATCAGTACCTGTAACCGTGTAAGTTGTGGAAGTATTAATTAATGCAGTTACGGGTGAACCCGTCGTTGAACTTAAATTACTACTTTGTGCACCAGACCAAATGTAAGTGGCTGCACCTGTTCCGTTTAGGGTAATTGAAGCTCCTGCAGGTACTGTTTTCGTAGCAGTGGTTGCACTCACCTGAGGATCTGAATTAACTGTCATGGTTACGACTGCTGTTACAGTATCTAAATCAGAATCAATAACTCTTCTTCGATAGTATGTTGTCTGCTGAAGAATTCCTGGATTATAACTTAAAGAATTGGTATTTGAAATCACGGCGTAATTAGAGCCGTCAGTAGATGATTCCCATTGATAAGTGTAAACCGAACTTCCTCCCGATGGAGAGGTTAAATTCTGTATTGTATTAAAGGTACTTCCAGCGCAATCAGTCTGGTCACTTCCAATGGTACCTGGCTGCAAAGGATCCACAGTAATTAGTAATGCACTAGTATCAATACATCCATTTGCATCGGTTCCCTCTAAGTAATAAGTAGCCGTGCTGAATACTTGAGTTTGATATGGCAATGTAGTGGAAATAGAAGAGCCATTTAACTTTAGAACATATGTAGCGGCGCCAGCCCCTGAGAAGGTTACATTGCCTCCTCTTGGAGCTACTATCTTATTGCTTGTTAGCACCACAGTTGGACGACTTATCGGTTGAACAGTTGCTATGTTAGAATACGCTGAGACATTTAAATTATTTGACTTTCTCCTAAAGTAAGTAGTCTGAGTTATCACCTCTGACAAGACCGCAGATACATTATTCGTATTCGATATTGCTGTCCAATTTATATTATCGGAACTTTTCTCCCATTCGTATGTGAAACCTGAACCTGTACCACCTTGACTCGGATTAATCTCAGAGAGAGTTCCAACTGTATCGCCTGAGCACACACTCTTGCTTGATGTTATAGTTCCACCATCAAGTGGTATAACTTTTATCAGTTGAGAAATAGTATCGCTACAACCTGAAGCACTACTTCCAGTAACGACATACCTAGTTGTCGATGTCGGTGTTGCAGTGATAATTGGATTTACAGAAGAGCTTAATCCTGTATTTGGTGACCAAACGTAAGAAGAGGCTCCAGAGGCGCTCAGATTAACCGTTGCTCCTGGAGGAATCTGAGAATAGTCTGTCGACACAAGAACAACCGGAGCGGGCGTAACTGATATTGGAATAGATGCTGCATCTGAAACACAACCCTGAGCTGAAGTCCCTACTACATCATATGTAGTGGTGGATGTTGGTGAAACAGTTATCACTTGAGTTGAGCCTATTGCTGTTGAACCCAATGTCCAGTTATAAGTTGTCGCACCATTCGCTGTTAAAATCATACTATTTCCCTGACAAAGTAAAGAATCTCCACTATCTGTTGCGATTGTTAATACTGGCTTTGGATTAATAGTTACCGTTATTGTATTTGTAAATGCCTCTGCTGATTGATCGATCGTTTTTCTCCTGTAATAAGTAGTAACAGATAATGACGAACTAAAGACAAGGTTTGTCGCTACTTCTCCTGTAACGTCCGACCAGGTTATGTTATCACTTGAACTCTGCCACTGGTAAGTAAATACACCACTACCGCCAGATGATGCATTACCCGTTATTGAATTTGGAATAACACCCTCACAAAGAGTCTCATTGCTTCCAATAGTTCCTGCGGTAATGTTTCTAACGTAAATATTGACGGTATCACTTCCAATGCAACCATTAACATCTGTTCCTTGCGCAGTGTATGTTGTTGTCCCTGCACCCGCTCCTGTAATACTCACTTGACTATTAGCAGGGTCTATCCCCGTAACTGTTGGGGACCATGTATATGTTGAGGCACCCAAAGCGCTTAAAGTTTGTGTGCCACCAGGAGGCATATATCTACTCGCAGCAGTAACATCAATAGTTGGGTTTGGAACAACAGTTACTGTCACAACTGAGGTTTCCTCAGAGATATCTGAATCCGTTACTTTTCTTTTAAAATATGTCGTAACTGAGACACTTGGTGTGTAGGAAGCCTGAGTTGCACCAGAAATTTCAGAAAAAGCAACGTTTAGGTCTGTTGTCTCATACCATTTAAATGTGTAGCTACCGCTTCCACCAGTTGGAGCTGCTGTACTATTAATAGTTGTAGCAGACTCGCCAACGCAAATTGTTTGGTCTGGACCTATTCCCCCAGCTGTTAGCGCTACTGCCGTAACATTCACTGCACTTGAATCACCACAACCATTAGATCCTACGCCGTAAACTACATATCTAGAAGTAACTGGAACTGATACAGTAGGACTTTGAGAAGAAGAGATTTGGTTCCCTTGCTTGTACCAGGTATACGAATTTGCATTTGCTCCTCCGGAAGCGCTTAAAGTAACATTTCCTCCAACTGGGACTGAACTATTATCTGATGAAGCAACAATTGTAGGAAGCTGATTAATCGTAATATTTATAGCATTTGAATACGCATTAACAGTCATATCTGTAACTTTTCGTCGATAAAAACGTGGCGCATTCAGAGAGTCATAAGTGCTATTAGTTGTATAAATAGCATTTGAGAACGAAGTATTATTTGAAGATGTTATGTCTGTCCAATTTATATTGTCTCTACTTCTTTGCCATTGATATGCATATGAACCAGACCCACCCGATGGAGTTGAACTTCCCGCTGGTTGCATTACAGATGGCACTCCTCCAGGACAAATAGCCTCATTCGTTGAACTCGAAGACGAACTCTCTATAGTCCCTGCATTTAAATTAGTTGCATTTATAGTGATTTGTCCCGAAGCCTCACAACTAGACGCATTCGTACCAGTTACCGTATATACAATCGATGAATTAGGAGTTGAGGTAACGGATGCTCCAGATGTCCCACTCAAAGCAGTGGATGGAGACCACGCATAACTGGTTATAGGCTGTCCTGTGGCAGTCGCATTTAATTGAATTGACGCTCCTATTGGAATACTTACAGTGTCTCCAGCCTGTCCAGTCGCATTTACAGATATTATTGGATTGGTTACTAAAGAAAGAACCACCTCGTTTGAAAAGGCAGTAATATCTGCATTTTCAACCTGTCGTTTAAGGAAGATATTATCTGAAGCACTGTTAAAAGTTGGCGTGTAAGATGCCGTATTCGCTCCTGGAATAGATGCATAGGTGCCGCCAAGTCCAAGACGCTCAAACCACTGATATTGATATGAACCTTGAGTCCCTCCTGAGGCAACGGCAACATTAGATAGAACGGAAGCTGAAGTAGAATTTTCACAGATATTTTGATCCCCAGTTATTGAACCGGCATCTAAGGGATCAATGTAAATAGTTTTGGTATCAGTATTGGAGCAATTAGCNTCACTTCCTCTAAGAACATATGTCATTTGAGTATTTTGACTATTACCGCTCGATCCGTTTATGCCATAATTTGTTCCTGTTGACGGAGAGGCTCCGATAGAGCCAATATGCCACTCATAATTAGCATAAGTCCCTGCTCCACCTCCACTTGCTGCAAGATTGTTGGTGCCACCTGGAGGTATCGTATCAGAAGTAGAGGTAATTAAAATATTTGGAGCATTGTAAACATTCAACTGAACTACATCGCTAGACTTAGTGACTCCAGTATTTGTTACATTTCTTCTGTAATAACGGGTAGCTGACACATTATCAAATGTTGAATTCAGCAAATATGTATCTAACTCAGCAGAGGAATTATCGGAACTTAAAATTGAGGTCCAAGTTGATTGATCTGTACTGTATTGCCATTGATATGTATATGCTCCCGATCCTCCAGTAGGGGATCCCCCAGTTGATTGAGGTCTTATTGAACTATTTGCCGGAGGAGCTTCTCCAGGACAAATAGTCATAGCTGAACCTGCAGAAGTCCCATCAAAAATCTCAATATCACCAGAAGTTAATTCATCAACAGTCACTGTGATCTGAACCGTTTGCGTACAACCAACATCCGTAACTGCAGATAAAGAATAAGTTGTATTCGAAGTTGGGGAAGCTTGAACACTTGCTGTATTTGTTGCAGACAATCCAGAAGAAGGAGACCATGAATAAGAAACCACATTACCATTAGAAGCTTGGGAATTTAAGTCAATTGTAGCTCCATTTGGAATAGTTGGTGCCGAGGCACTTAAAGAACTATTTGAAGCTGCTGCTGCTGTAATTGATAATGTCGGGCGAACCACCTTAGATAGAGTTATTGGAACTGTTGTTATTGCTTCAATTCCAGCGTTGGTTACCTTTCGACGATAATAAATGGTTTGAGAGAAACCACTTGGAAAAGATGGAGTGAATGTGGAATTTGTAGCACCGGTAATATCTGACCATGTAGCTTGATCAGAACTCTCTTGCCATTGATATGAGTAACTTCCTTGAGTCCCTCCTGAAGCGCCTGTTGTTGAAGTGAATGCATTAACTGAAGTTGCTCCATCGCAAACATCTTGATCCGTTCCAATTGTTCCAGCATTTAAGGCGTCAACATAAATCGTCTTTGAAACAGAGGTTAAACACCCCGAATCAGTATACTCTAAATAGAATGTAGTTTCGCTAGAGGTGTTTGTTGGCGTATATGAAGCAGTGCCTGTTGCCGCTGGCGTACCGGAAATCGAACCTACATACCAATTAAATGTTGAAGGTGTACCTCCGGATACGTTTAATACATTTCCTGTTCCAGAAGGAGGAATTGTATCATAAGTGGCAACCACAGATAAAGTCGTTGGAACAGTTACCAAATAGTTAACTGAATTCGTATACTTCAATACTCCTATTGGTTTCACCGACAGACCTGGATCATTAACTTGGCAACGATACCATGTTGTTTGAGTAATTGGATTCGGGGGAGCGTAAGTATTTGCGGTAGCATTAGCAATATTCGCCCAATCTATATTGTTTGTTGAAATTTGCCATTGAAGTGAATAAGATAAGCTTCCATCAGAAGGAGCGGATGTAAATGACATTGAGGAAGGGGTCACTCCTGGACAAATTGTTGTACTCCCATTCGAGGCTATAGTGCCAGCCACAAGTTCACTAACCGTGATCTCTTGGGTCGCATTGGAAGAACATCCTGATGTTGTTCCTGTAACCGTAAAAGTTGCTGTCGCAGAAGGGTTTATTGAAGCTGTTGTGCCAGTCGCTGTTATCACGTATCCCGTAGGTGTCCATGAGTAACTATCTGCTCCAGAAGCAGTTAAAGTCGTGGTATCCCCTTTTGCAATTCTTGTTCTTATCGTACTGACTGCTGTCGTCGGTCCTTGAGTAACTTGAATATACACCACTGTTGATGTGGTAACTGTCACCGATGCGCTAGTAGCCTTCCTTCTGTAGTATGTATCGACGCTTAATGCCGGAGCCTGGTATGTCGTTTGGTTAGCACTACCAATTTGAGACCATGAGGAAGTTCCATCGGGAGAAGATTCCCAAGAGTATGAAATAGATCCCGCTCCACCTGTAGCATCTTGAACGGATGTCAAAAGGGAGGGAGTCTCTCCCGAGCAAATCGTTTGATTTGAGCCAATATCTCCCGCCGTGAATGATGCGACTGTAACAACTGATTGTGTTGTATCCTCACATCCATTGACATCAGTACCGGTTACAGTGTAAGTTGTAGTAACTGAAGGGTTTGCCGTATACTGATTCCCTGACCATGTTGAAGATCCGTCTGTCCAGGAATAATTTGTTGCTCCGTAAACTGTAATTGTCGTTGACCCACCAAATGGAATTGTAACAGCATATTTATCTGTGTAGACTGTTGGATTTGCAGATACGATTACTGTTGACGTTGATGTTTTTGAAACATCATGATCAGTTATAGTCCTCCTGTAATAAGATGTTACAGATGGAGCTGGAGATGGCGTGTAAGAAGCCGAGGTAGCAGAACCTATTGACGACCAAGTGTTTTGATCCGTACTGATATCCCATGAAAATGAATAGATACCTGAGCCACCGCCGTCATTGGATGCATTTATTTGAACTGGTGAAGATCCATCACATATCGATTGATTTGAGAGTGTTCCAGGTAGTAAATCGTCAATACTAATATATTTAGAATCCGTATTGGTACATCCATTAGCATCTGTTACCGTGACATTATATGTCGTGCTTACTGTTGGGTTTACACTCAAAGTATTATTGCTACCTGAAATTGGGGTCCATGAATATCCGGAAAGACCAGCGGGTGCAGTCAAGACAATTGTTGCACCATCAGGCATATTTCCAGTAGCGGAAGTGTAAGCTGTAGTTATCGTTGCCGAGGGCTCTGAATTCACAGTTTGAAGAACTGCATCCGCCGTGACTGTAAATCCTTGATCTGTTGTTTGTCGCCTAAAATAAGTTGACACATTTAAGGCTACAGTGTAATTCAAATCTTTAGAATTTGAATTTGAAATGTTATTCCAAGTGCTATTGTTTGTCGAATATTGCCACTGATATGTATAGGTCCCCGAACCACCGGTAGATACTGCGCCTGTTATTGCACTTGGCATGGCTGTTCCCTCACAAATAGCCGAATTAGGATTAGTTAGAGATCCAGCAGTGAGGACAGAGGCATAAACCACTAAGGTGTCTTCGCCAACACAACCATCAATACTTTGACCTTTAACAGTAACAACTACAGGCGTTACATTTTGCGGCGTATATGTGTATGAATCTAAATTACTTGCATTCGAAGTGGAATAAGTTTGATCAATTGATCCACTCGATTCAAACTGATAATTATAATTTGAAGCACCTGCACCAGTAACCGTTATTGTNCCTCCTAGAGCAATTGGTCTATTTAAAGCTACGGTAGCGGAAATTGNNGGAGCNGTATTTGCATTTCTNGTTAGTGTGTTCGAAAAATCAAAAGAAGANGTGTTNTCGGAGTCAATAACCTTACAACGATAATAAATTTTATTNNTTTCCGCACCAGGNCTNTANGNNGNNGNNGTNGCTGAACCAATNTTACNAAAGGTGATATTATCNGAACTNGATTGCCANTGATAACTAAAATTCCCAGANCCCCCTGAATTGCCAGTCAAAGTCATAGTAGATGGTGAATCACCTGAACAGAAATCATTGCTTCCCGAGGCACTAATCGTTCCAGGAGTTAAGGCAGTGACCGTAATTGTAGTCGATTCCGAATTTACACAATTGTCGTCATCTGTTACGGTAAGAGAGTATACTGTAGTAGATACAGGAGTGACAGTAATATTTGCAGTACTTTCTCCTGTACTCCAAGAGTAGGTCTCTGAAGAAGATGCAGGGCTTGTGCTGACAGTCGAGGTTAATGTTACTGACGTACCAGAAGAAACTGTCGCTGCTGAACTCGCTATGGAAATAGAAGGCAAAGTAGAGACAGTAAACATAAAGGCAACTCCTTGCTCCGTAACTCCTAGATTAGTGATATCTCTTCTAAAATAAGTTGTAGAAGTGACTGCAGAACTTGGAGTATAGGTCGAAGTTGTTGCGGTAGGAATTAATGTGTAAGAGCCTGATCCAGTCTTTTTGTACCATGAATATGTGTATCCTGATCCTGAACCTCCTGAAGGTCCTGCTGTTTCAGTTAACGCCCCTGGGATGTCCCCTGTGCAGACAATATCCGTTGCTGAAGTAATTGTTCCCGCAACTAATGCAACAACTGTTACAGACTCCGACGCCGAATTTTGACATCCATCCTCATCTATTCCTGTAACATTAATCGTGGAAGTGCTATTAATAGCTGACGTGGCTGGATTAGAAGTCGATCCAAAACTCCAAGAATAAGTACCACTACTTCCTGCACCCGCAGCTGTAAAATCAACATTGGCTCCAGTTGGGACATTACCTGTTGGGGTTCTTGAAATACTTATTGTAGGTAATGCCTTAAATGTCTTTGTTTTGTAGTCAGAGAAGACAAAATTTGTGGGGTCTGAAGGGTCAGCAGCTCCTCTGCGATAATAAGTTGTCTGTGTGATCGCTGCAGAAAAAGATAAATCTTTTGTGTCCGAGCTAGCAATATCAGACCAAGCCCCTGAAAGGTTTGTTGATTTTTGCCATTTGTAAGTAAAACTACCCCCAGATCCACCCGATGGCAGAGTTCCTGTAATAGTACTTGGATTAATTCCATCACAAACATTTTCATCATCAGATATAGTTCCCGGATCTATAGATTGAACACTTACCGTTACAGTAGCTGTTCCTTGACAGTTATTTACGTCTGTACCAACGACCGTATAAGTCGTTGCTCCCGTAGGATTAGCTGTAACAGTACTACCTGTTGACGAACTTAAAGTAGCATCTCCACTCCAAGCATATGTCGATGCATTACTTCCTGTTAATGTTGTTGTTCCACCACTTGGGACCGTAGAAGGAGAAGCTGATGCCGTAACACTTGGCAAAGCACTTACTGTGAACTGCAACACATTAGAATACGCATCTACATTATAGTTGGTCACCTTACGACGGAACCATGTAGTTGCTGTCGCTGTAGCACTCGGAGTAA
>NHBT01000008.1 GCA_002167805.1 Owenweeksia sp. TMED14 | reverse complement strand
AGAATTTTCTAAAAAATTATCAGACAGTGCTTTAAATCATATTCCAGGATACATCCAGACTTTTATTGACGAACCGGATTCTTCGAGATATGGATTTGATGGATATTCAGTTCTTCAGAGCGAAGTTTTACTAAATAGTTTCTTCTCAGCTTATGGTTATCAGGATGCTCAAAGTATGAGTCGAATTGATTTCAAATCGATTTTACCTATGCCAAATTGGTCAATTAATTACACGGGTTTAATGCGAATAAAATCATTTCGAAAAGTTTTCACCGCTTTTGCAATGAGCCACAGCTATAAAAATAATTTAACGGTACAGAATATTCAAACGAATATGCTTCGTGCACAAAACATTCAAAACGATCCCGGCAATCCTTTTCCCAGAAATGCTAATCTAGATATACTCCCAGAAATGCAAATAGGGCAGGTATCAATTTCAGAATCATTTGCCCCATTAATTGGAATTGATGTTCGAACTCGGAAAAATACATCATTTAAATTCGAAGTAGGAAAACAAAGACAAATCGCACTGAGTTTGGCAAACAACCAAATTACGGAGAGTAAGGCGACGGATGTGACTTTCGGATTGGGATACATAATTCGTGATGTTCAATTCACAATTGTTGACGAATCTGGTCAGAGAAATAATATAAAATCTAACCTTGAGTTAAAACTTGATGTTCGGATAAGTGATAATCAAACAGTTATTCGAAGAATTTTAGAGGGTTTCAATCAACCAACAGCAGGCCAAAGAAGAACAACAATAAAGCTTACGGCTGATTACAGATTGAGTCGCCGACTTGCTGCTCAATTTTATTATGACCAAACNATAAGTACGTTTAAAACTTCCATGGCATTCCCAACCAATCAGTGGCAAAGTGGAATAGCTTTGCGACTTAATCTTGGCAACTAATTCTATTATTATATTTGGCAATTAANTTTATTGAAAATGAATATACCTTCAGACTTAAAATATACTAANGACCACGAATGGGTTCNCCTAGANGGTGAAATTGCAATTATTGGGATAACCGATTTTGCTCAAGGTGAATTAGGAGATATAGTTTTTATTGATATTGATTCNGAAGGTGACACATTAAAAAAAGAAGAGGTTTTTGGATCTGTTGANGCNGTNAAAACTGTNAGTGACTTATATGTTCCTNTAGATTGTGAAATTATTGAGGTAAATCCNCTTTTAGATGAAAACCCGGAGCTNGTTAATGAGGATCCTTATCAAAAGGGNTGGATGGTGAAAGCGAAGNTNACNGATCTNANCTCGGAAAATGATTTATTGACAGCGGATCAATATTCGGAACTTGTTGGAAATTAATTTTAAATGAGATTTAGTGATAGACATTGGCGGATATTCGGATGCCTTTGGACAATCATTGTTATTTATTTCAGTTTTTTGCCAGCCGAGAACCTTCCTGATATACTTTTTACAATTAAGGATCTTATTTTACATTTTATCGCCTATTTTTTGATTGCATTTTTTTTTACCTTGGGAACAAGGTCAATATTAAATCCATGGGTATTACTAATTATTACTTTTTCACTAGGTTTAGGAATAGAAATATTTCAGCCGATTCTGACAATTGGGAGATTTTTTTCATTCTATGATATTCTTTCCAATACTTTTGGTTTAATTTTTGGTTTCATCTTTGCTCGATTTTTAGGGAACCGTATCTTTACATNATAATACTCTCAAAATGAATAACCGAAAAACTTTCAAGGCGGACTTAGAAAACAAAAAAGGTCTTTTTTTACAAATAGGTTTGGTTTTAGCTTTGGCCATTGTCTGGGGTGCTTTTGAATGGAAAACTTATGCGGATGGCCCAAATAGTTTGGGTGATTTAGATGCTTTTATCGATGATGAGGAAGTTGTAATTACTCAGAGGAACACTCCTCCACCTCCCCCTCCTCCGCCGGCTCCCCCAGAAGTCATTACAATTGTTGATGACAAGCTAGAAATTGAAGAATTAGAAATGGAGTCTACAGAAATTGATAACAGCGATGAAATTGAACTTATTGATGAAATTGTTGATGATGATATTTTCAATTTTGTGAATGTAGAGAGCAAGCCGATTTATCCAGGTTGTGAAGATTATGCCACAGAAGATGAGAGGTTCAATTGTTTCAACATAAAGATTCGGCAATTTGTCGGTAGAAAATTTGAATTCCCAGAGATGGCTAAGCAAATGGGAATTCAAGGTAAGATATGGGTTTCTTTTATTATCGAAAAAGATGGGAAAGTTTCAGATATTACCATTGAGCGATCAGTCGACAAACTTCTAGATGACGAATCATTAAGGGTTGTGCGTCAACTTCCAAAAATGTTACCTGCTAAAGTTGGTGGTAGACCTGTACGAATGCGTTATAGCCTTCCCATCAATGCTAAACTTCAGTAATACGAGAGTATGTTTAATAACTCTGGTGTGATCCGCGATGAGCTATCATTGTACTTGATGGAGATTAGAAAACCATAATCTTATGATACCTTTCTCGAACCCAAATCTAACGCCAGATAATGTTATGCAATCCGTCTATCGCGCTGCGGACGCAATTATGGAGGTATACAATCAGAAAGAAATTGAATCTGAAACGAAATCAGATGATAGTCCAGTCACAATTGCGGATATAAATGCTCATAATATTTTATCGGAAACATTGTCAAAATCAGGATGGCCAATACTATCAGAGGAAGGTGAGCATGCAGATTTTGAAATACGAAAAATGTGGGATCTGTTTTGGGTAGTTGANCCTNTNGATGGCACTAAAGAATTCATCAAAGGAAATGGTGAGTTTACAATTAATGTTGCTCTAGTTAAGGGTCATACTCCAATATGGGGAGTAGTACACAGCCCTGTTTTAGATTGGACTTATGTGGGTGGCCCTGATTCTGGTTCATACAAAAGCAAAGGAAAATTATCATACAATGATATAATTAGTCAAGGCCAAGTCCTTCCNAAAAAATTACCAGNAAAACTCACTGTTATTGCTAGCCGTTCGCATGGAAGTCATGCAACTGAAAAATTGCTCAAAAAGTGGGAAAAAGAGCATGGAGAAATGAATCGAATTTCTATGGGTAGTTCTCTNAAAATATGTCTGGTTGCNGAAGGGGTTGCTCATGCATATCCAAGAGCGGCATTNACAATGGAGTGGGATACTGCTGCTGGACATGCCATTGCAATCGGTTCAAATTGTCATGTTCTAAAAATGGAGGAGTTAAATGAACAATTAATCTGGAGTTCTCCTCTGCTCTATAACAAGCAAAATCTGTTAAATCCTTTCTTTATTGTTTGCGGCTCAGAAGATCTATGTAAAGATGCGTGACATAGGAATTCTTTTGAAATTCAGGCTTGCTTTTACTGTAGTATTTTCGGCAGCAGCTGGATATTTATTGGGAATGCCCGAATTTATTTTAAGTCAGTTTATTCTTTTGGTTTTAGGAGGGTTTGCGATTGTAGGATCGAGTAATGCATTGAACCAAATAATGGAAATTGATACTGATGCACTAATGGATCGAACAAAATTAAGACCNTTACCTGCNGGNAGAATGAACAANTCAGAAGCCTACTTTTGGGCTATTAGTCTTGCCATTTTAGGAACAGCTTCATTAGCTTTTTTAAATATACCAACTGCAGTATTCGGAATCATTTCCATGTTATTGTACGTTCTTGTTTACACTCCAATGAAATCCAAATCCCCTATGGCAGTTTTAGTTGGTGCTTTTCCTGGCGCCATACCTTTTTTATTAGGTTGGGTAGCAGCGACAGGAGATTTTGGTATCGAAGCCGGCACACTCTTCGCAATACAATTTTTATGGCAGTTTCCTCACTTTTGGGCCATTGCTTGGGTTGGATACGATGATTATGCAAAAGCAGGCTATTATTTGCTTCCAAGCCGAGAAAAAAATAGTACAGCCACTTACATGAGTATTATTTATACACTATTTATGATTTTTGTTTCCATCCTCCCAGCGTTCGGATTAACAGGGTCTTTGAAGTTATCCCCTCCAGCTGCGTTTATTATTTTAGGTTTGGGAATTTACGTCCTGCGTTTAGCTATTTCCCATCATCGCAATCCTTCAGATTCTGCGGCACGCGCTTTGATAGTGTCTACAATAGTGTATCTACCATTACTTCAAATAGCATATGTTATGGATAATTTTTTAATTTAATTATGGATAAAGAACAAATTCGAAATAAAACATCCAAACCTCTTTTGTGGATAGGAATGGCAAGTATAGGGATGGCCTTTGCTGGTTTAACATCGGGATATGTTGTCTCAAAATCTTCTCTTGTTTCTGCTGGAGCGTGGCAAACAATACCCTTGCCAAATGAGTTTCTAATCAGTACAATCTTTATAGTAATATCCAGTGCTTTACTCATTATGGCCATGAATAGATTGAAAGTTGAAAAGTATAAATCATCCAATTTAATGATCTGGTTTGCATTTGTTTTTGGCTGTGCATTTTTGTACACCCAAGTTTTAGGTTGGAATGATTTGATGAAAAATCAAGGCGTCTTTTTTACTGGAGAACAAAGCCGTCCTGCAGGGAGTTGGCTTTATGTTATCACATGGTTTCATTGGATACATGCTTTAGCGGGAGTCATTGTCCTTTTGGTTGCATCTATTCGGAGTTCAAAAGGATTTTTTAATGAGGGAAATATCCTTCAATTTAAATTATCGTCTCAATTTTGGCATTTTCTTGGCTTTTTATGGATATATCTTCTTCTATTTTTAACCTTTCTTCGTTAATTTTGTATTAATCAATAAGATTAAATTTTTTAGTTCATTTTATGGCAAAAATTACAACTAGCGCCTGGTCAATCGGAGGCAATCAGCCAATGAATGCTGAATATGGGAAGATGATGATGTGGTTCTTCTTGATGTCAGATGCCCTTACTTTTTCAGGTTTTCTAACTGCTTATGCTTTTGTGCGGTTTAGATTTGAAGCTCAATGGCCTGTTGCAGAGGATGTTTTCACTCATTTTCCTGGTCTTCAGGGAGACCAACCGCTTCTTTATGTAGCATTTATGACATTTGTTTTAATCATGTCATCTGTGACTATGGTTTTGGCGGTAAATGCGGGTCATCAATTAAAAAAGAATTTGACGGCTTGGTGGATGGTTGCAACAATTATAGGCGGAATAATTTTTGTAGGTAGCCAGGCTTGGGAGTGGTACCATTTTATCATCGGCGATAAAGGAGCTATTGAGCTTTCCACAAGTGAGGTTTATAAAGTTGCTAATAAAGAAGGTGAGGTCCTATCATTATCACAAGTCGTTCATGGTATGCAAGATGGTCATTCTGCAAATCATGAAGAAAAATTTTCAGATAATGAGGTTTTAACTTCAATTAAATCAAATGATGAATTAGTTCTCCAGGCTCCAGGAAAGGATCACCTACCGATGACGAGAAAAGAAACTTTAAAAGCCTTAAAAAATGCCCATGTTGTTCAGGGTGCGAATATGTATCATAATGAATATGGCAAACAACAATTCGCAAATTTTTTCTTTTTCATTACTGGTTTTCACGGCTTCCACGTTTTTTCCGGCGTAGTTTTAAATGTTTTGGTGTTCTACAATGTTATGTTAGGAACTTATGATCGCAGAAAAACCTACGGAATGGTTGAAAAAGTTGGCTTGTATTGGCACTTTGTCGATTTGGTTTGGGTTTTTGTTTTTACTTTCTTTTATCTCGTTTAATACTTAATAATTATGTCTGATCACGAATCGCCTTCAGGAACTTCATGGATTTGGAAGATATTTTGGATTTTATTAGTGATTACTACTGTTGAGGTAGTCTTGGGTATTCTAAAGCCACCAATACTTTTAGCATCTGTTGCGGGAACATCTGTCCTAAATCTTATTTTTATTGGCATGACATTGGTGAAAGCCGCATATATCGTTCAGTATTTTATGCACTTAAAATATGAGGTTAATTCACTTCGTTATGCTATTTATCTACCGGCAATAATTTTGATTCCTTACCTGACATTTATTTTAATTTTTGAAGGGCAAGCTATTTTTGAATTTTAATGAGTCCGATGACAAGAAAGCGCATTATATTAATGGGTCTCTTGATTGTTCCGGTTTCTATGTATTTGGTTTCTATCGCTATAAGCGGTGTAGTAAATTTTAGAACATTAGAAAATCTAGGTTTTCCCGACTTTGATTCTGACTCGTTAGTTTTTAGGAATGAAAAAAATATAGTTTGGTCACCAGATTCTTCAAAAGGAAAAATAATAGTTTTGAGTTTCTTTTTTTCTTCTTGTCCAACTATTTGCCCTGCCATGAATTTTCACCTTAAAGAAGCCCATGATCGGTTGTATGGCTTTAAGGATTTGATTTTTATAAGTTGTACTGTTGACCCAGACACTGATACTCCAGTTGTTTTAAATAAATACAAGGAAAATTTGGGCGTTGGTAATTCAAATAAATGGCAGTTTGTCACGGGTGATTCAGAGGATTTATACAAATTGGCAAATTCATATTATTTAACCGCCTTAAAGGATTCTGACTCCCCTGGTGGTTATGCACATTCGCAGTCAGCTGTTTTGATTGATTGGGAGGGAAATTTGAGGAGTAGAATTACTGATGAAGGAAATATACTAGGTGCCTATGATTTATCTGAGGCCTTTTTGATTGATCAGCTTGTAGATGATGTTAGAGTGTTAGTTAAAGAGCATCGAAAAGTAAAATTGGGTCAGAAATGAAACCTCATCCAAATGACCGAGTAATAGTACCAATAATTGTTGTGCTGAGTATTGTTGTGCCTATACTAGTTGCCTCATTATTTCTTTTGCCCGAAAGTTGGAAGATCCAATTTGGGAATGCGAATTTTAGAAGCCTTCCATTTTTTCATGCAATTTTAAACGGTTGCACCGCAATTTTGTTAGCTGTGGCTTTTGGAATGATAAAAACAAAAAAAGTTGCATTGCATCGCCTTTCAAATATCCTAGCGTTTTCCTTATCTGCTGTATTTCTCATTTCTTATGTCATCTCTCATATTTCAAATCCTGACTCTCATTTTGGAGGTGAGGGTTGGGTGCGTCCAGTATATTTTTTCATATTAATCAGTCATATTGTTTTAAGCATACCTGTTTTACCTCTTGCCATGCTTTCTATCTACAGAGGTTTGAATAATCAAATTAGTGCTCATAAAAAATTGGTGAAGTGGACTTTCCCAATATGGATGTATGTCGCTGTAACTGGTGTTTTGGTTTATATATTTATGGCTCCATATTATCCGAAATGATAAAAAAAATTATTTTTCTACTGCTTTTGATGAATCATCTTTGGTTAAAAGGACAATGCGCTATGTGTAAGGCAACTGTTGAAAGCAATGCTGAGGCAGGAGGCGCCTTAGCTGATGGATTGAATGAAGGAATTCTTTATTTAATGGCTTTCCCATATTTAATTTTGGGTGCCATCGCGTTTGCTTGGTGGAGACACGAAAAGAAATAGAGCTATCTTTNCGGGATAGTATATCAATTATCACTTGGTTTTTTCAAATTATGTTTTTGAAGTTTTCAGCAACTAATATTAAAAATATTTTATTTTGGGTTGTCCTAACGAATTTTCATTTGAATGCTCAGGAAATCCAAATTTTAAGTTTAAATGAATGTGTAGAAAGAGCTTTAGAATATAATTATGGAGTCAGACAAGCAAAAAATAATCTGATTCTTTCTAAATCCGATAATTTGGCTGCCTTGGGATCAATGCTCCCCCAGCTTTCTGGAAGTTCAGGCAATGCATGGAATACGGGTTTAACAGTTGATCCGGTAACTAATATAATCGATCGAGTTCCCTTGTCGTCCGCTAATGGNGGTGTGGGTTTTAGNGCTATTTTATTNGATGGGTTTCAAACATTTAATACTTGGAGACAAGCAAAGGTCAATGCATTAATAAATACGTATAACCTAGAAAATACCCGTAATACAGTGGCACTAAATACGGCATCGCAGTATTTATCTGTTTTGATGGCAAAAGAGGCCTTGACTATAGCCGCGGAACAACTCAGGGTAACCCAAATAGGAGTTTCGCGATTGAGAAAACTAAATGATGCAGGAGCAATTTCTCCAAATGAACTACTTTCTTTAGAAGCTCAACTTGCTCGCGATGAACAACGTAAACTTACGGCAAAAAATAATTTAATCTTATCAAAGTTGTTGCTATCCCAAGGAATGGGAATGAAAGTTGATGGTTTTATCATTTCTGATTTAGGAGCTCAAGGTATTGATGAACAACCTTCTATTATTCGTATTCGGCCACAAGCAATTTATGCATCTTCCCTAAATGACCAGCCAAATATTAATGCAGCAAAATTATTGATCCAATCCGCAGATCTAGGATTAAAAGTGGCTTACGCAAGTCGATTGCCTCGCCTTACGGTAAACGGTCAAATTGCAACTTCATATTCGGACCAAGCAAGAAATATTCAAAGTGAATTGCAAGTTCTAGAGTTCGGTTACTGGCTTGATGGCTCAGGTAATAGTATTCCAGTATATACGCAACAAAATATTCCAGTTGGGTTTGAAACAAAAACTCTACAAAATCAATTAAAAGACAATGTCAGACAATACGTTGGATTAAATTTAACTCTTCCAATTTTCAACGGGTTTCAAATATCCAATAATATTAAACGAGCAGAAATAAGTAAAATGAATGCCGAACTTCAGTACCAGCAGGAATTGGATAATTATGCTCAAACTATAGAAAGAAGTCATGCGGATGCATCTTCTGCTTGGAAGCAGTATTTGGCTGCAAAAAAAACTCTGAAAGCTGCAAAAAAAGCCTTTGAAGATGCTTCGGTTCGAAGGCAGGAAGGAACTCTAACAGTCTATGATTATTCTAATGTGCAGAACACCTATCTGGCTGCTGCTTCAGATGTTGCTAGTGCTAAATATGATGCTCATTTTAAAGCTTTTATTCTTAAGTTTTACATGAAGTCACCATTAATCAAAGCAAAAAATATAGATTAAAATGAATAGAAAAATTGGAATTGGTATTCTCGTTTTGACAGTTATTTCTGTTATCGGAATTTTTGGCAAGAAAAAAGGCTGGTGGGGAAATAAAAGTAACGTTATCGCTGTGGAGCTTACTCCTATTGAACGGCATACAATTATTGAAACTGTCAATGCTTCGGGTAAAATACAACCTGCACTTGATGTTAAGATCTCTCCAGAAGTTTCGGGGGAGGTTATTGCTTTAAACGTTCGTGAGGGACAAAGTGTAGAAAAGAATGAGATACTCTTAAAAATAAATCCAGATATATACCAATCAATCGTTAGTCGAGCAAATGCCAGCGTTAATCTAGCAAAGTCCTCAAAGGCGCAATCAGAAGCTCAATTTCTCGAAGCTCAGCAGACTTATAAGAGAAATCAAACGCTTTATCTTCAAAAAGTATTGTCTCAAGCAGAATGGGATGCTGCAGAGAGAATTTATAAAGTTGCACAACTTGGAGTGGAGTCTGCAAATTATCAATTAGAAAGTGCGTTAAGTTCCCTCAAAGAGGCAAGGAATAATTTGAAAAGAACAATAATAAGAGCTCCAATGAATGGCATTGTAACTGGATTAAATGTTGAAGTTGGTGAGAGAGTAGTTGGAACCGCACAGATGGCAGGAACTGAGATGATGAATGTTTCTCAATTAGATGTTATGGAGGTTTTAATTGATGTTAATGAAAATGATATTGTTCGAGTAAACCTAGGAGATACTGCGATAGTTCGTGTTGATGCTTTTTTGGGCCACGACTTTAAAGCAATTGTTACTGAAATAAGCATTGCTGCCAAGGGACAGCAAATGGGTGTAAATCAAGTAACTAATTTTGAAGTTGAATTAGAAATTCTTCCAAATAGTTATAAAGAGCTGATAACCTCTCAAAGAAAACAACCATTACTTTCAGGAATGACTGCAACGGTAGATATTCGCACTAAAAGATCCGTGAATGTGTTATGTGTTCCGGTGGAGGCCGTCACGACGAGAGAGGACTCCACTGACAGAAGTAAAATGTTAGAAGTTGTCTTTACTATCAGTATGGATAAGGCGAAGATGAACTTTGTTGAAACTGGAATTCAAGATGAAAAATATATTGAAATTAAATCAGGGATTGAAGATGTTAAAAAAGTTGTCAGAGGACCTTTTGATGCTGTAAGTAGAAAGTTATCTGATGGAAGCAATATAATAGTTTCAGAGAAAACGAAGTTTTAAGTATTTTAACGTGCCAAATTTCTTAATTCTGGATACATCTTCGCGCTTATGTAGCGTTTCTATGGCAAATGGAGACAACATCATTTGGTCTGAATCGGAAATAAGTGAAACAGGATTTTGTCATTCAGAATATTTACATCTTCTAATTAAGAGATGCATCGAAAAAACATTTGGGAAATCAAAATCAGCAGTAAAAGAAATTTCTGCGGTGGCATTAGCAGGAGGACCAGGTTCATATACTGGTCTTAGAATTGGTGCATCAGCAGCAAAGGGTTTAGCTCTTCCGCTTGGTATTCCTTTAATTTCATATTCCACGCTTGAGGCTCTTGCTTATGCAACTAAAAATTCCATATCTAGTAATCTGAAAATAGATGCATTTTGGTCGGCAATGGATGCAAGACGAAACGAGATTTACTGTTCTCTTTTTTCGAATGATTTTAATCGCATAACTGAGGATTCTCCATTTGTGCTTGATGAAACTCCTATTCCAGATCTATGGTCAAATTACAAAAATGTTTATGCCAGTGGAGACGGTGTTGAAAAAGCTAAAGATTACTGGCCAACATTGATTGATAGCGGTATTAGATTCTCTGAGGCAAAACATGGAATTTCTTTGGTTTTAAATGCTTGGAGAAAAAAAGAATTTGTAAATCTTGAATCTTGGACCCCAAATTATCTGAAGAAATTTAGGCCAGGTAGCCCAAAATTTGGATTGCCAGCGAGTTAATTAATTTTTGAAACCATATTAAATGCTGGTGATTTGCATAAGTTCAAGAAAATAATCTCGAATTCACTTTTTTGAAAAATATTTAAAAAATAGAGGTATTGTTTCTATGCCTTTATAGTAGTTGTCGAGACCAAAATGTTCATTAGGGGAATGAATGGCGTCGCTATCCAGCCCAAAACCCATTAGGATACTTTTTGCTTTTAATTCTTTCTCAAATAAGGCAACGATTGGAATACTTCCGCCACTTCTAATAGGAACTGCTTTTTTGCCAAATGAATCACCTAGGGCTTTTACAGCAGCGTCATATCCTCTATGATCAGTAGGGCATACATATGGCTGGCCACCGTGGTGTGGAGTGACTNTTATCTTTACAGAAGAGGGTGCTATTGATTTAAAATATTTTGTAAATAATTCTGTTATTTCTGTAGGGTCCTGATTCGGCACAAGCCTCATGGAAATCTTAGCATATGCCTTTGATGCAATTACTGTTTTTGCTCCTTCGCCTGTATAACCTCCCCAAATACCATTTACATCTAAACTTGGTCGTATTGAATTTCTTTCTGGAGTGCTGAACCCTTCTTCACCATCAACATCCGCTAAATCCAAGGCATCTTTATATTCTTCTAGTGAAAAAGGAGCTTGGGCAAGTTCTTCGCGCTCCTCAGAGCTCAGGGTTAAAACTTTATCATAAAAATTCGGAATTGTAATTTTTTTCTTGTCGTCATGAAGACGTGCAATCATATTTGAAAGAATATTTATGGGATTTGCGACAGCTCCGCCGTATAGACCCGAATGTAAATCTCTATTTGGACCTGTGACCTCCACTTCAACATAACTTAAACCTCTCAAACCTGTTGTCAGTGAAGGTGTTCCAGGGCCAACCATGCCTGTATCAGAAATTAAAATAACATCACATGACAGGCGCTTAGTATTTTTCTTAACAAACCAAGCTAGATTTTCAGATCCTACTTCCTCTTCACCTTCTATCATGAATTTAATGTTACATGTCACATTATTTGTAGCGACCATGGTCTCAAATGCTTTTAAATGCATGAAAAATTGCCCTTTATCATCACACGCTCCTCTGGCAAAAATTGCTCCATTTGGATGAATTGGTGTCTTTCGTATTTCGGGCTTGAAGGGGTCAGATGACCATAAGTCAATAGGGTCTGCTGGTTGAACATCATAATGTCCGTAGACTAAAACAGTTGGTAATTCTGGTGAAACAATATAATCTCCATATACAACAGGGTATCCCGGTGTTTCGCAGACCTCAACCGAATGAGCTCCTGCATTATTTAAGAATTTTGCGGTCTTCTGTGCCGCTTTTAGAACATCCTTTTTAAAAGAAGCATCAGCACTCACACTAGGTATTGCGAGAAGCTCAAAGAGCTCATCGAGGAATCTTTTTTTATTTTTATTTATATAATTTACCATCTAACGAATATAGGTATGCGGTAATGGATTTTCTATCTTCGGAATCCATATTACGGACGAATGAAATTATTTTTATTTAAAACTTATAAATACATTACTCCATTTCTAATATTATTAGGAATGNATTCTCCTATTCTTGGACAAAATATTACTGTTAGTTCCACTAGCCCCCATAATGATCCGATGTGGTTAATCCAAAATGTTTTCGTTGGTCCCAACCTTACCGTTTTTTCTCCAATAGGTCCTTTGGGAGTTCCTAAAGTTCAATCTCCTTCTGTTCAATTTGGAAAATTTAATATAAATAATGCAGCTTTTGGATTAGATTCAGGGATTGTAATTGCAACGACAGATGCTTTCGATGCTGTACCTGGTCAATCTGGATCGTTCACAAATAATACGCCTACTCCCTCTGCAAATTTAACCTCAGTATTGAGTGCTATCGGTACGAGTGGAACCTTATATGATAAAGGGAGCATTGAATTCAGTTTTGTTGCACCTGGAGATTCTGTGAAGTTTGATTATATCTTTGCTTCCAAGGAGTATACCAGCTACACATGTTCTTCCTACAATGATGTATTTGGGTTTTTCTTAATTGGCTCAGGAATAAATGGTAATCCAAATATGGATACGGTCAATCTAGCTAAAATTCCGGGAACCAACGTTCCGGTTGCTATAAATACTATTAATCAAGGATACCCTTCAGGGGGTTGGCCAGCTTCGAACTGCCTTACTGCAAATCCAAATTATGTTGCACATTCCTCCATGTATAATGCAAATACACCTACTGGAATTATTAATTATCCGGGGTTTACAGATGTTTTCACAGCTGCCGCAAATGTTTCATGTGGATCTTTATATACCATAAAATTACAAATAGCAGATGTTGCGGATGGTTCTTTTAATTCAGCAGTTTTTCTCGGTGCAAGAAGCTTTGAATTACCGACAATTTCATTGAGTTCTGCTTTTAATCAAGGAAATACTTTCAATGATTCAATAGTTGTTGAGGGTTGCAAACCTTCTTATTTATACTTGAGCCGAAACGGGGCAATCAATGATACAATGACGATAAATTTTAATATTTCTGGAAATGCCATCTCTGGAGTTGACTATTCTCCACTTCCAAATTCTATTACTCTTTTGCCTGGAGTTGTATTAGATTCTATTCCAATATTGGCATTTGATGATGGAATAGTGGAGTCGTTGGATACTATTCGTTTTGTTATGCAACCTGTAACTACAAATTGTGCTGTTTATCCGCCCCAGTATAAAACTTTTTTAATTAAAGATAAAATACCATTAACTGTAACTACAAATGTTACACAAGGGAATGATACGATTACATGCCCAGGAGATCAAGTAGTTTTAGATGGTGCCTATTCATCTGGTCAGGGCATTGCAAATGGATGGTGGGGTACTGATACAACAGGTTCAAGTCAATTGACGGTAACGCCATTATCCACTACTACCTATTATTATTCAGCAATTGATGAATGTATGATACAAGCGATAGTCGACTCTGTGACAATTTATCTTCAAGGATACGATTCTTTAGAAACAGTTAGTGAGAACCCTGATCCAATTTGCCCAGGAAGTTCCGTTCAAATATTATCAGAAGCTAAAAAAGGGACACCTCCATATTCATTCCAATGGGATAATGGACCCAATGATTCGTCTTGGACAATTACACCCAGTAATTCTGATTGGTATTCATTTGAAGTCACTGATGGTTGTGGATCTGTGGCTAAAGATTCAGTTTGGGTCACTGTTGCACCTTTTCCGATAGCAGCTTTTAATTATTCCCCAAACTCTGGATCTCCATTAAGTGTTCAATTTAATAATCAGTCAAGTGATACAAATTATGTTAAATGGTATTTTGGAGATGGGAATATTTCGAATCAGGTTAATCCATTTCATTCTTACTCTTTTCCTGGCAAATATTTTGTAGGCCTAGTTATTTCTGACTCAATTGGTTGTAAAGACTCTATTTCTCTCGAGATAGAATTAAAAATGGATTATTATGTCTATGTTCCTAATACTTTCACTCCAAATGGAGATATAATAAATGATAGAATAAAAGTTGAANCTATAGGAATAGAAGGTTTAGTCTGGCAAATTTTTAACCGTTGGGGTTTAATGGTATTTTCTACAGATAAACTTCAGGATTCTTGGGATGGTAAAATAAATGGAAAGGAATCTCCTGAGGGAGTATATTCCTATAAGTTAATTTTATTTCTTCCCTTTGGAGATATCAAGGAGCAAACGGGAATATTTACGCTAGTTAGGTAGACTTTCTATATGAACGCAATGCAGAGTACTCCNACTAGAAGTAAGGATTTGTAGACCCATTGACGACGAACAAATATTTTTCTTTCACCTTGAGTAACTCTATACATCTGTATTCTCTCTGTTTGCCTTCTCCATTCTAGAAATATCATTACGATCGCTATAGGTAAGGATCGAATAAAGCCCTCTTTGGATTCCGGAAAACTTGCAAAAGCTAGAATCAGTAAAGGAGTGTATGCGAGTAATGTGGCAATTAAAGGCCCTAGAATATTGGTATTCCATGATTTGTGTGAATATAGCCATAGTAGTAGACCATAAATTGAAAAAAAAACAGAAGTAATAAGTTTTAAATTCATCCAACTTGAAAGCATTGCAAAAACATAAAACCAAATGGCAAGGCGAATACCATATTTGCGCGCTACAGGCCTTTCCATAATTGTTCTAAACGGTCTTTGTGTTATGTCTTTTTCTAGATCGTAAAAGCTATTTAGTAGTGACCCTCCTGCGACTAGAAATCCTGTTGTTAAAACGATTGCAAAAAAATGGCGGTCTAAGAAAATATCATAAATATCTTGTCTTGGAGTAAAAAGAAACACCTGCGACATCGTTTGTGCCGAAAAAATAAAGAGAATGTGTGTCCAGCGGACAAGACTAAGAAAAGCAGTTAATCGAAATAATATTTTGCTGCTCTTCCTCATTTTTTTAAAACCTAAGGACAACTTCCATGGCATGAGGAGATAATTCTTTTTGAGCCTTATCTAAATTTTTGGTGAAACCCAAAATGTATCCTCCACCTCCGGAGCCACATAGTTTTAGATAGTATGCATTGTTATTAATTCCTTTTTGCCATAGCGAATGGAAATCATTGGGAATCATAGGTGTGAAATGTTCTAATACTAAATTACTTAGTGATTTTAAATTTGTAAAAAGTGGATCCCAATCTCCCTTTAAAAAGGCTTGAACACAGGCGTCATTATACTTTTTAAATTGGTTACTCATGACCGAGCGGAAACCTTCCTCTTTAAGTTTTTCCATGAATAGGTTAACCATTGGTTGCGTTTCCCCGGGCATTCCAGAATTTAGCAAAAAGATTGCTCCGTCTCCATTGCTTTCAGTAGAGGGCAATACAACTGTCCCAAGATCCGTTTTAGAACGTATGATAAGCGGTAATTGCAGGTAACATAAAGTAGGGTCTATGCCTGAACTTTTACCATGAAAATAACTTTCCATTTGACCGAGACATTCCTTAACTTTTTGGATTGATACTGGAGATAGATTTTTATCAAGAGATAATTGGTTGTTAGAATATCGATCATAGATAGCTGCTACCAGAGCTCCAGAGGAACCAACGCCATAGCCTTGGGGTATTGTTGATTCAAAATATAATCCATTTTGTAGGTCTTCATTAAACTCTTTTAAACGCAGAGATGCAATTAATGACCCGTGAATCTCTAGTTCTTGTAGGTGATTATAAAACTTTTTTAATTCATGATTCGAACGCGAATGATTTTCGTTAGAATCTTTGGTCGGTAAACTTAAATTACCCCAGAAATTGCGATATGGAATTGATAAACCCATGGTATCCCTAATAATTCCATATTCTCCGAACAAGAGAATTTTAGCAAAATAAGATGATTTCATTCTTCAAAATTAGTTAGACGTTTAGGTCCCGATCCAACGTGATCTGAGATAAAATTTTCTCCCCTGCAAAATTGAATCAAAGTATTCTTTACGAATGTCATTGCTTTGTCTTTTGCAGAATCTGGAAAAAGTAAATGTACATTTGCTCCGGCATCTAAAGTGAAACTAATGGGCAATTTAGAATTATTTCNAAATTCTCTTATTTTTTCAATAATTTTTAATGTATTGGGCTTCATAAGAATGAAATTTGGCGAAGAGCTCATCATTAAACCGTGAAGGGTTAATGCTTCAAGTTCAGTGATCTGAATAAAATCATCCACATTCCCTGTCTGTAATATTCTCTTAATGTCTTTGACATGTTTATGTGCTTGAGAAAAACGCTGTTTATTGAAAGGATGTGAGTCCATTAATGAATGGCCCAAGGTACTACTGACTTGTTTTTCTTCTATATCTATGAGCAATATTATATCGCAATAGTTTTTAAATACAGGATGAATTATTTCAGGGTATTCAATTGCATACTCGTCTCTTGAATTTTTCAGATAAGGAGATTTCCCCCATACAGTTATGCCTCCATATATTGATCGACTTGCTGACCCAGAACCCAACCTTGACAGTATCGATGCTTCTTGATAAAAGTCTAAAGCGCCAAATTTGAAACCTATTTTCTCAGCAAATTCAACAATACATAATGATAGAGCGCTCATTCCTGATGCACTACTTGCGATTCCGCTTGAGTGAGGAAAGCTATTACTTGTTTTGATTTGTAAACGATATGAGTCTAGCCATGCATGGCGTTCTTTTATTCGCTGTAAAAAGCTTTCTATTTTTGGAATAAATTCCGGCTTATCTTTTCCATTTAAGCTTATATTAATACCAGCACCTTCTGTGAAATGAACTTCTGTTGTTGTTTTACATTTACTTAATGTAAAGCTAATAGATGGGTTTGAGGGTATCTGAATATCATGTTTGCCCCAATATTTTATTAGGGCGATATTGGATGGGCTTTCCCAAGAAATTTTCACGCTGAGATTGATTCTACTTCGGGAGCAATTTTTCTGACCATTCCTTGTAATGCCCGACCAGGTCCTACCTCATAAAATGCTGTTGCTCCATCTTTTATCATGGCATTAATTGTTTGGTTCCATCTTACAGATCCTGTAAGTTGAGCTTTTAAATTAGCCCTAATTTCATCCGGATCATTTACTGCTTGGGCAACAACATTTTGATAAATGGGACATCTTGGTACATTAAAGTTTATCGAATCTAAAGCCTCCCCTAATTGTTTTTCAGCAGAAGACATTAACGGACTGTGAAAGGCGCCATTTACCGGCAAAAGTATTGCTCTTTTAGCCCCAGCTTCTTTGCACTCTTCGCATGCCTTTTCCACTGAATCAGTAGCGCCTGAAATAACTAATTGGCCTGGGGTATTATAATTAGCGGGAACAACTATCCCCTCAGTTTTTTCACAAATATTTTCTACAATTGCATCTTCAAGCCCAATAATTGCAGCCATCGTCGACGATTGCTCCTCACATGCCTTTTGCATCCCCAAAGCGCGTTGATAAACCAGATTGATTCCATCTTCAAAGCTTAAAGATCCTACAGCTACTAGAGCAGAAAATTCTCCAAGTGAGTGTCCTGCGACCATTGATGGCTCAAAATCAGAACCTAGAGATATTGCTTTTACTAC
The DNA here is from genome assembly GCA_002167805.1 of Owenweeksia sp. TMED14. Classification (GTDB taxonomy): domain Bacteria; phylum Bacteroidota; class Bacteroidia; order Flavobacteriales; family Schleiferiaceae; genus TMED14. Next base: position 21,546 of record NHBT01000008.1, on the reverse strand, counting down.
AGAATGAAGAAATACTGCTGGTTGAGTAACTTTTGTTTTTGTCAGATCCTCCATAGATCCTTCAAACATTATTTTGGATAATTCGAATCCTAAAATTGAATTTGCTTGATCGAAAAGGTCTTTATTTTCATTATAAAGATCTTTTCCCATCCCAGAGCTTTGGGCACCTTGCCCAGGAAAAATATATGCTTTCATTTTCCAAAATATTCTACAGAGTTATTTTCAGTTTCAATTATCCGCACACAATGCAATTCTGCTCCATGGTCAACAATAATTGGGGAAAGAATTTTCCAGAATGCGATTACTAGGTTTTCTGTGGAAGGAATTATTCCATCTAAAAAATCAATGTCTTCATTTAAACTTGTATGGTCTACGGATTCTATAATATTTGAGCGAATTAGATTTTTTAAATCCGACAGATTCATAACGAAACCAGTCTCTGGATTCACTTCACCCTTTACGACAACAATTAACTGAAAATTGTGGCCATGACCTCTTTTGTTTGAGCACTTACCAAAGATCTCAAAATTTCTTTCTTCCGTCCAAGATGGGTTATAAAGTCGGTGTGATGCGCTAAAAGTTTCACGCCTTTGGATGTACACCATGAGTAATAATTTCTATTTTTCTAATTCTTTGAATTGAACTCTATTAAAATCGATTTTATTAATCCATCTTTCTCTGTTCGGTATGAAATCATGGCTTTATTAGGCTTGAATTTTAATTTAGGTGATGAAACTTCAAGCCCAAAGGAGCTGTAACCTTTTGAATTTAGAATTACATCTCCAGATCCATCTTTATCTATGTATTGAAAAGATCCGGATGCCCAATTATTTCCATCTGAAAGTTGTATATCAACAATATCCATTGGACTTGTTGCTTTTTTTTCTATTGACACTAAAAATTCATTTGAATTCTTCTCGAGAATGCTTGCTTTGGGAGCACTACAAGAAATGATAAATGATGTGAATAGGAGATAAACAGCCCAATTTTTCATGATGTATTTCATTTTGAACAAAGATCGGAAAAATAAGAGTAAAAATCACCTAGAGATAGATAAAATAGTTCTCATTAGGTTTTTTATTTGGTCGTATCTAGTTGTTTTTTTAGTGATTCCATACTTTGCTTGATCTTCTGTAAGCGCCCGATTAATTGATCTGTATCAAACGATTCAGTAGGGTTCGTTTTATATTTTTCCTTAGCGCCTTTAATTGTAAACCCGCGCTCCTTAACGAGATGATGAATTTTGCCGATAATTTCTATATTTTTCGGAGTATATTTTCTTATGCCTCTTGAATTTTTTTTTGGTTTTAATTCTGAGAATTCTTTTTCCCAAAATCTAAGAGCGGAGGTATTTAAATCAAACATTTTTGCCACTTCTCCTATGCTGTAATAATTTTTGGTCAATTCACTTGGTATCATATTTAATCGAAACTTTGATTTGAGATTGCGGCAGATCGAACTAAATCGTCATATTGTGTTGGACTTAGATCGTTAAAGAAATAATTAATTGGATTCACCCTTCTACCGTTTTTTATTACTTCGTAATGCAAATGTGGTGCTGTAGACCTACCTGTATTCCCGATATATCCAATGAGATCTCCTCGCTTGACTCTTTGGCCTCTTTTTTTAATAGCTTTATCCAAATGAGCATATAGCGTGTGATATCCGAAACCATGGGAAATTGTTATATGTTTTCCGAATCCACGGCCACCAAAAATATCATTGGAAATTACAATGCCGTCAGCGCTGGCATAGATGGGTGTTCCTTTTTTTGCTGAAAAATCAACTCCAGGGTGCTTTTTTCGGACTTTATAGATCGGGTGAATTCTGTATCCAAAACCAGAAGAAAATCTAGTCCCAGGTTGATCTTTTACTGGTCTTATTGCTGGAAGGGCATCCAATAGCGCCTCTTTATTGTTTGCTAAACTCGCTAATTCATCTAAACTTTCTGATTGAATAGCAATTCTTTTGGTTAATTCATCAACCTTTCTTGATGTTTTTTCCAGAAGAACACCATTTGACAAGTCCCGTATGCTTTCATATCTCAAAGCCCCTCCCGCAAGTCCACTAAGACGTATTTCTGCGGGGGGAGGTTCGGATTCAAAAATTACTCTATAAATTTCATTATCTCTTTTTTCCATGTTCCCTACAACTAACATCAATTTATTCAAACGCTCGTCAAGCTGCTCATAGGTTAACAATACTTCATCTAGCTCTCGTTTCAAAGACTTTTCTTTTGGTGAATCGATAACTAATTGAATTACGAAAAAAAATAAAACTCCTAACAACCCGGAAGCTAATAGAAACAGACTCGTATCACGTAAAATATGCTTCCATGTTCTTTCTACTTTTTTATAAGCAAGGGTAAGGGGATCATATATATATTTTGATTTCCGCATTAAGAGAAGTATTCTTAGTAATTTTGTAATTCAAAAGTAGGCAACAATGACTTCTTCGGAAATACGTAATACGTTTTTAGATTTTTTTTCATCAAAAGGGCATCAGATTGTTCCCTCAGCACCTTTAGTTTTAAAAGATGACCCATCGTTGCTTTTTGTTAATGCTGGAATGAATCCGTTTAAGGATATTTTTCTGGGTTTGAGAAAAAGTGAAAATTCTAAAGTTGCTAATTCTCAAAAGTGTCTTAGGGTCAGTGGTAAGCATAATGACCTGGAGGAAGTCGGCTTAGATACCTATCATCACACTTTATTTGAAATGTTGGGTAATTGGAGTTTTGGTGATTATTTTAAAAAAGATGCTATAAAATGGGCATGGGAGCTTTTAACTGAAATTTACGGTCTTGATAGGGATCGGATTTATGTAACAGTTTTTGAGGGTGATTTAAAAGATGGGCTTGCTCACGATAATGATTCTGAAAATTTCTGGTTACAATTTATTGGTTCTAACAGAATCATCAATGGTAATAAAAAAGATAATTTTTGGGAAATGGGGGATGTGGGCCCATGCGGTCCTTGCTCTGAAATTCATTATGATCTCAGAAATGATTCCGAAAGAAAGAAGGTAGATGGCGCAGCTTTGGTAAATAAGGACCATCCTCAAGTTATTGAGCTTTGGAATCTTGTTTTCATCGAATTTCAAAGGCTTTCAAATGGAGTTTTAAAATCTCTTTCAGATAAACATGTGGATACAGGTATGGGGCTTGAGAGATTAGTTCGTGCTATTAATTTAAAAAAGTCAAATTATGACACTGACCTTTTTACACCATACATAAAGAAGCTCTCAAAGATCTCGAGTAAAAAGTATGGTTTTGTTGAAGATATTGATGTTGCTTTTAGAGTTATTGCAGATCATATAAGGGCTGTTTCAATTGCAATAGGTGATGGGCAAATCCCTTCAAATATAGGCGCAGGGTATGTCATAAGGAGAATACTTAGACGTGCAGTCAGATATGGTTATTCAAATTTAGATTTTCGAGACCCATTTCTTTTCGATTTAATTCCTATCGTTTCTTCGTCTTTATCTCAAACTTTTCCTGAGTTAAAAAANCAAACTTCCTNNATTTCAGAAGTTGTAAGAAAAGAAGAAGTTTCTTTTCTTAAAACCTTAGAGAAAGGTCTTAGGCGTCTTGATGAGGCAATGCTAGAATCTAAGAATAACACTGTTTCTGGTACTCGTGCTTTTGAATTATATGATACATATGGTTTCCCTTTGGATCTAACAAAATTGATTTGTTTGGAAAAAAGATTTAATATTGATGAAGATCAGTTTCATTTAGAAATGGAAAATCAAAAAAATCGATCTCGTTCGGCCTCTATTAAAGAAATAGGAGAGTGGGTTGAAGTAGCTAAAGGGGAAAGCGATAGATTTATCGGTTATGAAACTTATGAGATAAAATCAAAATTGATTCGATATCGACGAGTAAAAGAAAAAAAGAATTCAAGAATTGAGGTTGTTATTGATCCGACTCCCTTTTATCCTGAGGGTGGCGGACAAGTTGGCGATGTCGGAAAAATTCAATTTGGTGATGAGCTAATTAATGTTGTTAAAACATTCAAAGAAAATGGGCTTATCNTNCATAATCTATCAATGGAGCCAAAANTTTGGACCAAAGAAATAATTGCAAAAATTGATATCGAAAATCGAAATCGNACAAGTCAAAANCATTCTTCGACACACCTAATTCATTTTGCTTTGAGAAAAATNTTNGGATCACATGTAGAGCAAAGGGGGTCTTTAGTGCATTCTGGTGGTTTTCGTTTTGACTTTTCGCACTTTGAGAAGATATCTAATTCTGATTTACAAAAAATAGAAAATCTTGTACGATCAAATATCTNCANGGGAATNNAAACNAAAATCCATCAACAAATACCAATTGAATCAGCAAAAGAAATGGGAGCAATGGCTCTTTTTGGCGAAAAATATGGCGATGTTGTTAGAGTCGTTCAATTTGATGAAAGTATAGAACTTTGCGGTGGGACTCACGTTCAAAACACATCTGAAATATCAACGTTTCTGATAAAAAGTGAATCTGGAATTGCCTCAGGAATAAGAAGAATTGAGGCTTTATCGGGTGAATCAGCCATAGAATATTTATTAGAAAAGAGCAACAAATTAGATCGAATCCTGAATGAGGTAAGTCAAGGGGATCCTATCATAAAAATAAAATCTCTCAAGGAAGAAGTTTTGCAGCTTGAGAAAAAATTAACCATTTTGAACAGGAAGGAAGTTTCTAACTTAAAACAAGAGTTTTTGAGTGCAGCAAAGCAATATGGCAATATTAGAGTCATTACAAAAATTGTAGACTTGGAATCCGCTTATATTAAAGACTTGGTATTCCAGCTTAAAGAAAATAATTCATCAATAGTAATTTTATTAATTTCAGTAAAAAATGATAAAGTTCAAATGCACTTGGGCGTCAGCGATGATTCCATTTCCATAATCGATGCTGGAAAGTGGGTGAAAGAATTATCCAATTACATAAAAGGTGGGGGTGGAGGTCAACCTTCATATGCATCCTCAGGAGGAAAAGACCCTGAAGGAGTGAATGATTTACTTGATAAATTTTATAAAAAAATAGAAAAATGCGCGTCTTAGTATCTCTTTTTGTAATTAGCCTCTCATCGGTTTTATATTCCCAGTCTGAGCCACAATTTTATACAGATAGTAAAGTCCGGACAAGGCGATTTGCAATTAGTACATATTCTCAACCAATGGTTTTATTTCGGAGGATTGGTGCGGATTTAAATGGTAATAGGCCTGAAGTAAACAATAGCTTTAGAACAGGACCAAATTTGGATGTTGGCTTTTCTATTGATTTTAATATTCGACCTTTGAGAATCGGCATTGGTCTAGGACACTCTTGGGTTAATTATTCAGTGGTCGAAGATGAACCTTTATATTCAACCGATGGTATAATTAGGACTTCCGCGAGTTACATCAGTTTACCCTTTCGTGCAGGCCTTATTACCCCGTTAAATGATCGAGTAAATCTGGAGGTTTGGCCTCAGGTAATTTATCGTCAAGCGATATCATTCGAAAAAGATTGGCTGATTGATATGGCTCCAAATTATAGAGATATAATTTGGTCAGCAGGTATAAATATAGGATCCTCTATTACGCTTTCAGAATATTGGAAATGGACTATTATGGGAATCATGGACTATGGTTTCAATGATTTTGAAGAGCCTTCTGGAGATGGGATTTCAGAACTGCCAATTTTCATTGGCTTAAGGACGGGAATTCGTTTAAGTATTTAAAGAGCTTCTATTAAATTCTCTAAAGCGTAGCCGCGAGAACCTTTTATCCATATAAATTGACCTTGAATTTTTATTTTTTTTAGAGAATCAAGAGCTTCATTTGTGTTTTTGAATATTCGGTATGACTTTGGCATTCTTATTTCAAGAAACTCATTTCCAATAAACCAAGCATTTAGAATATTCAATTCGGTAAACAAATCAACTATTTTTTGATGGTATTCTTTCGAGAAAGATCCTAGTTCAAGAAGTCCACCTGCAATATAGAAATGTGGCATTTCTTCATTCAGTTTTATCGAGTTTCGTAAAGAAGCTTCCATACTAGACGGATTGGCATTGTATGCGTCGAGGAAAATACTATTTCGCTTAGATTGTATAATTTGACCTCGATTATTTTGTGGTTTGTATGCCAATAAACCCGAAGCTATTTTTTTATCATCTATATNAAATTGTCGAGCCATTGTTATTGTGGCTAAAATGTTTAACTCTTGATAAGAACCTGATAGAAGGGTTGTAATCGTTTCTTTTCCAAATGAAGTCTTGACGAAGCCTTTAANACTGCTAAATTTGACATCTNAATCAAATTTGAGAGATTTTGAATTACATTTTTCTANTGCAATAGGATCGGAAGGGTTAATAAATGCTGTCCCTTGGTTTTTCTCTAAATGTTCATAAAGCTCTGACTTGCCTTTAATAACCCCTTTAATCCCCCCAAACCCTTCTAGGTGAGCAAGCCCGAAATTAGTTATATATCCAAAATTCGGCAAGCATATCTCACATAGAGTTTTTATTTCACCAATATGATTTGCGCCCATCTCAATAATTGCAATATCATGATGATTTTTGATATTTAATAGAGTTAATGGCACACCGATATGATTATTTAAATTTCCTGAAGTGGCATGTGTAGAAAAGCTTTTACGGAAAACATTAAATAATAATTCTTTCATCGTCGTTTTTCCATTACTACCAGTAATTGCAATGATAGTTTTTCCCCACTTTTTTCTATGATAAGATGCAAAATTTTGCAGGTGGGAAAGAGCGTCTGGAACCAAGAAAACCTCGCTTTGATCGGGGTCAATTTTTTTATCTAACTCATCGATAACAACAGCAGAAGCGCCTTTATTTATTGCCTCATCTGCATAATGGTTCCCATTAAATTTTTCTCCTTTTAATGCAAAAAAAATCTGTCCAGATCTCAGAATTCGAGTGTCTGTACAGATTCCTTTTTCTTCATCAAAGCGCTCGTAGAGGCTTTTCATTTTTTATTATTTAGGCTGGTATCTTCTAAATTTTTCTTGTTTTGGATCTTTATTGCTTTTGTTACGATTTGAATTATTGTTTTGGAAGCCAACTCGGTCCATTGCACATCTAAATCCAATAAAATCTGTCGATAAGTCTTGATCTAAATACCTTCTAGTTCCCGGCGATAGCCAGTAGGCTCTATCTTTCCATGATCCACCTTTGTATACTCTTGAACTATTACCTACAAGAGTTGATTCACCATATTGATACATGGGGGCATCACTTTCCGATACGCCACCTTTGTCATACACTATCGAGGATTCAACATCTCCATCAATAAAATCTCTATAATCACTTTTTTGATAATTTCTACGGTTTAGATTTTCTTCCTCGGTAACTTTTCTTATTGGCAATTGCCCTGGGAGGCGAATCAGTGAACTGTCAGATCCATATTGAGGTTCAGCCAAGACAGCTAGTTCTCCTATTCCTTCATAATTATCGTCAAAGGTTGTGAACTCATTTCCTCTAAAAGGTCTATGCTCTGACATGTCTGTACCCGATAAAGGGCGATAAACATCAAGGACCCATTCAGCCACATTTCCAGCCATGTCGTATAGTCCAAAATCATTAGGTGGGTAAAATCCTACTTGCATTGTGATATTCGCTTGGTCGTTTAAGTATCCTCCGATACCCATATTATCTCCTCCTCCTCTTTTGTAGTTTGCTAGCATGTCTCCACGCCCTTGTTTTTCTCCCTCGCGAACGCTAGAGCCATTCCACGTATATTTATTTCTATCAATAGTTCTGTTGTAGATCCGATTACCAATTTCGGCATAGGCCGCATACTCCCATTCAGCCTCTGTTGGGAGACGATATTTGGGAAGGAGAATTCCGTCTTCAATTCTAGCAGGTCGGCCCTCTTTACCGTAAACTTGCTGAGGAGAAATATCTTTCAGGCCTTTTTTATTTTGTTGGGTATATTCTCCTTGACGATACAAGTATACCTCAGTATTAAAATTTTGGTCATCAGCTTGATTGGCCATGACATTTAAAATTCCTTTATCAATTAAAATTTGCTCGTTCACACGATCTGTTCTCCATGAACAGTATCTCATGGCTTGCTCCCATGAAACTCCTACAACAGGATAAAAGCTGAAAGCTGGATGTCTTAGGTAGTTTTCGACATAGGTCTCGTTTAATCCAAGTTTATCTCTCCATACTAAAGTGTCGGGAAGGGCAGACGTGTAAATCTGTGGGTAATAGCCGTAGTCATATACACGACGCAACCAATAGAGATATTCACGGTAGTCAGCGTTGGTCACTTCATTCTCGTCCATATAAAATGACGCGACAGTCACCCTTGATGGAGTGTTGTTCCAATCTCTCATGAAATCTTCTTCAACTCTACCCATGACATATGTTCCACCTTCAATGAAAACAAGTCCTGGGCCAGTTTCTTGTCCTTTATAGTTTAAGTTGATTTGAAAACCACCATTTTTTTTATCATTATATGACATGCCAGTTGTGTTTGAAACAGTTTTTCCACAACTAGCTAAAAGGAAAGCCGTGGCTGCTAGATAACAAATTATACCGCGAATTTTCATAGTTGAATATTTAAATTAAAATTTTGGACACTTAATTGCATTGTATCGAGTTCGACGTGTTCGACAAGGGAATTGGTATGACATGGTTAATTCATGGGCGCCTCCCAAAGTATTTTTTAATGGCGAGATAGTGTAATCATATGAATAACCAAAAGTCCAGGGGACATCATTTGGAGCCAAACCAACAATAAATACCAAAGCATCAGGATTTGTACTTAAAACTCCCAAAGCTTGCCTGTAGCCTAACCCTCCAGTAACTAAACCTCTGTTAAATGACATTCCTGCTGTTAATTGAGAGGCTCCCCCTTGCGTTTGAAACACGATATTGGGTATCAAAAGATTATCGAGACTATTATATAATCGTTTTCTGCCAATTGGAATTGTGCCTCCTACTTGAGCAGATATTTTTAGAGGTAAATTATTTCCCGACAGAAACGCTTCGTCCGGCTGTGTAACATGGCTAGCAGTAATTCCAGCGTAGAAATTTTCTGTAAATCCAACTATTCCGAAGGATAAGTCCAAGTGACTGTTTACAGTATTATCTGGTTGTATTTCATTGGTGGGCTTTACAAACCCATAAAAGGGATCTATCTGATCCGGGAATGTTAAGCTTCCCCAATCTAGCGCCCTTTGGCGAAATGTTCCTTGCGCCCCAAAAAGAATAGAGAATTTTCGAGAAACAGCCAGGTGGTAAGAGTATATTAAAGAGGCTTCTGTTAGACTTAACGCTCCGTTTGCTGCTTCATCTTGAACGATTAAAACACCAACACCTCCATTTAGGGCATCGACATATTGGTCAAAAGAAGCTGAATAGGTTTGATAAACTCCCAAAGTTGGGTACTGATTTCTATAGTTAACATTGACCTTCGGACATTGCTTAACCCCAGCAAATGCAGGGTTTAGGTAAAGTGGATTCGCATAGAATTGACTAAAGTGCGGGTCTTGCCCTCGGGCAGATGAAATCCCTAGAATAAAGAAAAAAATTACAAACAGGCGGTTAAAAGCCATAGGTATACACTTTTTTAAGGAGTCACAAGTATACGATTTTCCTCGTTCTTTGAAGAAAAAAAGCCAAATTTGTGGTCAAATAATAACAAATTGGCGTTAGATACGTTTACAAAGTAACCTAATTGAATACAACGCAAAAATATAAACCAATTGCATAAATCACGCCACTTTTTATTCAAGATTGCAGTTTTGTCATCTTTATCTGGTCAATTATTTGGTCAAAGCGATTCTTCAGTCTTACATAACGGCGCCTGGGCAAAAGTGGGTGTCGCAGATCATGGAGTCTATTCTCTGACTCCACAGGATTTGGAAACTCTTGGTCTTGGTAGCTCGCCATTTGATTCTGAAAAAATCGGGATCTATGGTAGGACTTCAGGAATGTTGCCAGAGGTTAATTCGGTAGAAAAGGAAGCTGATTTATTACCCCTACACATTTTAATAGAAGACGGTAATGATGGCGAATTTTCAGGTTCAGATAGGATTTACTTCTATGGTGAAAGTCCCCACAAATGGCAATTTAATGCGAATTCAAATGAATATGCATTCTTTAAAAATGTTTACAGCGATGAGCAGATTTATTTTGTGACAAGCACTCAAGGTGGTGAACGAATTCAGTCCGCTCCGCAGTTGCCGGGTTCAGCTGAAACAATTAATCGCTACACGCATCTTGCGCATCATGAGATGGATGATCAAAATCTTGTTGGTAGCGGTAGGCAGTGGTTTGGGGAGCTTTTTGATTTCACCTTAAGCCGTGATATTAGCCTTGGTCTGGACGCACTTGATTCGCTCAGTATAGCTCAATTTCAAGCGCGCGCAGCAGGTCGGTCTTCGGTTGCTGGAACTAAATTAGATATGTCTTCTGGTCAAGGATTTATAGGTGCACTAACATTTGGAGCGGTGTCCTCTTCATCTGGAGCTGATTATGCAGATGCATCTTTTTTAAAAGCGAATCAAACATTTATATCTGGGAATTGGGGTGTTATTAACCTAAGTTTTGATCGATCTATTAACCCGAGTGCCTCGGCATGGCTGGATTATATAAATGTGAGTGCCGATTCACCATTTCGATGGAGGCAGAAGTCTATGGTTTGGAATTTCCCATCAAGGGATACATCAGTAGTCCAAGCTAACCTGTCATGGGTGACAGGAGGTTTAGCAGCAAATGGGCACGTATGGAATGTTACAAATCCTGTATCACCGACAAAAATTCAACCACTCTCATTTACACAAAATGGAAATGCAAACTGGGGAATTAAAATGCCCGGCGATAGTGCGCAAAAAATTGCGATTTTTCAATCAGGTAATACGGCTTCACCAAATCTTTTAGGTTCGATACAGAATCAAAATTTACGTGCATTAGAATCAATTGATTATGTTATTGTTTCACCGAATCATCTTCTATCAGAAGCTGAGAGGTTAGCTGAATTTCACAATCGTAATAGTGATTTAAGGACCATTGCAGTGGATGTTAAAAAAATTTATAATGAATTTTCGTCAGGTGTTCAAGACATAACGGCGATAAAAGATTTTTTAAGACACCTTTGGAAGAAGGCTTCTCAAGAAGAAGATAGACCTGAATTTCTATTACTTTTTGGTGACGCTTCATATGACTTTAAGGACCGTATTATTCCCAATACAAACCAAATTCCTATTTATCAAAGCCAAAAGAGTTTTTCACTTTATTCATCTTTTTCAACCGATGACTTTTACGGATTTATGGATGATGATGAAGGAAATAATTTAAGAGCAAAGAAATTGGATTTGTGTATTGGTAGAATTCCTGTAAATACAATTTCTGAGGCCCAAAGTGTTGTAAATAAAATTTTATCCTATTCAGACCCCTCAAATTCTCGCGGGGCTTGGAGAAAAAAAGTATTATTTGTTTCGGATGATGTCGACGCAGGGTGGGAAGCTGTTTTGACCTCAATTCCTGACGCCATAGCGCAACGAATAGATACAATGTACCCCTTTTTAGATGTTCAAAAGATGTATTCGGACAGCTATGAGCAAAAGTCAAGTAGTGGCAGTCAAAGTTATCCTGATTTAAGGTTAGAATTGATTCAAAATATTAATGACGGAAATCTAGTGACTGCTTATGTTGGGCATGGTGGTGAAGTGGGTTGGAGCTCGGAAAATATTCTTCAACTCAATGATACCAAAACTTTTAATAATGGTAATCGTTTACCGCTATTTATTACGGTTACTTGCGAGTTTGCCAGGCTAGATGATCCATTAAGAACTTCAGCTGGAGAGCACCTTTTGTTAAATCCATCAGGAGGTGCAATCGCATTATTATCAACTACAAGAGTTGTTTATGTTGATGGAGCGGCGACATTAAATGATTCCATTTTTCGTGTTGTATTTGAAAAAGAGAATAACCGATTTAAAACATTTGGTCAGATTCTGCGTAGTGCAAAAAATTCAACATATACCTCTGATAAGCTCAGGTTTTCCCTTCTTGGAGATCCAGCTCTAAGGCTTAATGTNCCGGAGCATAATATTATTTTAGATAGTCTGAACAGTAAATATTTAAATCCTGGAATTGATTCTTCTTTTAATCATATTTCTGATACTTTAAAAGCTCTCAGCTACAATGAAATATCGGGTCATATTGAAGACGGTAGCAACAATCAATTGCTTGGAGGTGTCAATGGTGAGATTCTCATTACGTTATTTGATAAGTCAATNGAGGAAAANACGTTAAGGAACGACAATGAAGGGCCAGTTATAACCTTTGATCAAAGAAAAAATATTGCATACCGCGGAAAAGCAAAGATTCGAAATGGAAGATTTAGTGCTCAATGGATCATGCCACTAGANATCTCTTTAGATTTGGGTAAAGGTAAGTTTTCATATTATGCTGAATTTGATTCCTCAGATGCNGCTGGAAGTGANCAACGCATTTGGATTGGAGGAATTAATACTGAAGCACCCGTGGATATTGAGGGTCCCGTTATAAATATTTTTATGGACGATACAACATTTGTCCCAGGGGGTGTTACTGATCCTAACCCTTTAGGCATTGTGAAACTGATGGATGAAAATGGTATTAATACGATTGGTACAGGAATTGGTCATGATTTGATGGGATGTTTAGACAGTAATTGGAATGAGTCATTTTCTTTAAATTCCCGATATTCTTCTGATTTCAATACATATAAACGTGGAACTGCAACATGGCCATTTACAAATCTAGAAGACGGCCCTCATGAGTTTTTTGTTCGCGCATGGGACTCATACAATAACATATCGCAATCAAGCGTTGAGTTTTATGTGATTTCAAAAGATGATGTTCAATTGGGTGATTTTCGCATTTATCCAAATCCTGGTTTTGGACCGTTTCAATTAGANGTCGAGCACAACTTAAAAGGTGACAGTGTATCTGTCGTATGGTCCATACAGCANTCAAATGGAACTATNGTTTATTCAGATCGATGGTTGGGAGTGGCTGAAGATGCAGTTTTAAATGCGAATCCCTGGACGGGCAGGAGTCTCTCTGGTAATTCGCTTCCTGCTGGATGGTATATCGCTAGGGTTGACATTACGCGTTTGAGTGATGGTCAAAGTGTTCGTTCCGCTGAGCGAATAATATTGTTGAATTAGAGACTTATATTTGCGATTAAGAATGAAGACTAAAATTATATTTTTACTGGTAACAACGTTTTTCCTGAAACAAACGCTCAAAGCTCAAACTACTGCATTTGGAGATGAACTGAATGTTGTTACTTCTGCCTTGCCNATGCTAGCNATTGGCCCAGATGCAAGAATGGGTGGGCTCGCTAATGCAGGGGTCGCTGCTTCNCCAGATGCAAATGCTCTNTTTTGGAACCCATCAAAGTTAGCTTTTATGGGTTCAGGNAANATGCAGGGNGGNATTTCATATACTCCTTGGCTGAGAAGATTGGTACCNGACGTTGAATTGATGTTTGCAAACGTAGCGATTGGCCTTGGAGATCGGGCGGGCNTGGGAGCTAGCTTAAGATATTTTTCNTTAGGTGATATTACTTTCAGAAATGAGCAGGGAGATGANCAAGGAACTTATAGACCCTATGAAATGGCTCTAGATGTTGCATATGCATTGAAATTATCTGAAAATTGGTCAGCNGGAGTGGGTTTNCGATATGCCTTATCTGATTTAACACAAGGTCAAGTTGTAGGGAATCTTCAAACAAAGCCTGGACAAACCGTTGCAACAGATGTCAGCTTTTACTACCAAGGTGAAGTTAATAATCTTCCTGACGGACAAAAAGGGCAGTGGTTAGGCGGTTTGAATATATCTAATATTGGAGCAAAAGTTAAGTACACAGAAAGTGGTGACGCAGATTTTATTCCCACAAATTTTAAAATGGGGGCAGGATATAATTGGTCTTTGGATAAATACAATCGAGTTGTAGCATTATTTGATATCAATAAACTCCTTGTCCCAACTCAGCCGAGAAGAGATTTAATGGATGAAGACGGTGATGGTGATCGAAATGAGATTTTACAAAATGGAGGAAAAGATGATAATGTTGGGGTGATCCAGGGAATAATTCAAAGCTGGGACCCAAGTGCAAAGCCTAATGGNTCAAGGGAACTTTTTCAAGAATTCATGTATAATTTTGGAGCAGAATATTGGTATGACAATAAATTTGCGGTTCGTGGAGGTTATCAACATGAACACAGGAATAAGGGTAACCGCAGGTTTTTTACATTAGGTTTTGGACTTAGATATAGTCTANTAGGTCTTGATTTNGCNTATTTATTTCCTGCCGATCAAACTGTNAGATCTCCCTTAGAAAATACAATTAGATTCAGTGCGTTAATTGACTTGAATCAAATTTTAGATTGATTAAAATTTTAATAGAGCTTTGTTTCACATCTGGGCACTATTTTTGCCAATTGAATTACAGTTTAAATGGCAAAGAAAAAATTAACTAAGGAGATATACCTCAANTGGTATGAAGATATGCTGTTATGGCGGAAGTTTGAGGATATGTCGGCCGCACTTTACATACAGCAAAAAATTCGTGGTTTCTTGCACCTTTACAATGGACAGGAAGCTGTGCTTGCAGGTTCTATTTTNGCTATGGANCCNGGTGATAAAATGATTACGGCATATCGAAACCATGTCCAACCCATTGGCCTTGGAGTTGACCCAAAAAAAATTATGGCTGAATTGATGGGTAAAGCAACAGGCACCTCTCGTGGTAAAGGCGGTTCTATGCATATGTTTTCAAAAGATCATAATTTTTTTGGAGGTCATGGGATTGTTGGGGGCCAAATTCCTTTGGGTGCAGGCTTAGCTTTTGCAGATAAATACAGAAATAAAAATCATGTTACTTTAACCTACATGGGTGACGGGGCAGTTCGTCAAGGCTCTTTGCATGAGACCTTTAATTTGGCTATGCTTTGGAATCTTCCTGTGGTTTTTATTTGTGAAAATAATGGTTATGCTATGGGTACGTCTGTTGAAAGAACGGCAAATCACAGTGAAATTTGGAAATTAGGTTTAGGGTATGAAATGCCTTGTGCACCTGTGGATGGCATGGATCCAGCCGTTGTTTATTCAGCACTTCAAGAGGCTGTAGATAGAGCTCGCTCTGGAGGAGGTCCAACTTTTTTAGAAATTAGAACATACAGATACAAAGGCCACTCGATGTCCGACGCGCAGCATTACAGAACAAAAGATGAAGTCGCAGAATACCAGAAAGTTGATCCTATTATAATCGTAAAGAAAATGATAGAAAAAAAGAAATGGCTAGATGCAAAAGGTTTTGAAGAAATTGACTCAAAAGTAAAGTCATTAGTCGCTGATTGCGTTAAGTTTGGTGAAGATTCTCCATTTCCGGAGGCTCATGAATTATGGCAAGATATATATGTTCAAGATGATTATCCATTTATAAAGGAATAAGGCTATGGCAACAGTAATTAATATGCCTAGATTAAGTGATACGATGACTGAAGGCGTCGTAGCAAAGTGGCACGTGAAAGTTGGTGATAAAATTTCGGAAGGAACATTGCTTGCAGAAATTGAGACTGATAAGGCCACCATGGATTTCGAGGCGTTTCCAGGTCAAGAAGGAACCCTTCTTTTCGCAGGAATTGATGAAGGTGCTTCTGCGCCTGTAGATTCAATTTTAGCAATTTTAGGAAAGGAAGGAGAGGACATTTCTTCTTATATGAGTAACGGTTCGAATGCATCAGAATCAAAGGATAGTCGAGAGGATCAAGAGGTAAAACTTTCTCAAGAATCTCCATTAACAAATAAGAATACTATAGAGGCTCCCAAAGAAAAAGAAGAATTGAATTCTGAGCGCCTAAAAGCATCCCCACTTGCAAAATCTCTCGCGAAAGAAAAAGGGATTGACATTACTGATGTAAAAGGCACTGGTGAGGGTGGAAGAATTATAAAACGAGATGTAGAAAGTCACCAAGTAATAACTTCGGTGTCACCGGTTGCCAAAAAATCATACCCGAGTTCTGGATATTCTGATGCTCCCATTAGTCAAATGCGAAAGACTATTGCAAAACGTTTGGCGGAAAGTAAGTTTACAGCCCCCCATTTTTATCTTACTATTTCTGTGGATATGGACGCAGCAATAGATGCAAGGAAGTTACTTAATTTAGATAGTGATNTTAAAATATCATTTAATGACTTAGTTGTTAAGGCAGTATCTCAGGCTTTAAAAAGACATCCAGAGGTAAATAGCTCTTGGCTAGGAGATACAATTAGAACTAATTATGATATTAATGTCGGAGTTGCAGTTGCAGTGGAAGATGGTTTGCTTGTTCCTGTTGTGAGAAATGCTGACGTAAAAAATCTTGAGGCAATCTCAAATGAGATTAAGAATTTTGCATCGAGAGCTAAAAATAAAGAACTTCAGCCCTCAGACTGGGAAGGAAATACTTTCACAATCTCTAATCTTGGAATGTTTGGAATTGATCAATTTACTGCAATTGTAAACCCTCCTGACAGCTGTATTCTTGCAGTAGGTGGCATCCAGTCTATTCCTGTAGTTAAGAATGGTGAAGTCGTTCCAGGAAACATTATGAAGCTAACCTTGAGCTGTGATCATCGTGTGGTAGATGGTGCAAAAGGTTCGGCATTTTTGAATACTGTAAAGAATTTCTTAGAAGCTCCTGTTAAAATGATGTTATAAGCTTTTTATAAAATAGGCTAAATGGCCTATTTTTTTGTGTTTAACTTTAAGCATAGAATCATTCTAAATATCAAATAAACTAATGTATCTCAGTGATCTTAAGGTTGGCCAAAAGGCCATTGTTCTNCAGGCTTCTAAAAGTCTGCCGGTTAAGCTATACGAGATGGGTTGTATGCCAGGAGAAGAGATTACATTAAATTATGCAGCTCCATTCTCAGGACCAATGTGCTTTTTTGTGCAGGATACATTAATTAGTATGCGGAAAGAGCTTGCTCAATTGGTTCCTATTACTGATCCTAATGTCAAATCATTCAGAAATGATTGAAAAAAAAGCAATTAGGGTTGCGTTAGTTGGTAGGCCTAATACAGGAAAGTCATCCTTATTTAATCGGCTTACAGGTTTGAGTCAAAAGGTGGGTAATTATCCGGGGGTAACCATGGAAAAGCGCTCGGGTCTAATTAAGCTTGCGCCAGGAGTACTTGCAGAAATAATAGATCTTCCTGGAATTTATTCTCTTCACCCTTCATCTCCAGATGAGCAGGTAGTGATGGATTCATTTTTAAATGAAAAAGTAGATGAGAAAATTGATGTAGTCATTGGTTTAGCAGATGGAACGAATTTAAAAACATGTTTATTTGTCTTTACACAGGTTATTGATTTAGGGATACCGGCATTGTTGGCAGTAACAATGAGTGATGAAATGGAGCGAAAAGGAATGGAACTTGATGTTTCAGGTCTTAGTGAGTCTCTTGGGGTACCAATCACCCTAATAAATGGTAGATTGGGTCATGGCATAGAGGAGCTTCAAAATAATCTTTTAAATGCCTCAAGTTCAACTAATATTCCATTTTTTCAACCAGGTGGACTTCATTTAGAATGGATCAATAAGGTATCTGAGGATAATAATTTTGATCTTCCTTACAAATCATGGCTTTATGGACTTTGTGGTTCTGAATATGAAGAATTAATCAGCAGTACGGGTAAAACAGTTGCTAGAGCTCGAGCAGATGAAGCGATTAAAAGATATCGAAAAGTTAATGAATGGTTGCGCGAATTCTTTATCAAACACCCTGGAAAAGATCGCAGATGGACTGCTCGTCTTGATAAGTGGGCAGTTAATCCGATTTGGGGTAGTATCATTCTCGTTGCACTCATGTTTCTTTTATTTCAAGCTTTATTTTTTGGAAGTGAGGCGCCTATGAATTTCATTGATGATCAGTTTGCGCGGTTGTCAAATATTTTAGAATCCAATCTGCCTAATGGATTTTTCAGTCATTTAATTACAAATGGTATTATTCCCGGTGTTGCTGGAGTTTTAATTTTCATTCCTCAAATAGCCATATTATTTGGATTNATATCTCTTTTGGAAGAGTCAGGATATATGTCGCGAGTGGTTTTTATAATGGATAGGTTCATGCGCCCCTTTGGATTGAGTGGTAAATCTGTTGTTCCAATGGTATCGGGCACGGCATGTGCCATTCCAGCTATTATGTCAACAAGAAATATGGAGAATAGTCGTGAAAAATGGCTTTCTATTGCTGTTGCACCATTGATAACATGTGCGGCTCGGTTGCCGGTATATGCTCTTTTGATTAGCTTGGTTATTCCTGATCAGACTTTGTTTGGTTTGAGTTTACGGGGATTAGTATTATTTAGTTTGTACATGACTGGTTTTTTTGCTGCCCTCTTGGGATCAGCGGCCTTGAATAAAATAGTGCCTAAAGCTAAATCAAACCCGTTTTTGTTAGAAATGCCCTCGTACCGGGTTCCTCAATTACGGAATGTTGGCCANACAATATTTAATAGAACTAAAAGTTTTGTTACAGAGGCAGGAAAAATAATTTTAGCAATCAGCNTTATTTTATGGTTTTTTGCAAGTTTTGGGCCAGGAAAAACTCCTGATTTCACCCAAGATTATGAAGCCATACCGATTGAGGATAGCTATGTAGGTAAAATGGGGAAAGCTATAGAGCCAGTAATGAAACCATTAGGGTTTGATTGGAAAGTTTCAATAGCTGTATTATCTTCATTTGTGGCTAGGGAAGTTTTTGTTGGAACAATGGCGACTCTATATAGTGTTGATGATAATGAGAAATCAAGCATTCGCGAACAAATGGCGAAGCAAAAAAATCAGGATACGGGTGAGCCTTATTTCAATCTGGCAGTNGGAGTCTCATTATTACTATTTTATGCTTTTGCAATGCAATGTATGAGTACATATGCTGTTGTCGCCAGAGAAACGAGAAGTCATAAATTTGCTGCAACTCAGTTTTTGATATTAGGTATTTTGGCATACGGAGCAGCATTTTTGTCTTACAGTGTTTTAGCCTAAACCGAATATATATACCTTTATCTCATGGTTGCAATAATTCTTTATACAATCTTTTTTCTTTCCTTTGGGTATGCATTTGTGCCCAAGCCAAAGGATCGAAGTCAATCCTCGTGCTCTACAAATTGCGGATGTAAACAGGAATTGCAGTAATTAAATGAAAACTATNTTAGTCACCGGAAGCTCCAGAGGTATTGGAAAAGAAATATGTATTTCCCTTTCAAAAAAGGGACATCAAGTTTTTGCTTGTAGCAGATCTAAGATTCAAATACCAGGTTGTAAGTCCTTGATAATGGACCCGGGAGATCTCGATTCAATAAAAGATACTTTTGGATACCTTCAGNATGAAAAAATTTTATTTGATGGTCTAGTAAATAATGCCGGATTATTAGTAAATAAGCCTTTTTTAGAAATTTCGGAATCTGATTTTCAAAACCTAGCTCAAGTAAACTGGATCGGTCCAGCTATGATTATTCAAAAAATAGTCCCTCTTTTTAATCGTGGGGCGCATGTCCTCAATATCTCAAGTATGGGTGGCTTTCAAGGTTCGGAAAAGTTTCCTGGTCTTGTTGGCTATTCTTCTTCGAAGGGCGCGCTTGTAACCTTAACAGAGTGTCTCCAATCAGAATTAGGTATTGGTGGAGAAGTTATTTTCAATGCTCTATGTTTAGGTGCTGTTCAGACGGAAATGTTAAAAGAAGCTTTTCCTGACTATTTAGCTCCCACAAGTGCAAAGCGAATGGGTGATTACATAGCAGATTTTGTTCTTTTTGGGCAAAA
Organism: Owenweeksia sp. TMED14; assembly: GCA_002167805.1. GTDB lineage: Bacteria > Bacteroidota > Bacteroidia > Flavobacteriales > Schleiferiaceae > TMED14. The sequence continues at coordinate 1,723 of NHBT01000008.1, read as the reverse complement.
ATCTTTTGTTGGTAAGGTTTTACCGGTTTCTATTTCTACTCCATAATATTTTTTTATTAAGTTCAAATGCTGATAAACAGTGATTTAACAATTAGTTTCTATTTTTTTTCNTAGAGGGTGTTGCTCAATCAAAAAGTCGTTCTACATTTGCACTCCCCAAAACAGACAGCTTTTCAAAAGTTTAATTTGCGAGTAGGGGAAAAGACGAAGATTAAGACTTCAACGTTCTTTAACATATTGTGAAATCGAAAGAACTCCAACTCGAAGATTCTATATTGAGATACTTCAAGAGGCCAGATCAAACAACCTTACAATGGAGAGTTTGATCCTGGCTCAGGATAAACGCTAGCGGCAGGCCTTACACATGCAAGTCGAGGGGTAGAATGTCTTCGGATATTTGAGACCGGCGCACGGGTGCGTAACACGTATGCAACCTGCCTTTTACTGGGGAATAGCCCGAAGAAATTCGGATTAATGCCCCATATGCTCGCACAATCGCATGATTGAGCGAGGAAAGCTCCGGCGGTAAAAGATGGGCATGCGTCCTATTAGCTTGTTGGTGAGGTAATGGCTCACCAAGGCTACGATAGGTAGGGGACCTGAGAGGGTGAACCCCCACACTGGTACTGAGACACGGACCAGACTCCTACGGGAGGCAGCAGTGAGGAATATTGGGCAATGGAGGAAACTCTGACCCAGCCATGCCGCGTGCAGGAAGACGGCCCTCTGGGTTGTAAACTGCTTTTATATGGGAATAAACCCTTCCACGTGTGGAAGGCTGAAGGTACCATAAGAATAAGGATCGGCTAACTCCGTGCCAGCAGCCGCGGTAATACGGAGGATCCAAGCGTTATCCGGANTTATTGGGTTTAAAGGGTCCGTAGGCGGGTCTTTAAGTCAGTGGTGAAAGCCTGCAGCTTAACTGTAGAATTGCCATTGATACTGAAGACCTTGAGTGTAGTAGAAGTAGGCGGAATATGGCATGTAGCGGTGAAATGCATAGATATGCCATAGAACACCGATTGCGAAGGCAGCTTACTATGTTACAACTGACGCTGAGGGACGAAAGCGTGGGTAGCAAACAGGATTAGATACCCTGGTAGTCCACGCCGTAAACGATGATTACTCGCTGTTAGCGATATACAGTTAGCGGCCAAGCGAAAGCATTAAGTAATCCACCTGGGGAGTACGCCGGCAACGGTGAAACTCAAAGGAATTGACGGGGGCCCGCACAAGCGGTGGAGCATGTGGTTTAATTCGATGATACGCGAGGAACCTTACCAGGGTTTAAATGGAAATTGACAGACGCCGAAAGGTGTCCTTCTTCGGACAATTTTCAAGGTGCTGCATGGTTGTCGTCAGCTCGTGCCGTGAGGTGTTGGGTTAAGTCCCGCAACGAGCGCAACCCCTACTGTTAGTTGCCAGCGGATAATGCCGGGGACTCTAGCAGAACTGCCAGCGCAAGCTGAGAGGAAGGTGGGGACGACGTCAAATCATCACGGCCCTTACATCCTGGGCCACACACGTGCTACAATGGTAGTGACAGAGGGCAGCCACTGGGTGACCAGGAGCGAATCCCTTAAACACTATCTCAGTTCGGATCGAAGTCTGCAACTCGACTTCGTGAAGCTGGAATCGCTAGTAATCGCGCATCAGCCATGGCGCGGTGAATACGTTCCCGGGCCTTGTACACACCGCCCGTCAAGCCATGGAAGCTGGGAGT
>NHBT01000007.1 GCA_002167805.1 Owenweeksia sp. TMED14 | reverse complement strand
TATTTACACTATTCTGGGGAGAAAAAAGATGGATAGGTTCATCGGAATCCGTTCGAGGCCTATCTCCTTTTAAATCTGCTCTTTATTTTTTTATGATTGGATTTTACGGGGGGTATGTCCAGATGGGTATCGGAGTTCTTATGCTTTCAGTTCTTGTATTAGCTGACAAATGGAGCTTGAGGGATGCAAATGTCATTAAATTATTGATGGCGGCTATTTTAGCTATTCCAGCTGGTGTGATTTATATCTTCAATGACCTGGTCATATGGCGGCCTTCCCTAATTTTGGCATTTGGAAGTATTTTAGGAGCTTGGTTTGGAGCAAGATATATAATCAGAATTCCCAAGGCGCAGCGATATGTAAGATGGCTCTTAATTTTCGTCGTTTCTGCTGGAGCATTACAAGCTATTTATAAAGCGATTCTATAGATTNGNTNAGCGNACCTTANTTNATATTGNATTTAATTTTTNCCNANANAAATAATCNTTAAGTCTCATTTTNNNTAANTTTAAAAAATGGCAGACATAACTTTCGGTGGANAAGCAGCACAGACTGCTGGTNAACTTCCANGTNTNGGGTCAAAAGCNCCTGAATTNAAACTCACATCTGGAGACTTATCTGAAAAAAATTTATCAGATTTNCNNGGNAAAACNGTTATTTTAAATATTTTTCCAAGNATCGGAACGGGAGTCTGTCAAAATTCNGTTCGNAAGTTNAACAAAATGGCTTCNTCAATGNAAAATGTNGTCNTTTTAAATATAAGNAGAGATCTNCCTTTCTCTCTTCANCAGTGGTGCGGTAATGAAGGAATAGATGATGNGATTGTTCTCTCCGAACTTAGGGATNATGATTTTTCAAAAGACTATCACGTNAGGATGCTAAATACNAAGTTTAAAAGTCTTTTTAGTCGTGCAGTGNTAATATTAAACTCNTCNGGAATAGTTATTTACCGGGAACANGTGAAAGAAATTGGAGATGAACCNAATTATAATGCAGCCCTAAAAATTATCCGAGATAATTAAAATGAAGACTGTCAAGTGCCCCTCTTGTTTCAAATGGTACGAGGTAAAACCTCATATTAGCCATTATGAATATGAATGCANATTCTGTGGAGAGTTTTATTCAAAAAAAACCCCNAAGGAAATAGACAGAATTAAAGAAATGAAATCTCCAGTAAGCAAACCNCCATTTCAATGGAAAAAATATGGAGAAATTCATTGGGCTTTGTTAATTCCCAATAACATTGCCTTTATTATTCAAACGATAATTTTTATTATTCTGACCATTATAGGGATTATAGTATCACCCCTATGATTTTGATTACTCGCTTAANGATGAGTATCTAATTTGTAAATCCTTTTGTAAATTTTCAATTCTTCTATAATGTGCCAAACCTCCGTTAACGCGGCCCAATTTTTTGTTCATTGATAAAATCGATTCAAAATCACCCAGGGCCTGAGAGCATTTACCCCAATCTTGCATCCAGAGATAAGCTTCAGCAATATTTAAAAACAAAAGCCCAGCCTGAACAGCACTGATTCTTGCTTTTTTGTCATTTGGCACGTAATTCCCAATCTCTTCTTTCCACACATCAATGGCAGCATGTAACTTAGATTCAAATTGTTCTCGCATATCAGAATCTATACCCAACCTGTAGGCTCCCACAAGCGATTGAGATGCAGAATTAATTGCATCATAATTATTCTTTTTTGTCGTTCTAAAGGTCCATATTCCCGTCGAATAATTATTTCTCGTTACAAAACCATATTTCATAGATAAATAAGTTGAAAGATCTTTAAGAGCATTCTCCAATGCCATTTTCTCAGACACTTGAAAATTCCTTTTTTCAACTTTTCCAAAGGAAGCTGAACTAATGCCTCCGCCAAACATTTTCCCAGCAAACTCTTCCGGATCTGTAACCGTGTAGACACCTGTATAGTTTTTNTTTTCAATATTACCCCTNTCATCCGTTATNATGGCTTCAATAGATGTNCTTGTGCTAACAACTGCCTTAAATCTTGTGACGTTGGTGCCATTTTCTTGCGCTACTTTTATTTTTCTTGAGGATGACGAAACTATTGGTCTATTTATTATCAGGTTGACACTAGCCTTTGCATCTTGAGACTTATTAAGGCCCTCTATTGAAACGAAACTAGTTAATCTATCACTTGAGTGAATGGTTGGGAAATATTTGTTATACGGAAGGTTACTNCCGTCAACAGACTTTCTTTTTAATTTCTTTGTCATACTCAAGCTGTTCCATTCTTCCATTGCAACATCATTTTCTGCTTTTTCCATTAAAACTTCTTCTTCATAAGTAACACTGCCCGAAGAGGAGTATTTGAAATCACTTGACAATAAAACCTGTGGGGGTTGAATATAGTCAAAGCTTATACGCATTTGCTTTGGGTTTTGTCCAAAAGCAAAAATGCACGAAACAAATAAAGTGGCGAAAAAAGAAGATTTGTATTTCATATTTATACATATTTATGAGCTTCAATAGAAGCTATGTTTTATTATTCTAACCAGGAATTTCTAATTATGAGCAGAATTAAAAACCCATTGAAATGCATTTGGGAATCTTTTTCTCCAACCAAGCTCTCCATGGTAAGATTCTAAATCCTTTACCCAAATATAATCCTTATTTCGAACAAAGCCTATTGAATCTAACTTAGAAATCATCATGTCAATACCTGGCTNCAATTGAGATTCNAAACCGGGTCCACCATTATCTATGTAAAATGGACTTACTGGAGTCGGGTATCCAGAGAGTGACCAGGGTCTCAATGCATCTACCTTTAACCCATCTCCCGTATTAACCTTCACAGCAGGTGAAAAAGCTAATACGCCATCAAATAAATTTTGATACTGAGTGGCTAATCTAAAGCCCAAAACCCCACCCATACTTGATCCGGCAAAAAAAACTTTAGACTCTTTAAGCTGTTTTCCCTTAATCGGATAATTATCATATACAAAAGGGATACATATCTCTACAATGTATTTTGCCATTGCATCTCCTATATCACCAGGACCGTATTCTAGTCTTCTTTTTTCAATATTATCAGAACAATCCATGGCAACCAAAAAAATATTTTTATCAATTAAATTTGAGTCCTTCAAGTAAATTAGAGCTTCATCAACAGCCCAATCCACTCCATATGTACTTGTTTTGGGATCAATAACATTTTGGCCATCTGACATAAATAATAAATCAAAGCCTTCGTCATTACTCATTTTTCTAAAATCATATGGAGCCCATATCCACATCCTTCTACTAGGAATAACCCCGCTGGGGTCTATAGGAGACTGGAGGGTTTCATAATATCCTGAAATTTGACCATCTATGGTTTTCTTGGCAGGACCAAAATAATTACAATGAAGCAAGGTGTCTATACCCCACCAGGCAGCTAAAACACGATTTGAACCAACCTCCTCAACTAGTCCCTCTCGATCCCAGGAGCCTAAAGTGATTTTGTATTCGAAAGCGCTGTCAATGGATTCAAACGTCAAAGACCAGTGTAAAGAATCCAACCTAGTGAAAGGCAGTCCATGACTGTTCCAATGTCCGATTTGAGAATTACTTCCAGTGATATAAATGCTATCTAAATCTCCAAGTGGTAAATCCGTTTGGATATCGATTTTTATATCATTAACTCTCGGTTTATCGTTGTTATTTTGAATACAAGAAATTATTAAAGACGAACAGATGAGGGCAAATACTCTATTCTTCATTAAGTTTTATTTTGATTAGTATTTCGATTTATAAATTTCACGAATAATTCCATCACTTAATCCTATTTTCGGGACGTAAACTTTCTTAGATTTCGAGTAATCCAGTACTTTTAAAAAAATTTCTAGTGCAGGAACAATAACATCTGCTCGATCCTTGTTTAGCTCGAAAGATGTAATCCGCTCTTCGTACCCAATAAAACTCATCTTCTTGTGAATTGAATTTAAATACTCGAAAGTAAGGGGTTCATTAAGTTTATTTTCACTCATTTTGTGGACTCTGTTTATATTACCCCCAGAGCCGATTACAGCGACACTACCATCGTCAAAGCCCCTAAATTCGTTTAAAATCCATGATTTTAACTCTGACCAAATCGATTTAGAATTTCTCCCGATGAGCCCCCTTACAGTACCAATTTTAAAAGATTTTGATTTTATTGGATTCCCATTCTGAAAAATGGTTAACTCCGTAGAGCCCCCCCCAACATCTGCAAAAAGCAAATTAGTTTCCTTTGGCTTTATTTTATCCAAGAGTTGAGCACTAAAAACTAAGTTAGCCTCATCTTTACCATCTATAACTTCAACATCAATATTCGTTTTTTTTCTTATTTCGTTTATCCAATAATCTCTGTTTTGACATTCTCGCATTGCTGAGGTAGCACATGCTCTATAGTCGTCGACATCATAAACTCTCATTATCGCTGAGAATGCATGCATTGATTCAACTAACTTTTTCCCTGTACTTTTTTTAATACAACCCGATAAAAACACTTCCTCGCCGAGCCTAACAGGAAGTCGAGTAATTGACACTTTTCTAAAATAAGTTTGGTCTTTCGTCTGAACGACATTGGTGATTAGTAACCTCAATGAATTTGATCCAATATCAATGGCAGCCAATCTATTAATTTTCATTTCAAATAAAAGTTTATTGATTCGTTATAAATTTTGCCTGGAATATAAAATTTCCAAATTCATGGATAGATTTTTTTTGCTTTTTCCCATAATTTATCCCAATCACTTAAGCTAGTACCAATCGGAGATTTATTCTGCATTTTAAGAAAACCTTCCATACTCTGAAATCTATTTTTAAATTTCAGATTACTCAAGGCTAAAGCTTGTTCAGGATCGAGCCCCCGGTGCTTTGCATAATTGATTAGACTAAAAAGAACATCGCCCAACTCTATAAGTTCATTTTCAGGATCGTCTGGATTTCGTAATTCCTTAACCTCTTCTTCAAATTTTTTCCAAACAGATTCAGAATCTGGCCAGTCAAATCCCACTCCTTGAGCTTTTTCTTGAATGCGAAAAGCTTTTACCATTGATGGAAGTGAATCGGGCACTCCTTCAAGAACAGATTTTATTTTGGAACCTTTTTCTTTTAATTTAATGGCCTCCCAATTCTCTTTTACTTTTTTTGAGGATTTTAAATCTAAATCTGAATATATATGTGGGTGGCGTCGAATCAATTTATCAGAGATTTCATTTAAAACATCTGAAACATTGAAATGATTTTTTTCTGCCGCTATTTTACTGTAAAAAACCAAATGCAAAAATAAATCTCCAAGCTCTCCTTTTATTTGATCCCAATCCGAACTATCAATTGCATCCACTAGCTCATAGGTCTCTTCAATTGTAAGCTTTCTCAGTGTGTGAATAGTCTGTTCGCGATCCCATGGACACTTCTCTCTTAAGTCATCCATAATACCCAATAACCTCTGAAATGAATTCTCTTCTTTAGTCCCCATCAGATATTTTTTTCGTTTTTGATTTAGAATCGGTTTCTTTTTTATCTATTTCAAAAAAGTCATAATCACAAAGCAAATTATACCAATTAAAAAATTTCTTCATATCGTTGATATAAACTCTATCTTCATCATAAGAGGGAATAAACTCATCAAAGACTCGAATAATCTCTTTATTTTCTGATTTGTGAGAAATAGACTTTTGCCCTTTGAGAGTCTTTTCCATTCCTTCGTAAATTTCCTTCAATGGTTTTTCGCCTTCCTGACAATAAATTGCAATTTCATCCAAGGTATTTACCTGTTGTTGAGCCGAAATAGTAAATCTTTTTTTATCCGAAAGTGCCTCAACTAAAATTCCTGTTCTTGTCTGTGTAACTAATTTAAAAAGGCCCGGTCGACCACTAATAGATAATATACTTTTTAAAGACTTCATGATTTATTTAATTACGTTTTGTTTGCCAATTATGAATTTTATCAAGAACCAAAGAATCATTTCCCATTGCAACTAGATCTCTGTATTTCTCTGCTCTAAAAGCAATTTTTGTATTTGGATAATTATCTAAAAGCAACTGAATTGTTTTCAAGGCCCTAGTTTGATCATTCAATTCGTCCTCAAAAACTACAGCGGCAGATAGCAATGATATTGAAGCTTCTTGCCTATGTGGCAAAGAGTCAAAAACATCCATATAGTTTCGTATTGAAAAGAGTGCGCGACCTGGAATTTGAGCTTGTACATCCGCCGAGGCCATTTTGTATCTTGACCAAAGAGAATCCGATTTAGATTTTTTAGCGGCGCGTTCAAAGATTTCTAATTTATTTTGATAATCTAAAAAACTTTCATTGGTGGTTATAATTTTTTCCGCTTGTGATATATCGTTCTGGCAGCTCATCCCAAGGATTACAGTTGAAAGAAATAAATACCTCTTTCTCATTTTGAGTTAAATTTCATTTTGTAGGCAGTTTCAATTTTACCAGATGCAACATTATTTAGTCGGTTCTTTAACATTCTTCTTTTTAATGGCGATAGCCTTTCTGGGAAAAGAATTCCATCGATATGATCATACTCATGTTGAAATATTCTTGCGGGTAGCCCCTTAAGCTCTTCCGCTATCCAATCACCATGGGTATTTTGACTGCGAAATTTCACAATTTCCTTTCGCGAAATTTTCTCATGGATTCCAGGAATACTCAAACACCCCTCCTCATAAGACCAGAGCTCTCCTTCTTCTTCGATAATAATCGGATTAATAAAAGCTCTTTTAAATTGTTTTAATTCGTTGGATTCTTCATCACCTTCCTCAGCAAAAGGAGAAGCATCAACTACAAAAACACGTTTTGACAAACCTATTTGAGGTGCAGCAAGACCCACTCCTTTTGCAGCATACATGGTTTCAAACATGTCCTCAATTAACTGTTTAATGGAGTTTGAAGAAGGGTCCACTTCTGACGCTTTCTTTTTTAGGACAGAACAACCATATGCAACAATTAGATATACCATAACTTTTATTTATGACAAAGATACAGCCCATGACTACCTTTGTGTCAATGGGAATTTGGCTAGGATTAGATGTAGGGGGTAAAAGAACCGGCATAGCAGAGTCGGATGAAAACGGATTATTGGCATTCCCAAAAGAAACGATATTGACATCTGAAATTTTAACATATTTAAAATCAAATTATGAAATACGTTTCCTTAACGGAATAATTATAGGGAACCCAAAAAGATTAGATGGCGGAGAAACACACGGAACGCAATATGCAAAGGCAGTTTTTGAAAAAATTTCTAATCTTTGGCCTTCAGTTGAAATCCATTGGGTCGATGAACGTTTCACATCAAAAATTGCAGCACAAGCAGCACACCTATCAGGTGCTAAATCAAGAATTAAAAAGAATAAATCCATGCTGGATTCTGCCTCAGCATGTATTATTCTTGATAGTTTTCTCACTCAAAAAAAAATTTTAAATGAAAAATCTTAAACATAGCATTGAAATAGCTTGGGATGATCAAAAATTAATCAAAACCCCAGAAATATTGGAATCCATTGATGAAGTTATATCGAGGCTAGATTCTGGAGAAATAAGAGTATCTGAAAAAACAGATGGAAAATGGTTGGTAAATGAGTGGATAAAAAAAGCGGTGATAATGCATTTCCCATCAAAAGAGTCTGAAACTTTTAGAGCAGGCCCAATGGAATTTCATGATAAGTTAAAATTAAAAACTGGATATGCGGAAAAGGGGATTCGTGTAGTTCCTCATGCAATCGCACGATACGGAGCGTTTATTGACAGAGATGTTATTTTAATGCCTTCTTATGTGAATATTGGCGCATATATCGGGTCAAGAACTATGATTGATACATGGGCGACGATTGGCTCATGTGCCCAAATAGGCAGTGATGTTCATGTCAGTGGAGGAGTTGGCATTGGAGGAGTTCTGGAGCCAATTCAAGCATCGCCAGTAATAATTGAAGATGGTTGCTTTATCGGATCTAGATCAATAATTGTGGAAGGAATTCAAATAGGAGAAGAAGCTGTTCTTGGAGCTAATGTTGTTTTAACTGCCAGTACGAAAATATTTGATGTAAGTGGAAACAAAAAAATTGAATTCAAAGGACAAATTCCATCCAGAAGCGTTGTCATACCTGGGACTACACTAAAAAGTTTTCCAGCTGGAGATTTTCAAGTTCCATGCGCCCTGATAATTGGAAAGCGTAAGAAAAGCACCAACCTAAAAACTTCATTAAACGATGCGCTACGTGATTTCAACGTAGCTGTTTAGAAACAATGGAAGCATTGAATCAAAATATTTTTCAAACAATTGGAACAATTTCCGATGAAATGGAAATTCAGTGCTTTGTAGTTGGTGGATGGGTCAGAGATCAATTTCTGAATAGAGAAAAGTCAACAGATATTGATATCGTCGCCGTTGGAGATGCCTTGAGCCTGGCTAAAAAATCTTCCAAGAGATTAGGAGGAGGAAAAGTTTCAATTTTTAAAAAATTTGGTACTGCTCATTTCAAATATGGAAATATTGATATTGAATTTGTTCGCGCTAGATCAGAGAGTTATAGTTCAGAATCTCGAAAACCAAATGTAAAAGAAGGAAGTCTCCAGGAAGACCAATTAAGAAGAGATTTTACAATAAACAGTCTTGCATTAAGTCTAAATAACAAAACCTGGGGTTTGCTTATTGATCCTTTTAATGGCTTAAAAGATCTAAAAGATAAAATTATACGTACACCCCTTGATCCAAAAAAAACATTTGCGGATGACCCCTTAAGAATGTTAAGAGCCATTCGCTTCGCCACTCAACTAAATTTTAAAATCGAGGAAACGACTTTTGAAGGCATTCGTGAAAGTGTAAATCGGATTGAAATTCTTTCAAGTGAACTAATTCATATAGAGCTAAATAAAATTTTAAAGTGCAGCGCCCCATCTATTGGACTATCATTACTACAAGAATCAAAGCTCATGAATAATATTTTACCAGAAGTTTCTGACTTAGTAGGAGTTGATGAAGTGGAGGGGCATATCCATAAAGATAATTTTTGGCATACTCTAGAGGTTGTTGATAACCTTGCCAAGGTATCAGATAACTTATGGCACCGGTGGTCCGCACTTCTTCACGATATAGGTAAACCGCCAGTAAAGAAATTCATTGAAAATATTGGTTGGACATTTCATGGACATGAGTACTTAGGTGGGAAAATGGCAAAAGTCATCTTTAAAAGACTCTCATTGCCTCAAGATGAAAGATTAAACTTTGTTGTAAAGTTAATTCGGATGAGTTCCAGACCTATAGCGGTTTCAAGTGATATAGCTACCGAAAGTGCCGTTAGAAGATTATTATTTGATGCTGGTGACGATATTGATGATCTCATGGAACTTTGCGAGGCTGATATAACAACGAAAAATCCCAAGAGAAAGAAAAAATACCTTGAGAATTTTCAAATTGTTCGTCACCGTCTTGTTGAAGTTGAAAAACGTGACAAACTCAGAAATTGGCAACCGCCCGTTAATGGTCGCCAATTAATGGATTGGTTTGATTTAAGGCCAGGAAAAGAAATTGGTTTGATTAAAACATTTATTCGTGAATCTGTACTTGATGGAAAAATATCAAATACATTTGAGGCTGCGAAGGAATTAGCTTTTAAATATGCAGCAGACCAAGGAATTATTAAAGAAAAAAAATGACCAATAAAATTATTCTCAGAGCAATTTTAAATTGTAAAGACCATGTTTTTAGGGATATTTCGATTGCAGAATCTGAGAATTTAGAGGAATTGCATGCTCAAATTTGTCGCGCATATAATCTAGAAATTGGCCAAATGGCATCCTTTTATCAGACAAACAAAGAATGGGTTCAGCTTGATGAAATCCCTCTAATGTCTATGGACCAAACCAGATCTAAATCAATGAATGATTACTCTTGTTTAGAAATGTTAAATAAGCATGGAGATCGACTGATTTTTATTTACGACTTTCTTGAAATGTGGACCTTTATGATTGAATTCATAAAGCATGCTAAAGAAAGTACTTCAAAATCAGGAGTAGTTCTCAAATATGGTGAACGTCCCTTGGAAGCACCAGACCCCGAGTTTGAAGGGGAGGGTGGAGATTTTTCTGAAAAAAGCGAAGAGGAAGAAAATTACGACATTGATAACGACGAATTCAACAATGATTTAGCATAAAGGAGTCAGGGGAATTCAATTGCACGAATGGATTTTATCGGAATTTTTTGTTTTTCTTTGAGAACAACCCAATCATTTGTAACAGCCCAAATAGTTGTATGAATCAAATGACAAGCAGACTTACCCAAAAACTCTAATGTTACTTTTTTTTCCTCAATATTGCCAATAAAGGTAGCATCTTGCAATTGGTTTTGACGAGATTTCCTGGAATCTACAGTTACCAAAACATCTTTTGAAAGAAACTCTAATTGGGGTATAGAATTCCGGTCAATACTCTTGCACTTTGAATAATTTTTTGTTGTCATTCCTATAGAAGTTACAAAGATTTCTGGGCACTCGGGTTTAACTTCGCAAAATGAGGAGAGCTAACATATGGATGATACATGGACCAACGGCCTCTGGGAAAACAAAACTGGCCATAGAATGGGCAAAATCACTTGGATGTGAAATTTTAAATTGTGATGCCCGCCAAATATACAAAGAGCTAAAAATAGGAGTTGCGCGTCCAAGCAATCAAGAGTTGGAAAAAATTCATCATTTCGGCATTGCAAGTCACTCAATTCATAATCCAGTAAGCGCAGTTTCTTATTCCAAATGGGCGAAACCACTAATTCGCACTTCCTTGATAAAAAATGGCAATATTGTAATTGTTGGAGGTAGCGGTTTATACGCAAAAGCATTACTTTATAAACTAGATATTCTGCCAAATGAAAATAAAGAACTGAGGGAAAAACTCGAAAAGAAATGGAATGAAAAACCGAATCAACTTGTTGAATATCTCAAAAAAATAGACCCTGAATATGCCAAAGAATGCGACATAAAGAATTCAAGGCGAGTTATAAGAGCGATAGAAGTTATAGAGTCAAGTGGAGAAAAGTATTCAGACCTACGGACACAAAAATTTCCGATTCCAAATTTTGATGCCAATATTCATGAATATGCTATTTGGCCTGATTTTCAAGAATTGGAATCAAGGATACTATTGAGAACAAAAAATATGTTTAAGTCGGGATTGGCAGAAGAAGCAATGAAACTAGAAAAATATCAAAAACTTAGGGCACTTCAAACTGTGGGTTATAAAGAATTTTACACTAATCCAAAAGCCTCAGAAAAAGAGTTAATTTCACTAATTGCACTCAAGACACGGCAGTATGCTAAAAAACAAATCACATGGCTAAAAAAAGAGAAAACGATTATAAAAATTCCCCCAAAAAATATTGCTCAATTGGAATTAAGTAATTTCGATATGTCTAAATGAACTGGTTAAAACCAAATAGATTATTTAAATTTTGCACCCCCATTTATTTGTTGGTGTTAAAAATTCACAGGACCATTTATGATTGGAAAATCATTGTTCCATTCAAGCCCAATCAACCTACTTTAATTCTTGGAAATTTGCACTCAGGAGGAACAGGTAAGACTCCCCTAGCAATTTGGATTTTGAATAAAATCAAAGATAAAATCCCAAATTCATCTTATGTTTCAAGGGGATATGGAAGAAAATCATGGAAAACTCAAAAAGTTGAATCAAATTCTCGTGTATCCAAAGTTGGAGACGAGGCACGAATGATAAGATCAAAATTTAGTTCTGATATTTCAATTGTAGTTGCAAGAAAAAGACGAAGAGCATTCCCATTAATCAATCCTGATTCCCCAGTTATTCTCGATGATGCATTCCAGCACTGGGATCTCAAAGGCCCATTGAGTGTTTTGATTTGCCCATATAAAAAATGGTATACAAACGAATTAGTTATACCAGCAGGACCATTGCGAGAGCCTTCCTCGGAAGCGAACAGAGCAACAGCGATCATAGTTACTAAGTGCCCACGAGAAATTAACGAATATGAAAGATTAGAAATTCGAAAAATACTAAGAATTAAAAAAGATCAAAGATTGTTTTGTACTCAAGAGACTATGGGAGCTCCCGCTCCTGAGTTTAACTCTCCCATATGGACAGGTGAAGAAGCCGCTTTGGTAGTTGCAGGTATCGGAAATCCTCAAAACTACTTTGCTCATGTAAAAAATTCTAATTTTTTTAGTAAAGATGGAAATGCCGTCGGCTTTTTAAATCTTGATGACCACGCCAAATGGAACAGTTATAATATTAATAAAGTTTTGAAGGCAGCAAAAAGACTTCATTGCAATACTCTAATTCTAACAGAAAAAGATATTGCAAGATTAGATAATTTACCCAGTGAATGGTCTTCGTTTTCGATATATTCGATACCTCATGAATTAAATTTCGGAGATGATGAAAGAATATTTTTGTCATGGCTAAAAGATCAATGGAAGGCCCATGGTTACAACTTACCTTTGTGAAATGAGTATAGAACAGGAAACTCATTATGAATCAGTAATCGGATTGGAAGTCCATGTCCAGATGAATACACTCTCTAAAGCCTATTCATCAGACGGCTATTCGTATGGTGCTGCACCAAATACACAAGTTTGCCCAATCAGTTTGGGGCATCCTGGGACATTACCGAAACCGAACGTTCAAGTCATTGAAAATGCAATTAAATTAGGACTTGCATGTAATTGCTCTATTCGAGAATTTAACTCATATGCAAGGAAAAATTACTTCTATCCAGATCTTCCGAAAGGATATCAAATTACTCAGGATGAAACTCCAATATGCTTTGGAGGTTCCGTCGGGATAACATTTAAAAATCTTGAAAAGAAAAAAATTGGGTTAACAAGAATTCATATGGAAGAAGATACTGGAAAATCCATTCATGATCTAGACCCCTTTAATACTCTTATTGATTTGAATCGTGCAGGCGTACCTCTATTAGAAATAGTTTCAGAGCCTGATTTTCGCTCTGGGGAAGAAGCTTATTTATATCTACAAGAGATCCGAAAATTAGTTCGATACCTAGATATTTCAGATGGAAATATGGAAGAGGGTTCTCTTCGCTGTGATGTAAATATCTCAATTCGAAAACAAGGACGAGAAAAATTTGGGACTAAGGTCGAGGTGAAAAACTTGAATTCATTTCGACATGTACAAAAAGCAATAGACTATGAGTTTAAAAGGCAATCAGAAATATTAAATTCTGGTGGGATCATTAACCAAGAGACCCGAACTTTCGATGCATCGAAGGGAATAACAATTGCATTAAGAACAAAAGAAAATGCCAATGATTACAGATATTTTATAGAACCCGATCTCGCGCCGGTAAGAATTACTGAATCGAATAAAAAGGCTATAAAAAATTCCATGCCCCCATTACCGCAAACCCTTTTTGATAAATACACAACGAAACTAAAGCTCAGCAATTATGATGCTAACCTCATAATCGAAAATAAGGAAACAGCTATTTATTTCGAAAGCCTTCTGCTAACTGGGTGCTCTCCAAAGTCTGCAGCTAATTGGCTGATGGGGCCGATTCAGGGATATCTTAATGAATTCAGTAAAAGTTGGACTGAATGGACACTTTCTTCAAAAAAAATCGGAGAGCTAATCTCGATTGTAGATAAAAATGTAGTGAGTTTCAGTGCCGCAGCTCAACAGATTCTCCCAGAATTGATAAAGCATCCTGAAAAACACCCTCAGACTATAGCTGAAGAGTTAAATTTATTACAAGAAAGCGACTCAGAAGCGCTTATGGTCCTCATAAACGAAGTACTAGATAAATATCCTGAAAAAGTAGAAGAATATCGATCTGGAAAAAAAGGATTACTGGGTCTTTTTATTGGTGAAGTCATGCGAAGTTCAAAAGGTTCTGCTGACCCAGGCATGACGAATAAACTACTCAAAGATATTTTGGAAGGATGAAAAAAAGTTGGATGCTTGGTCTTATCATTTTAACAAGTGCATGCTCAAAAGATTTTATTCCTGTCAACTTTCAAATAGAAGGCGCCAAAAATGCAGTTATTGTCAGAATAGACGGAGAACACACAGTTCCGTGGGATACCATTGAGGTAATAAATAATAAATTGAAAATTAACCTTCCACTAGATTCAACACTTAAAACATTTTACTATTTCATTTTTGACTCGGGTGCTAGTTTAAGAATTGGCCTTGAACCTGGAGATAACATTATAGGTTCAATTAATGCTAAAGAATCCCTCACCGTTTATGAGCTGAATGGATCGAGTTTAAGTGAACAGTTGCGCGCTCTTTATGAACCAGTTTTAAAATCATCGCAGATAATAGATTCTTTAGATAAATATCAAGCAATCTCAAAAAATGATACTGGAATAGATTTATTATCGATGGAGAAAAGACACTATACCGCTTTAGAGAGCCGATATTTTCAGCATAAAAATGAAATTATAGAAATAATGGCTAAAGATTCAAGCAGTTTGTCTAATGTGTTTGGTTTCTTTCAAAAAGTAGCTGATGTTCCACTTTTTAATAATAAAGAAGATGATAGAGTAAATTTCAATTTATTTGGTGATGCTATCATTAAAAGTCATCCCTACCACCCTCTAGCAAGAATATTTATTCTTGAAAAGAATCGAATACTTGGAAAAAATAATCTTGTAAAATAAAAAAGCCTCAAAAGAGGCTTTTTTACTTTCTATAATTTATTTTTCTATTGAATAACGATAATCTCACTAACGGTATCACCGTTCTGAATCCTAGTTATAACGTAGTTACCTGAGGGAATATCAGAGACATCTATAGATATCTTCTCCAACCCATTTGGTACTCTTCGCATATCAATTCGACGTACAATAGAGCCATTAAAGTTTCTAAGATTAATTTGTAAATCACCGGAAACAACAGGAACATTAATTTCACTTGAAGAAGGATTTGGGTAGATACCTATAACCAATTTATTGTCTTCAATTTCACTTTCATCTGATCCCACGGTGGTTTGAACCTGGGTGGATGACGTAGAGTAATATCCTCGACCATGAGTCGCAATAAATATTTCACCCTCTGTTGGAATCGACCCTGCTGCAGTAGAGTCGAAGTTTAATTCTGTTCTATATTGCTCTATTTCAAAAACCGGTACGCGAACCATTCCATTATTCTCCTCGGTGTACGTTGGTAAACCAGCAGTTAAATTATCTGTCATAAAGATTCCCCATTCCGTTCCCACAATCAATCGATTACTATTATGCTTGTCAAAGGAAATTGAATATGCAGGAATCGAGGGCAGATTTCCTTGCTTCGATGAGAAAGTTGGATTCGCTGCTAAAGCATTATTTGAATAATAAACATAATTTGAGTTACCATAGTTTCCTAATGAAACTGCAACTCGACTCGTGTTATTTGGATCTACGTCGATACCACATATGTTTCGACTCCCAAAAGTTTCGATCAAATCCACAGTAATTAATTTATTTACACTATCAATATGAGCGTCACCTTGTGATCTTGCGGATTGAAGATTTGAAATCCTGTAGAGCCTTCCCTCTGAGGTACCTACAAAAAGATGGTTACCATCAGCAGAAATTTTCATATACTGTGGGAAAATACCATTGCCCAAATGAGCTATTTGCCACCACTCAGGGATACTTCCGAATGCATGTGCCCCTCTTGTCATCCAAATACCCCCCATGGTCGGGAAAGTTGCATTACTGTGAGAAGCATTTCCAATAAAATACATCGATTGAACGGGATCTTGAACTTTGAGTATATCTCCTACATTCATAATAGATGATGTTGTAACATCGATTGGCAAAGCACCAATTGCTGCAGATAGCTTTAGATCCGAACCTACCGGTAAGAAAACATCGCAAGTGAGAATGACTTCAGCGATAGGAGCTGATGTAAATGTTACCTCGAAATAAGCACTGTCAGGGTGGAAAAATCCGGTCACTTCTGAAGTATTAATATTACCTTGAGCATCTGCAGAAGCAGAAACACCACCAGCAGTCAGCTGAAAAGTTCCAGGCATGTATTCGACCGCAGATTGACTATGGTTGATCTTCCCTGAAAAAGTTTTTTTGATGCCATCACCATAACCCATAGATCTCAATCCAGGAAATAGTTCAAATGTCACTGAGTCCTCTGAGTTCAGATCCTCACTTGTCTCCCAAAGAACCATAGGAATCATAAAATTGTGGAGCCGCTTTCCCTGAGTTGCGGGCAGCGTCATTGGAACAGATCGAAACTCTTCAGTAGCTTGACCTCCCTCATCGTTGTTCCGATAAAAGCCATATTGAGATTCAAAAAACATAACTTTTGGATTCAACCAAGATATTTCTGCATATCCTCCATCGCCACCACCAACATCTGAAGCAGAATTTGGTGAGAGGAAACTGACTCCATCAATATATATTGTGCCGTTATCTTGTCCACCACCAAGAATTTTTTTATCTCTTCCAACTGAAACTCCAAACTGAGTAAAAGAATTATAATTTTTATTGCGTTCGGCCCATGAATTTCCGCCATCAGATGATTTGGAAATACCTCCATCACTCACAACGTAGACGACATTGGGATCACTCGGGTCAAATACCATGTCATGAACGTCTGCGTGCATGTATACGGGATTAAAGGCTCCTCCACCAGTGGTGGTCCTTTGAACCCAACCTTGGGTTAAAGACCAACTCCAAATGGTTATTCCACCTAAAGCTATTAGGTCCTTATCATGCGGAGAAACCGAAAAAAGAAGATCATATTTACCTTGGCACCAAGAATTCCCGGCAAATGGATTTCCTGAATTGGTGTAGCATAACGGATCAAAGTTATTCGACTTTTGACCTATTTTACTCCATGTAGAACCACCATCGACTGATCGGTAAACTGCAGATAGGGCATTTCCATTTGTTTGTACGCAATAAACGTAGTTTTCATCTTGAGGGCTTATTGCATATCTAATTCTTCCAGAACCTCTCCTTGGTAAACTGGTGGCGGTAATTATTGGAGCGGAAATTTCAGTAAAATTCGTACCGTCTGTCGAGTACATAGTATTTCCATTACGGTTCACAAAGAGCTTACCTGTTGGAGAAATTGCAAAATCCCATATATTTCCACCTAAAGGACTTGTCCATGTAGTTCCACCGTCGGTGGTTTTTTTAAATCCATTAGTCGTTGCTGCATAGATAGTATTTCCTGAAGGGTCCGAAGGATCCGCTTCAATTCTCGGAACGGAAGACCAACTCAAGGTAGATGTCAATTCTGTCCAAGAAGCACCATCGTCTGTTGATTTCAGAACGCCTTTACCCGCAAATTGGGGAGAGGATGTTGAGCCACCTCCATAGTATCCTTGAAACAATTCTCCAGTACCAACATAAAGATCTCCTGTAGAGGTTTGAGTGATCGAAACTATACTCTGGTTGTGTTGAGGATCTCCAATGTAATTCCACGTTGCACCGCCGTTTATGGATTTAAATAATCCACCGCCAACTGAACCTGTATACAAAATACTCGAATTATCTTTATCAATAACTAACGCACGGGTCCTTCCGCCCTTGTTATCAGGCCCTCTAGGTTCCCAAGTGATGGAATTAGTTTTGTTCGTATTTAGTGCATTAAGTTCATTTTCTGCTTTTTGAATATCTGCCAGTGTAACTTCTCCTGTGATTTCGTTTGCACGCATCGAATTAATATATTCCATGTAACCAGCGATGCCAGTGGGTATAGAACTTTGTGATTCTCTCGGCTGATAACGAGCCTCTTTAACTTGGGATTCAGTCAAAAAGAATCCTAAAAAGGCCAAAAATGATATACCTGAGATGTAATGATAAAATTTAAATCGCATTGTTTGTTGTTTTCTTTGAGTTAAAAATACTAAGTAATTTATTATAAAATGTGTTTTTCTGCATGATAAGAGCTTCGAACTAGCGGTCCACTTTCTACATGTATGAAGCCAAGCTTCAAAGCCTCTTCTTCAAGTTGTTTAAAAACATCTGGTTCAACGAAATTGTTCACGGGTAAATGATTAGAGGTGGGCTGCAAATATTGACCAAGGGTGACTACGTCAACATTCGCTTCACGAAGATCATGTAAAGATTGCCTGACCTCGTCAACCTCTTCACCAAGGCCTAACATTATTCCTGACTTCGTCCGGTG
>NHBT01000032.1 GCA_002167805.1 Owenweeksia sp. TMED14 | reverse complement strand
TTTCGGGATGGGCTTCAGATAGCCAGCTAAAATTAAAGCTGAAACTTTCTCTTTGGTCCATATTTCGATTAGGTTTTTATCATCCGTTGTGGTTCCAAAAGACATGAACATTTTCGCCAATACCCCCCCCTTTGTAGAGTGCATGCCGGGTTACAACTCCCCCCAGATAGCAAAACAAATCAGGCGCTCGTTTCAGCTTCCAATTGAAAACTTGGTTAAGCTTAAAAACAAAAGCTATGTCATTAAGGGTTGTGGAAAGCCCTAAAACAGAAGGGTTATCATTTTCATCTTGAACGTTTAGAACCAGTCGTCCCACGTTGTTTTATTTTAAGTTTTTTACAAGCAAATTTTGAAGCTGACTCTTCCGCTGTTTTTTTTGATTGCCCATAGCCTTTAGCGAGAGGCTCATCACCCATTTTTATCGTTACTGAAAATCGCTTATGATGGTCGGCCCCATTTTCGTCAGTGACATGAAAGCTAAATTCCTTTTTTTTACGTTGAAACCATTCTATTAAAAGGCTTTTGTGAGAGACAATTTCTTTTTCTACTTGACTAAAATTGATATGATCGTTTAATATTTTTTGGTGAACAAATTTTTTAGTTACCAACCACCCATTATCAACATATATGGCGCCAACAAGAGCTTCAAGGGTGCTTCCCGGCACAGAGGTGGTTCCTAACCTTCTACTTCTGCCATTTGTCTTGATCCATTTAGGTATTCCCAACTTGATGGCGATACGATTCAAAGCTTTTCGAGACACAACCTTACTTCTCATACTGGTTAAGAAGCCCTCATTTCCTTCCGGGTATTGGTTATAAAGATATTGAGCGATTAAAGAGCCTATAATTGCATCACCTAAATACTCAAGGCGTTCATAACTCATATTAACCTTTTTTTGTGTTTCGTTTTCAAATCTTTGCCGAAACGCAGAAAGGTATACTGCGTAATTTGAAGGGCGAAAGTCACACATCTTTTCTATAGCATCAAGTAGGGGCTTGTGTTTTCTTGGAAAGGGTTTAAAAAAATTAGAAAAGGAGAATAGCATTAACTTAACTGGCTTTTTTAAATGCTACACAGGCATTATGTCCCCCAAAACCAAAAGTATTTGAAATTGCAGCTCTAACTGTTCGTTTTTGTGCTTTATTAAAAGTGAAATTTAATTTAGAGTCTAGCTCCGGGTCATCAGTAAAATGATTAATTGTTGGAGGTACAACATCATGAAAAACAGATAAGCAAGTAGCTGCAGCTTCCATCGCCCCAGCGGCACCAAGAAGATGTCCAGTCATGGATTTTGTACTACTTATATTTAAAGAATAGGCGTGTTCTTTAAAAACATTTAAAACGGCTTTTGTTTCAGCAATATCTCCTAAAGGAGTAGACGTTCCATGTACATTTATGTAGTCAATATCAGACGGAGAAAGATTTGCGTCTTTTAATGCATTTATCATCACATTCATTGCGCCCAAGCCTTCAGGGTGAGGGGCTGTTATGTGATGTGCATCTGCTGAAGTGCCCCCACCAGCAAGTTCTCCGTAAATTTTCGCACCCCGCTTAATGGCATGTTCATACTCTTCTAAAATAAGAGAGGCAGACCCTTCTCCTAAAACAAATCCTTCTCGGTTTAAATCAAAAGGGCGAGAAGCAGTTTTTGGGTCATCGTTTCTTGTTGAAAGAGCCTGCATCGCGTTAAACCCCCCTACACCACCAGGCACAACAGCAGCCTCAGAGCCTCCGGTGACAATGAGGTCAGCTTTTCCCAAACGAATCATCATATGAGAATCAATAATGGCATTTGTAGAAGACGCACAAGCAGATACAGTTGTATAATTTGGGCCTCTTAAGTTATATTTCATGGAAATATGCCCCCCACAAATATCTGATATCATTTTGGGTATGAAGAATGGGTTAAATTTTGGACTTCCGTCTCCCATGGCAAATTGAGTAACTTCTTCAAAGAAAGTTTCAATTCCACCAATTCCGGAACCCCAAATAACGCCGCAACGGTCATTATCAAAGTTTGAATCTAAAAATTTAGAGTCTTCAATAGCTTCTGCTGCCGAGATAATTCCTAAATGAGAATAGCGATCCATTCGCCTCATTTCTTTTCGGTCTATAAAATCTTCTACATTAAGATTTTTAACCTCACAAGCAAATTTTGTTTTGAATAAGCTGGCATCAAAACGCGTAATTGGAGCTGCGCCACTTAAACCGTTAATTAAGGAATTCCAAAATTCAGGTGCGGTGTTTCCGATGGGAGTTAAAGCTCCTATACCAGTAACGACTACGCGCTTAAGCTCCATTTAATCAAGTTTTATGGTTTTGAGGATTCTATGTATTCTACAGCTTGTTTTACAGTAGCAATATTTTCAGCTTGGTCATCTGGGATTTGAATATCAAATTCCTTTTCAAATTCCATTATTAATTCAACAGTATCTAAAGAATCAGCTCCAAGATCATTAGAAAATGAAGCTTCCTCAGTTACTTCCGATTCAGAAACACCGAGCTTATCGACGATTATTGCTTTAACACGAGACGCTATATCTGACATAACAGTTTATTTTAATATTTGATTTAATATTTGCAAAGAAAAGCCATACGACCAACGCAACCAATTTAAATTTCTCCACAACGGTTAAATTTCATCAAAGAGAACTACATTTAATTATGACTAATAAAAGTTATAAACCATTGATTTCATTGGCAATAATGGCTTCGGGGGGCGGAAGTAATGCAGCTGCGATTGTAAAATATTTTGAAAAAAATAAAAAAATAAAAATTTTAGGTATTTGGACTAATTCAATAAAATCGGGCATTGCAAGAAAAAATCTGGGCGTACCAATTCATGTATTTGAACCCACAACGGATGATAAAAACCTAATCGAAATATGGACCAAAGAGAAAGTTTCAGCTTTAATTTTAGCTGGCTATCTGAAGCCCATCCCGAAAGCGTTTATAAAACATTTTAATAAAAATATATTAAATATTCACCCGTCTTTATTGCCTAAGTTTGGAGGAAAAGGAATGTATGGAATGGCTGTTCACAAAGCTGTCATAGAAAGCAAGGAGGAAAAAACAGGAGTAACGGTTCATGTTGTTACAGACAAATACGATGAAGGGCCAATTGTTTTTCAATGTGAAACGGATGTAGAAAAAGATGAAACGGTTGAAATGTTACAATCAAGGATTTTACAAATAGAGCATTGGTTTTACCCTAAAGTAATAGAGTCATATTGTAAAAACGAACCCATAGAAAAACGAACCAAGTGGATAAAATAGAAATTTATACCGACGGCGCAGCAAAAGGGAATCCGGGTCCGGGGGGTTATGGTGTCATTTTGAGATCCGGGAGGTTTGAAAAAGAGTTATCACAAGGCTTTTATTACACAACAAACAACAGAATGGAACTCTTAGCCGTAATTGTCGGCTTAGAGACATTAAAAAAGAGGGGGAATACGGTTTCTATATATTCAGACAGTAAATATGTTGTAGACCCTATAAATAAAAAATGGCTGGATCAGTGGCAAAAAAAATCCTGGTCTAAGGTTAAAAATGTGGATCTTTGGAAGAGGTTATTAATAGCATTGAGGGATCAAAAGGTTACTTTTTTTTGGATAAAGGGCCACAATGAGCACCCGGAAAATGAAAGGTGTGATAAATTAGCTGTAATGGCCAGCAAGTCGCCAACATTGGAAGATCACGGATATTTAAAAGATTAATTAGATAAGGGGTTCGCAGCAGCTAAAGCGTCTGCTATTTTTCGGTCATTCATTAATCTTGGAACTTTATTTTGAGCCCCCAATTTTCCTTCAGCTTTCATGTATTTAATAAACGCTTCTGCGGGCAGAGGTCTGATAACACAAGGCCTTAACACCCCCCCCTGGATCAAGTCATCGTAATAAGAGTTCTTTTTTCGGAGATTTGAATCCAGATCTTTTGAAAAAGACACTATGTCTTCAGGAAGTTCATCAAAAGCTACAAACCACTCATGATATGGTAAACCACCGCCAGGTGGATTTATTTCAGGCGCCACGGTAAACTCCCGAACCCGGCCTCCGAAATTCAAAATAGTTTTTTCCATTGAGTTCTCAACTTCAGAGCCAATAACGTGCTCACCAAAAGCAGAAATGAAATGTTTAATTCTACCAGAGACTTTTATTCTAAACGGATTTAAGGAGACAAACATGACGGTGTCTCCGATGCTGTAGGCCCAAAGCCCTGCATTTGTTGATATTATGAGAGCATAATTCACACCGATTTCAACATCTTTGATTGTTAACCGGGGAGGGTGATTGTCGAAATAATTTTCAGTTGGTATAAATTCATAGAAAATACCATTGTCAAGGAGGAGTAACAATTCACTACTGTCTAATTGATCCTGGTATGCAAAAAAGCCTTCGGAGGCAGGGTATGTCTGGAGTATTGGGATTTTTTTACCAAAAAGTTCCTGAAATCTTGCGCTGTAAGGCTCAAAAGCAACACCGCCAGTTACAAATAAGTTAAAATTTGGAAATACATCAGACATGTTTTTTTTCCGAGTTTTTTGCATAAGTTTTTCAAAATACATTTGCACCCACGGGGGGATTCCTGAAATTAAAGTCATGTCAGACTGGTATGTTTCTTCAACAATTGACACCACCTTTTCTTCCCAGTCTTCAATGCAATTAGTTTCCCAGCTAGGCATCCGGTTTTTTTGAAGATAACTGGGAACAAAGTGAGCAGTGATTCCTGACAAACGACCTGTTGGTATCCCAGATTTAGTTTTTTCTAAAACAGGACTTCCTTGTAAAAAAATCATTTTGCCATTTAAAAATTTGGCATTTTTAGTATTATAAATATGTGTTAGCAAAGCATTTCTCGCAGATTTTATTTGATGAATAGCCATCTCTTGCGTGATTGGAATGTATTTTGACCCAGATGTGGTACCGCTTGTTTTAGCAAAATATTTTGGCCCCACAGGCCAAAGAACATTCTTTTCACCTTGAACGACGCGGTCGACATAAGGCCTTAGCCCTTCGTAATCTCGAATTGGCACATGATTTTGAAAGTCTTCGATTGACTTTACAGAGGCCAAAAAATGGTCTTTTCCAAACGCTGTTCCCTTTCCAGCTTTGATAAGTGACCAAAAGATTTTTTCTTGCGATTTTACGGGCTTTTTTGACCACTTTTTGGTTTGGTGATAAACGAGAGAAGCCCAGATTCGGGCACTAATTTCTTTTATTGATGACATTATTTTAGCCCTAAGAGTTTCTTTAAATCCAACGATTCCCCATTTAACCAATATTCAAAATGCCCAATGAAAGTTTCATCTTCAGGATTTTTATGAAGCAACCCTAAAACGTCACCTTTTCGAACAAAATCTCCCGGTTTTTTATGGGCCTCTGCAATTCTTGAATACCTACCAACCCCACCTTCTGTGTGCTGGATAATCATAACATAACCCAGAGAAGGAGTTCCTTCAACAGTGAGAAGAGTTCCATCTTTCAAAGGAAAAATCTTTTGACCAGGAGTCCCTTTTATATTAATTCCGTAATTCTTTCTTGATAAATTGGAGGGCTCAATTAATACGCCAATCAGAGGTATTTGAAAATCAGAATCTGTAGAAATTCTTTTCTTTAATGAGAGTTCAGCATCTTTTACTTTTTCTCTTAAGGCCAGCTCTTCTTTTGATGAGCTAAAAAGAGAGGCATCCGGTTTTTTTGATAAATAATCTAAGCTGGAGAGCTTGCCTAACGTATCAAAATCAAGCTCTCCATTTAAAACAAGCTGAATTCTGGAAATAAAATCTTCCTGATGGTTTACTTGCTTCATTAAAGAGTCAGTTACAATGTTAAGGTTTATAGCAGAGCGCCTTAGTTCCGTTGACGCGTAGCCAGGAATATACTCCCTTAACGATGAGTAAGATATTAGTAATATGGTCATAACAACTAAAAAAACAGAAGTGGTGCCTACCCATAAAAAAACATTAAAGCGGCTAAGCTTTAATGAAAAACGCTCCTCATAAGAAGATTCATCTAAAATCACTAATCGATATTTCCGCAAAAAGGATTTTCTTTTTTTTTCAGTTTTCGATTTGTGTTTCATTTGCCTTAAAGATATTGAGACTTTTCACAAGGTCTTTATGAAATAAATTTGCATAACCGTCGTTAAGTCATTTACTGATAATGAAATTAAAGCATTTAAATAAAATTATAATTGTCCCCATGATTTTTTTAGGGACACTTGTTTTCTTTTCTTGCAGTAGAACAAAAGATAAGGCGGTTAACCGATACTATCATAAATTAACAAGCCGGTATAACCCTCTTTATAATGGAAAAAAGGCATATGAAAATGCTATTTTGAGCCTTAAAGAAGAACATATAGATGACTTTGATCAAATAATAGCCGTTAAGCCGTTTGGGAAATCAAATGAAGGTTCTCGGTCATTTTCCGATTTAAAAGTTGCAATAGAGAAGTCTAAAAAAATAATTAGAGACCATTCAATGATGTTTCGTGGTGTCCAAAAAAACCCGATCGTTTTTGACGCCTACTTATTGATAGGAGATGCTCAAGCACTCATGGGTTTAAACATTGCCGCACAAGAGTCGTTTGCGGTGGTAATTAGAAATGCGGAAAAAACATCTAGAGCATATAGAGCCGAATTGAGTAAGGTAGAGGTATTGGCGGATCAAGGTAATGGCCAAGCCGTTAAAGATGCTTTAGATGAAATAGAAAGGAAAGGCATTCCCGAAAAGTTTGTTCCAAAAATGAATATTTTAAGAGCTCGGTCGATGCTTTCGGAAGGGGATAAAGAAGGTGCGGCAAGAATATTTGAGAAGTCAGCAAAATCAATTAAAAACAAAGCAATGAAGTCTCGCTTAGCATTTATTGCTGGACAGCTATATGAATCCCTAGGAAAAACGTCTAAAGCGCGAGAAAGCTATCAGATCTGTCTCTCTGGCCAGCCTGACAGTTATGATATGCTACTTGAAGCAAACTTGAGGAAGGCTCTTAATGCAAATTCAAAGCGCCTGGACCTCTATAAAGAATTAGAGCGCCTTTTAAAAGAGCCCAAAAATAAACAATATGGAGATAGAATTTATTTTGCATTGGCGGAAGTGGCAAAGAAAAGGAAAGATGTAGATCAGCAGCTTTATTTTTTAAGTCGTGGAATAGGTCTAGGAATATCAGAAAGGCCCAATCTTAAAGCACTCGCGTACTATGATCGAGGAGAAATATACTTTAATCAAAAAAAATATCTACCCTCGCAGGTAAACTACGATTCTGCGTACATATTATTACCTAAAAACCACCCATTAAAAAGAAGCTTAAAAAACAAAACAAAAGGATTAAACAGTTTGGTTGTAGAAATAGAAAAAATTCAAAGAAATGATTCATTACTCAGCTTATCCAGCAAAAGTGAAACTTTTCTCGAGGCATATTTTCTCAAATATATTGAAGCACTTAAAGATCAAGAGCGCATTGCAATTAAAAACGCTAAAATAAATGCACTAAATGCCAAAATTCAAGCCTCGTCAAATCTTTTATCGGCTTCAGGGCCAAAGGCAGGGGGAGTTATGGCTGGAGGGTGGGTTTTTTATAATCCGGTTGCTCGTGCTGCAGGTATAGCCTCATTTTCATCGAAATGGGGACAAAGACCAAATGTTGACAATTGGCGGCTTCAAAGTGCATCTGGAAGCTGGTCTATGGCAACTACTGGAGGGCCAAACTCTCAAGGCTCTGAGTTAAGCAATGATGTCATTGATTTTGTTGATCCAAAATATGATTTGAATATTTACTTATCGTCTATACCTAGAACAGCTAGGTCTAAGGATTCATGCAAGAGAATTATTTGTAATGCTCTATCGGCTTCGTCCTCCATTTATCGAGATCAAATAGGTGACTTGGATATGGCTTTGTTGCAAATAAATAGGCTAATTTCTTTCTGTGAGGAAGATTCCTCATGTGTGTCATGTGAAAAACAAGCATATGCTTTGTACGCTTTATATAGGCTTAGACTATTGAGAAATGAGAACACAGAGGCGGAGTCAACGAAAATTAGGCTTTTAAAAGAGTACCCAAAATCCAAATACGTAAAAATTATAAATGGTCAAGAGTCAAAGGAATCAGCAGAGCCCATCACGTCAAAAGAATTTCATCGACTCGTGAAACTATATGAGAACCGCGATTGGAAACCCTTAATAAAGCTGCACCAAGAGACTTTATGGAATCCTGAAGAAGCTCCTCAGGCAGCCTTAATTGAAGCTCATGCGATTGGCGGCGACGGGGGCATTCAGAAGTATTTAGAGGCGCTCATTCAGGTGGAAAAGGATTTTCCAGGAACTGCCCAATCTATAGCTGCAGGCAATATAAAAATGGCTCTTCAAAGCGTAAAATCTAGCAAAGAGAATGAGCCAAGCCCTTATTCGGAATCTTTGGATATTCGCCACCAATTACTGATTATTTTTAGTAAAGAGGGTAACCCAAACGACGTTAGAAATGCTTTAGCTCGCTTTCATCAAAAATATTTTACCGGAAAACCTATGAGTATTAGGCCGCTTCCTTTAGGCGAAATAGCTCAAATAATGTTAGTTGACGGATTCAAAAACGCCAGTGAAACAATAGGCTACAGAACAAAGGTGATGCGCGCAGATGGGGTGACACAATTTTTAAAGCCATATTCTGCTGAATATTGGCCTGTAACAGTGCAAAATTTTTCGCATTTTTACACTGAAAAAGATATTAAAGGCTACCGAAGCTTTGTAAAAAATGTATATGGATTAAAATGATGAGTACAAATCGAAAGACAGAAACGGCCGGAGATCATAATAGAATAGTGGAAAGAACAAATATTCAAGGCCACATAAATTCACCTGGGGATATTCGTGTTGATGGACAGGTTAAGGGAAATCTTACGGTAGGAGGTAAGCTCGTGGTTGGGCCCTCGGGAACAATTGATGGTAAAGTAACAGCATCAGAAGCAACCATTTCAGGCCGCGTTATTGGTAAGTTAGAAATTAAAGGATTGACAACTTTTTCTCAATCTGCAAACGTTCAAGCTGAGGTGGTTACGGGAAAGCTTTCCGTTGAGACGGGGGCACAATTTTCTGGAATGTGTACGATGAATAATGGCAAGTCTGCTCTGGCTACTCCAATTTCTAAGTCAGGCGAGCAGTCCAAAATTTCTGCAGCTTGAAGAAAATTTGATGAAAAATATACTGAGATTTTCAGGAATGGGAATTCAAATGGCAGTTTTCATTTCTTTAGGTGCATATCTAGGGTATTTAATAGATCAAGACGCTAATAGATTGTCGGACTCCAAAACTCAATTGGCAACTATTTCTTTATCATTACTATTTACAGTTTTATCTCTAATTTGGATTATCTACCAAGCCCAAAAAATTAATAAATGAATTCTTGGTTGATCAGATTATTTGTTGGCTACTCTCTTATGTTTTTTTTCCATTTAATTGCGTTTCAAACAATAGGTCTTGGGAAGCCTTATTGGCTGGGAGATTTATACTGGGCGGGAACGGGAATTAGTTTACTTGGGTTGGCAAAGTCTATTGATGAATCTCGGCCTGGAAAGTTTTCATCAGTTTATTTATTTGGAGGGTTAATTCGTATGTTACTAGGTGTTGCAATAGTAGCCCTTCCAATTATTATTGGTGAAAAAGATAATTTTCGTCAACTCAGTCTTGAATTTATAGGGGCTTATTTTTATTGCTTAATATTGGAATCAATAATTGCTATTTCTTGGGTCAAGAAACAGTAGGATTTTCAAGATTCGGCGAGTATCTTTGCAGCGCTATTTTGAAACGTCAGATCTTGAAAAACCCAATCTTCTTTTTTTTACTGTTTTTGTCTGTATCTCTCATAATTCAAGCAAAAGGAGATGGTCCAGAGATCAAAAGCGTTGAGCTAGAGGGGGTCAGTTCAAAAAATGAATCTCCCTATGATCCAACGG
Organism: Owenweeksia sp. TMED14; assembly: GCA_002167805.1. Classification (GTDB taxonomy): domain Bacteria; phylum Bacteroidota; class Bacteroidia; order Flavobacteriales; family Schleiferiaceae; genus TMED14. Next base: position 9,493 of record NHBT01000032.1, on the reverse strand, counting down.
AAGATATAATGCATCATATTTCTGACAGTTATGGTTGGCATTTATTTGACTGGAAAGGACATTCGATAAGTGTTCCGTTGCCGGTAATTTTATTTACCGAAAAAGGTTTAGTTACATTCATGTCTTCATCATTTCACCACGATCATGAAGGAAAACACGTTGTAGAGACCCAAGGGTATCGCTTCGTGAATTATCATGAAAAAATTTATTATGCCTCAAGTTCACCAAATAATCATGGAGCTTTCGTCAGCGTCAGCAAAGAATCTCATGCTATTGAAAACAACCAACCAATTGATATTTCTATAACAAAAAACGTTGCATCACTATTACTTAGTGTAATTTTAATTTTATGGCTCTTTTTGTCGATGGCTCGATTTTACAAGAATCAAGATGGCCACTCTTCGCCAAAGGGAGTTGCTTCATTTATGGAACCAATTGTCGTTTTCGTTCGTGATGAAATTGCAAAAAATAATATTGGCAGGCACTACAACAGGTTTGTTCCGTTGTTATTAACGTTTTTCTTTTTTATTTGGATAAATAACGTTTTAGGTCTTATTCCTATTTTTCCAGGTGGCGCCAATTTAACTGGAAATATTGCTGTAACCATGGTATTGGCTTTGGTGGTAATGGTCGTGACTAACTTAAATGGAAACAAAAACTATTGGTCTCATATTTTTTGGATGCCAGGAGTTCCTGTCGCTGTAAAGCCCCTTTTAGCTGTTGTTGAATTCATAGGAATTTTCACTAAGCCTTTTTCCTTGATGATTCGTTTGTTTGCAAATATTACGGCAGGACACATAATTGTCTTGAGCTTGATTTCATTAATTTTTATTTTTGAAACAGTTTTGGTAAGCCCGGTGTCAGTATTGTTGACTCTTTTTATCTCTGTTTTAGAGATCCTAGTCACAGCGCTTCAGGCATACATTTTTACTTTACTTACAGCATTATATATAGGCGCAGCCCTTCAAGAAGAACATCATTAATAAATAACAATTAACAATTAACTATAAATTCAAAACCCTAAAATTATGACCGGAAGTATCGCAGCACTTGGAGCAGGACTCGCAGTTATTGGCATTGGCATTGGCATTGGGCAGATTGGTGGACACGCCATGGACGCAATAGCTAGAAACCCAGAAGCGACCAGCAAAATTTCTTCGAATATGATTATTACCGCAGCCCTTGTAGAAGGAGCGGGATTATTTGGTATTGTAGTATCGCTTTTAAAGTAAAAAAATTTAAAGTCACCCCCTAGCAATGGTTAAGGGGAGGCTTTAAATTAAGTTTACGCTTGTAATAAAATAAAACGCAATGGATATAGTAACGCCAGGATTTGGACTTCTTTTTTGGACGACCATTACTTTCATGTTTTTACTTTTTGTGCTTTCAAAGTTTGCATGGAAACCAATTTTAAATGCAGTCAAGGAGCGTGAAGAGGCAATAGATGGAGCCTTAGAAGCTGCCGAAAAGGCAAAAAATGACTTAATGTCTCTAAAGTCTTCTAATGAAGATTTACTTAAGGAAGCAAGAGCAGAAAGAGAGCAGATATTGAGAGAGGCTCGAGAAATCAAAGAAAACACAATTTCAGAAGCTAAAGAGCTTGCTAAAGAGGAAGCGTCTAAAGTTCTTGATTCTGCAAGAGAGCAAATAAATAATGAGAAGCTTGCCGCTATGACGGAGGTAAAGAATCAAGCAGCCAAGCTTGCCATTGACATGGCAGAAAAAGTTTTACGCTCAGAGCTAAAAGACCCAGCCTCTCAAGAAAAAATGGTCAACCGAGCGATGGATGAAGTTAAACTGAACTAACAGATGAAATCAATTCGTGCTTCAATTCGTTACGCTAAAGCCCTATTAGACCTCTCTAGGGAAAAGGGCACTATGGACGATGTGAAAAGGGATAGTGATTTACTATTATTGGTTATTGATGAAAACCGTGACTTTAGAAACTTCTTAAAAAGCGCAATCATTAAACCTGACCAGAAAATCCATACTTTCAAGGCGGCTCTGGGAAATCAATTAAGCGAAATCACTAACCTGTTTATCAACCTTTTGATTAAGCATGGAAGAGAAGCGCACTTAGAAGATGTTTTAAGAAAGTTTATCGCCCAATATTTTGTTGAAAATAAAATTATTAAGGCCCAAATTTCATCTCCAACACCCTTACTGGCAAGCCAGAAAGAGCGTTTATTAGCACTTTTAAAATTTAAAAACGCATCAAGCATAGTGCTTGAAGAAACCGTTGACACTGAATTAATAGGAGGGTTCACACTCCGTGTAGGTGATCAACAAATAAATGCATCCGCATCAGAGGCATTAAGCCAATTGAAGCGGGAATTTAATAAGAATTCATATATAGCTGACTTTTAAAAAAAATAAAATTATGGCAGAAGTAAAACCTGCAGAGATTTCAGCAATCTTGCGACAACAATTATCCGGATTTTCATCTGATGCTAAACTTGAAGAAGTAGGAACGGTGCTTCAGGTTGGTGATGGCATTGCTCGTGCTTATGGCATGGAAAACGCTCAATCTGGCGAACTCGTAGAGTTTGAAACAGGACTCCGCGGTATAGTCTTAAACCTTGAAGAAGATAATGTAGGAATAGTTCTTTTGGGTCCAGCAGAAGGAATCAAAGAAGGGTCAACTGTTAAGCGAACAGGAGTTATCGCATCTGTTGATGTTGGTGAAGGCATGTTGGGTCGCGTCGTTGACACACTGGGAAGCCCAATTGACGGAAAGGGTCCAATCGATGGGAAAAAGTACAATATGCCACTTGAGAGAAAAGCTCCAGGAGTAATTTATCGTCAACCGGTTAACGAGCCCCTGCAGACAGGAATTAAAGCCATAGATGCTATGATTCCAATCGGGAGAGGCCAGAGAGAGCTGATTATTGGAGACAGGCAAACAGGTAAAACAACAGTTGCAATAGATACGATCATTAATCAGAAAGAGTTTTATGACAAAGGAGAGCCTGTTTATTGTATTTACGTTGCAATTGGCCAAAAAGGATCAACGATAGCTGCTCTTGCTAAGAACCTAGAAGAAAAAGGCGCGATGGCATATACAACTATCGTCGCTGCAAATGCAGCAGATCCGGCACCTCTTCAGTTTTATGCTCCTTTCACAGGCGCTGCTATCGGAGAATATTTTAGAGACACTGGGCGTCCAGCATTAATCATTTATGACGACTTATCGAAGCAGGCGGTTGCTTATCGAGAGGTGTCTTTGTTGCTTCGTCGACCCCCGGGAAGAGAAGCTTATCCAGGTGATGTGTTTTATTTGCATTCAAGGTTACTAGAAAGAGCAGCGAAAGTGATATCCGATGACAAAATTGCATCTCAAATGAATGACCTTCCTGAATCCTTAAAAGGAATTGTAAAAGGAGGTGGCTCATTAACAGCATTACCTATTATTGAAACTCAAGCAGGAGACGTTTCTGCATATATACCGACAAACGTTATATCTATAACGGATGGACAAATATTCTTAGAGGCAGATCTATTTAATTCTGGAGTCAGGCCAGCAATTAATGTTGGTATTTCAGTATCCCGGGTAGGCGGCTCAGCTCAAATTAAGCCTATGAAAAAAGTGGCTGGAACGCTGAAGCTCGATCAGGCTCAATATCGTGAGCTTGAAGCATTTGCAAAGTTCGGCTCCGACTTAGATGCTGCTACCATGAATGTCATCAATAAAGGTCGTAGAAATGTAGAAATTCTCAAACAAGCAGTAAACTCTCCCATGAGCGTTGAAAAACAGGTTGCTATTATTTATATTGGCACAAAGGGGCTCTTGAACGACATCCCGGTTGAGAAGATAAAGCCTTTTGAAAATGCGTTCATTGAGTTTATGCAAAACAAACACCAAGATGTTTTAGCTGCTCTAAGAGAAGGGTCATGGAGTAAAAAAGAAATAGAGAAGATACAGTCAGCCGCAGAAGAGATTATTCCTGCATACGCAGACTAAAATAAAAAAGAGTAAACGAGAATAATGGCTAATTTAAAGGACCTCAGAACCCGAATTACGTCAGTGTCCAGCACGATGCAGATTACTTCTGCTATGAAAATGGTTTCTGCTGCAAAGCTTAAAAGAGCGCAGGATGCAATTGTTCAAATGCGTCCCTATTCTCAAAAACTGACTCTTTTGATGGGCAATGTTTCTTCGGTTGTAGACTCATCGGAGAATCTTTTTTTTAAGAAAAGAAAAGAGAATAGAGTTCTTATATTGTCTTTAACCGCAAACAGAGGACTTTGTGGTGCGTTTAACTCTTCGGTAATAAAAAAGTCAATAGCCTTGTCTCAAAAATTAGAAAAGCAAGGTTTAGAAGTGAAGTTTTTTGCAATTGGGAAAAAATCAAGAGATCTTCTTTCTAAGACAGGAAAAGTTGAAGGTGAGAATATTGATGTGGTTAATGGTGTAACGTTCGAAGGGGCGGAGGCGATTGCCCAAATTGCCATGGAAAATTACTTATCAGGAAAATATGATAAAGTAATAATGGTATACAATCAGTTTAGAAATGCCGCTGTTCAGATTTTGCAAGAAGAGCAACTCCTTCCATTTGTTGAAGCTCCAAAAGAGAATAATGAAGTGGCCGACTATATTTATGAGCCAGACCAGCAAAAGTTGCTTGATGAATTAATACCACTAAGTATAAAAACTCAAGTTTATAAGGCTCTATTAGACTCTCAAGCTTCAGAACATGGCGCAAGGATGACCTCAATGCACAAGGCGACAGACAANGCCACCAACATGAGAGATGATTTGAAGTTGAAATACAACAAAGCNCGTCAGGCNACGATNACCAACGAAATANTAGAAATTGTGGGTGGNGCAGAAGCNTTAAACAGTTGATATAAGTTTTTTTCTATTCGTTTATTGCNTCTTTGTGGTTATCATTGTCTTTTGAAACCAATTTTTTGAATGGCCCTTTCTTTTCGTTTACCGATCATAAACCTTCCTGCGAGAATACTCTTGGCGATGCTGACGCTTGTTTTAATAGGCTTTGGGTCATCTATGAAGATTTTAGAATTATACTTTAAAGAAGAAAAGACTGAATATCGTAGAGAGAGGCTGGCCAGAAAAGAAAAGGCAATAGCAGCTCACCTTTCTCGTGAACTTGAAAGAAACATTGATGANTTAAAAAGCCGAGAAGATGCTTTGAATGTTTTTGACTCNGAGNTATCTGCAATTGCTGATATCCATAATATGGATGTTGCCCTATATTCAATGTCAGGAGATTTATTAATTAGCTCTAGTTCAGAATTAGATGAAGTAGTCACTTTTCCGCCTCANNTTCCTGAAGATTTGAATTATCAACGTGATGAGGCGGTTCTTTTAAAATCGGATGATGCAAGAGAAGTATTGATGTATGCATCTGAAATTAAAGGCTCAAATGAAATTCCTTTAGCTGTAATGGTTGTACCCTATAGTGATGGCGTGAATTTACCTTTAAAAGACCAGAAGTTTTACCGCTCTTTGGCACTCTTAAACGGGCTACTGTTCTTGTCTGCCACATTATTTGCATACCTGTTGTCAAAAAGTATAACCAAAGGTCTTGAGGCAGTCTCTGACGCTATGAGGAGCTCAGCAAAAGGTGGTGATCCAAAAGTTAAATGGAGCTCAAAAGATGAGATAGGGAAGTTGGTTAGTGAGTATAACAGAATGATTGATGTTGTTGAAAAAAACGCAAAAGCACTGGCTCAAGCAGAAAAAGAAAGCGCTTGGAAAGAGATCGCACAACAAGTTGCCCATGAGATAAAAAATCCGCTAACGCCCATGCGATTGATGACTCAAATGCATGCCCTAAAGGCGGAAGACCAAACAAAAGAATCTATAAAAGAGTTTTCAGAGGGAATGTTGGCTCAAATTGATGCAATGGCTCAGGTTGCTGGGGATTTTAGTCAGCTAACTAATATTTCTTCTGAGAATCGGAAGAACATTGATTTACGGGAGCTCTTAAGGGAATGTGCGGCCGCGTATCCAAATGCAACTCTTCTTGTTCCCGAGTCAGGACAATATCTAGTTTTGGCAAATCAAAACCAATTGTTACGGGTGTTAAACAATCTTTTAAACAACGCTTTTGAAGCCGTTCCCAGAGGAAGAAAACCACTTGTTTCATTTGGAATTCATGAGGATGATGAAAATGCCATTTTATTTGTTCGTGACAACGGAATAGGAATTGACCCAGACCTTCGGTCTCAGGTCTTTGTTCCTCAATTCACCACAAAATCAAGAGGAACAGGCCTAGGTTTAGCGATTGTGAAAACGATAATAGAGTCCTTTCAGGGTCGAATTTGGGTGGATTCTACAGGTGGAGACGGAACAGAATTTGTTTTTTCCATACCATTGGTTAAGCTTTAGCGATTTAAGCGCTCGATAATTATATACTGTTGGGTCCCTCCAAAAGATGATGAATCATCAATGGAGCATTTAAATAGATTTCCCTCAGTATGAGAATAAACACAAAACTCCAAAAACTCTTTTGAGCAATAAACGGAACCATAAACCCCGCTATCTATGGGGTCATCAAGGCCCGTAAGTGCAGCTTCCTCAGTAAATGGATAAATAGAAAATCCATTATCAATAAATGGGTGGAGCGTGAGTACAAGCGCCCCCCCCTCAATAAGTCGGGTCATTAATTCATGTAAACTATTTTGAAAAAGCTTTTTAGGCAGGTGAGTAAATACACTCCCAGCAAAAATTAAATTTACAGGGCTATGTTCGTCGGCAATAGTCTTTAGATTTTCAATCTGAAAATCCATTGCAGACTTTTTGGGATCACTAACCAAAAGCTCTGCTTCAGGGAATCGAACTTTTAAAAATCGACTAACTCTACCGTAGCCGCACCCGAAGTCAAGAATCTTTTTTGCCTTTGGCGCGATGCTATAAATATAATCAGCGGCTTCAGCTCCTGTATGAAAGTATTCTTTGAGAATTTTAAATGGCATAGCCCCATGAACCTGCAAAGGATAACGAAACATGGCATCGTTTCTACTTATTTGGAAATTTACAGACTGATACTCTTCTTTAAGGGTCTCTTTGGTTTTTTCGATTAAGCCTATTGGAACTTGAATTAGAGGCCCCGAGGACCATTCAAAAAGAAGAGACAATGAAGCAATTTTATTTTCTAGAACTTTTATTTGATCTCTATTTTGGCCAATCCCTATTTTGTCTTGAAGCCAACGTTGAATATGTTTTTTCACAGGCGGTTTATCGTTAGGTATATTTGATAAAATGATATCCCAATTAGGGTAAATTTAAATACCAAAATAAAAGTATGAAATTCAGTCATTTAAATCTATTTATTCAAGACCGAATAGCAACATTAAAATTGAATCGCCCTAAAGCGCTAAATGCATTAAATAAAGAAATGATAAAGGAGCTTCATCGAGCTGTTGAGTTTCTTGACGAAAACAATGATGTTAGAGTTGTTATTCTTACAGGCGAAGGAGAGAAAAGCTTTGTTGCGGGCGCAGACATTATGGAGTTTAAGGACTTCAACAAGGAAGAGGGCAGAGCTCTTTCTGCCACTGGTCACACCTCTCTATTTAATAGAATATCTAACGCAACAAAACCATACATAGCTGCAATTAATGGGTTTGCTCTTGGTGGCGGCCTTGAGCTGGCGATGGCTTGTCATGTAAGAATAGCCTCAGCTACAGCAAAAATTGGCCTACCCGAGTCTTCCTTGGGAGTAATTCCTGGTTATGGAGGAACTCAAAGGCTTGTTCAGCTAATTGGCAAAGGAAAAGCATTGGAAATGATGTTTTCTGCCAAGATGATAGATTCAGATACTGCAGAAAAATATGGTTTGGTAAATAAAGTTTGNGATCCGGAAGCGCTGATGATGGAAAGTTTAAAAATGGCGAATTCATTCATAAAGAATTCTGGAGATGCTCAAGCAGCTATAATTAGAGTGGTAAATTCGACTTTAGAGGGCGGTCAGGGTTTTGATTCTGAAATTAAAGAATTTGGGGAGAGGTTCGGATCTGCAGAATTTGCAGANGGGACAAAAGCTTTTATCGAAAAACGCAAACCTAACTTCTAGTTCAAAATACTTTTATACATTCACGTCGCCTAAACAATTAAAGACATGAATTTTTTACAAATTGAGCACGCTGTATACGAGCCGTTTTCAAAAGAGTGGCTTGTTGGCATTGGAATCTTTTCCATTTATTTATTAATAGTGGTTGCGGCTAGTAAATTATTGAACAAGAGTCAACGAGCTGTTTTTGAAAAGATATGGGGGGGCGCATTAATTGCTCTTTTAATCGGCAAGCATTTTCATCTAGTTCAGGAGAATTTGTGGAATTTTATGGACAATCTTGAGCTGCATCTTTGCGGCTTTAGTAGAATGTTAAGCATTTTGCTTTTAGCTTTTGGAGTTCGCTGGGCATTTTACCCTCTCTTCTTTTGGGGAATTGTTGGCGGATTTTATTCTTTACTAACTCCAGAGCTTACTTCTGGAGAAACCACATACATGTTTATTGAATATTATGTTGTGCATGGCGGAATTATCATCATCCCACTTTATTATTTCTTTGTTCATGGTATGCGTATTGGAAGATGGACTTGGTTAAAAGTATTATCTCTGAATCTCTTATTAATGATTCCGGTTGGCTTTGTTAATCATATAACGGGTGGAAATTATATGTTTTTATGCCAGGCACCCGCTGTAGAAAACCCACTCATAATAGGTGATTGGCCGTATTATCTTATCGGCTTTATTTTATTTGGAACAGCCCATTATCTGGTACTAACTGGAATTTTTTGGAGAAGTATCATACGTGGTGAAAAAAATTAAAAAATGGAATCACTAACCATNACTGCTATTGAGNTTGGGAGTTTTTTCTGGTTTGTNGGNTTTGCCGTTTTNGCNTTGATGNCTNTCTTCTTNTTTTTTTTAGCCCCGAAANAAGGGTCTNAAAAATGGANACAATGGAAGAAGATTTTGGGAATTATAATTTTTNTGAATCAGGCATTTTACTGGGTGTCCTCGATCTCTGACGGAACATTCACNCTGCANGAAAGNNTACCNCTNCANATGTGTGGGGTTAGNCANTTGATGCTNTTCGCTTTTCTGGNNTTTGNTGTNCGTAAGGTTTTTCCNNTTCTNGTTTTNTGGGGNCCCTTGGGAGGNATCCAAGCATTNCTCACNCCNGCCTTATCNTCAGAGCCCACATGGCCTTATATNCTTCAGTTTTACCTGGCACACAGCTTTGTGGTCTTGGTTCCCATTTACCTCATGGTTCGGGGTGGGGAAAGGCTCCCTTCTGGCACCTTTTGGCGCACTATATTGATAACAAATATTGCTGGGTTTATAATGATGGCTATCAATACGAGTCTCGGTTCAAATTACTGGTATGTCAACCAGCCACCACCAGTCAATCACCCGCTTGTTCAGGGTGAATGGCCTTTTTATTTGATTGGCATGGAGGCTGCAGTTGTTGTTTTATTCTTCCTGTTTTCTTTAGCCTTTAGAAGCTTTAAAGAGGTTAA
>NHBT01000031.1 GCA_002167805.1 Owenweeksia sp. TMED14 | reverse complement strand
GTGAGATTTAATAATTATCCTTAAATAGCAATAAAAAACCCCAACAAAATGTTGAGGTTAAAAATGTGGACCTCTCGGTCCTAAGTTCGAACTTTTTTAAAATAATTATCTTAATTTTAAAATAGTGTAATTATACAAAAACCCACTCATTAGAGTGGGTTTATTTTTTGTGGGAGATGAGGGGTTCGAACCCCCGACCCCCTCGGTGTAAACGAGGTGCTCTGAACCAGCTGAGCTAATCTCCCGGAGGGGTGCAAATATAGGTTTGGAATACCGTTATGCAAGCTATTTAAAAAATGAAAGATTTACTCTGTATCAAAAATAAATAATCACCTTTCCTCAAAGCTCATGCTTAGGCTATTGACGCAATATCGGAGCTTTGTTTCTGTTGGTCCATCATCAAATACATGACCAAGATGTCCTCCGCATTGGGTACATAAAATTTCTGTTCTTATCATACCCGCACTAAAATCTCTAATTTCTGTGATGGCCCCCGGTATAATTTCTTTATCAAAACTTGGCCAACCACAATGCGCGTCAAATTTTGACTCTGAGGTGAATAACTTATTTCCGCATCCTGCGCAGCTATATGTTCCTTTTTTAAAATTCTTATCATATTCTCCCGAGCCAGGATATTCAGTTCCTTTTTGTCTTAAAATTCTGAATCGCTCAGGACCCAGTTTTTCAAGCCATTCTGAATCACTTTTTTGAATACGCGGCTTAAAATCATCCATCTTGTTTATCGTTTGGGATTGACATTGGGTTAAAATGTTCAGTGAAAAGAAAAAAATTAAAAATTTGTTCATCATTATGAGAACATTTTAGATCAATTTTAGTTCAGAGTCTTTATTAGTAAGCCCCTTTTTGCTTGATGAAGGAGAGGCTTTTAAAAAATAATTAATAGTGCCCTGGACTGGACTCGAACCAGCACAACCGAAGGTCACCACCCCCTCAAGGTGGCGTGTCTACCAATTTCACCACCAGGGCAAATGAAAAAATGTGACCCGACTGGGGCTCGAACCCAGGACCCATACATTAAAAGTGTATTGCTCTACCAGCTGAGCTATCGAGTCATTATTTTTTCAAATAAGGCTGCAAATATAGATAGAAACTTTAATTTAATTGTTGCTGTACTTTTGTTTTGAGCAATATTTTTAGGTATGAGGAAACCAATTTTCATTATAGGTTACATGGGGTCGGGTAAAACAAGGTTGGCAAAGGTTTTAGGTGAATCTTTAAATAGTGATTATTTCGACTTGGATGATTGCATATCCTCATCACTAGGAAAAAATATTGATGAGATTTTTGAGAAGGAGGGTGAATTGATTTTTCGAAAAGTAGAAAAGGAACAATTAAGGCTATTTGAAGGAAGGTCTGGAGTAATTTCGGTTGGAGGAGGGACGCCATGCTATTATGAAAATATGAAATGGATGAATCTCCACGGAACTACGGTGTATTTAAAAGCTAAAATCCCAACTTTAGTGTCTAGAATTTTAAGCGATAAAATGATCGATCGTCCTCTTTTAAAAGGAGTTAATAAGACGAATATCTCTGAGTTTGTCGCCAAGCACCTTTTTGAACGGCGAGCTTTTTATGAGCAATGTGATATCATGTGTGATACAGAAAACCCAGGTTGGGAAAAAGAACTTATTGAAAGCTTAGAAAGCTTAGACTAGGTATACAGCAGCTTTATCTTCGAAGCTCACTTCAACATTATCTTGATAGCTCGTGCTTAAGCTTAGACCCTTTATATCTGCTTTAACTGGGTATCTCTTATGATTTCGATCAATTAAAACTGCTGTTGAAAGATTTTTTGTCTCTGCAACTAAAAAATACTTTACCGCATAAATAAGTGTTGCCCCTGAATTAAGAACATCATCAACTATAACGACTGATTTACCTTTGAAATCTTCAGGATCTAGATCGCATTTTGTAGGACCTTTAGGAGGGTTTTTCTTGTTAATAGAAATTTCTCCCAAGCGAACATCCCCATCATAAATTTTAGATAAACATTTCATGAGTTTCTCAGCAAGTTTGAAACCAGACTTGCTAATTCCGACCAGGTAAAAATCTTTTTCTTGAGAATTTAACTCAAGGATTTGCCAAGCCATTCTCATGATTACCCTTTCCAATTTCGTAGGATCAAGTATAAGTGTACGTTCTTTCATACCGTGGTCTATATATTCTCTTAAAGATAAAATTAAATTTAATCTTAATTTGACTTCAATTTCAGCAATAAAATATTTTCAATGTGATGCGTTTGAGGAAACATATCGACTGGTTGAACTGATTCTACCTGATATTCACCACGCATTAAATCAAGATCTCTTGCCTGCGTCGCAGTATTGCACGAAACATAGACAATTTTTGGTATTTTAAGATCCAGTAATTTCTGAACAACTTTTGGATGCATGCCATCTCTTGGGGGATCAGTAATAAGAACATCAGGTTTTCCGTGCTTATTCCATAGTTCTTCATCAAATACCTCTCTCATATCGCCAACAATGAATTCCGTATTCACAATATTATTATCTAGAGCATTCTGTTTTGCGGCATCAATGGCTTCTTGAACACTTTCAATTCCTATGACTTTTTTCGCTATTTGTGCCATAAACAAAGCTATAGTTCCAGTCCCAGTATAAAGATCATAAACAACGTCTTTAGATTTTATTTTAGCCATTTTAAGAACCTCACAGTAAAGAACGTAGGCCTGTGCGGAGTTAGTTTGATAAAAACTTTTAGGGCCAACCTTAAATGAGAGTGTTCTTCCTTTGGATGTAACTGAAGGCATTTTCTCTATTAGTGAGGACTTTCCATGGAAAAGTATTAAATCCAAGTCATAAATTGAATCATTTCCTTTTGTGTTATGAGCATAATAAATACTTACAATTTGTGGAAAATTTAGTTTAACTGCCTCGAGTAATTTTAGACCTTCATTTTCGGGATCTTCAAAAAATTGTAACACGAACATCCATTTGTTTTCTGATGTAGATCTAAGCATAATTGTTCTTAGGAGGCCCTTTTTGTCCCTCGGATGAAAGAAGGTGAGACCATTATTTAATGCATAATTTTTCACAAATAGCCTTATCGAGTTTGAAGGCTCCTGCTGCAAATGACATTCGTCGATATCAATAATTTTATCCCACATTCCAGGTACGTGATAGCCTAAGGCATTTCTTGATTCGATTTTCTTTTCAGAATTCACTTCTTCAAGAGTTAACCATCGATTTGATGAAAAACTGAACTCTAGTTTATTTCGATAACGATATTCGTTTGGAGCACTTATGATTGGGAGAATTTCCCCGTTTTCAAGTTTACCAATTCTTTCTAAATTGTCTTTAACCTCTTGACTTTTGAATTTCAATTGAGCGGAATAATACACATGTTGCCAGTTGCACCCACCACAAATTTCAGAGTGTTTGCATAATGGATCTCTTCGGTCTGGACCAGGTTGAATTATATTCTCAGTAATACATTCAAGATGCTTTTTTCTTTTTTTTATAATTCTTACATCTGCAACATCTCCTGGAGCAGCTCCTCGAACTAATAATGTTTTACCCTCCGGAGAGTGGCCAATAGAAATCCCTTTTGCCCCAGCTCTCTTAATAACAACATTTTTAATTATCATACAGCAAAGATACTGGTCTTTATAAGGCTTATCTTTGGATTGAATCTAAATATCATAAAATGAACTCCCAAAAATTTATAGAGTTAGAGGATAGATATGGCGCGCATAATTATCACCCTTTACCTGTTGTTCTCAAAAAAGGTAAGGGTGTCCATTTATGGGATGTTGAAGGTGAAAAATATTTTGATTTTTTATCCGCTTATTCTGCTGTAAATCAAGGCCATTGCCACCCGAAGATAATAAAGGCTCTTAATGATCAGGCATCTCTTTTGACTCTGACATCTAGAGCATTTCACAATAACATTCTAGGAGAGTTTGAAAAATATATGACCAAAGTTTTTGGCTATGATAAGTTGCTACCAATGAATACGGGGGTAGAAGGAGGGGAGACTGCAAATAAATTAGCAAGAAAATGGGGTTACCTGAAAAAAGGTATTCCAGAGAATAAGGCAAGGATTCTATTTGCTAAAGGAAATTTCTGGGGTAGAACTCTGGCGGCAATATCTAGTTCAGATGACCCTGCCTCTTATGAAGGCTTCGGACCATATATGCCTGGTTATGATTTAATTCCATACAATGATCTGGAATCCCTTGAAAGTGAATTAAAGGATCCAAATGTTACGGCTTTTATGGTAGAGCCGATTCAAGGTGAAGCAGGAGTTGTTGTCCCCGATGAAGGATACCTAGAGGGTGTTAGAACTCTTTGCTCAAAGTATAATGTGCTATTTATTGCCGATGAGGTTCAAACCGGTATTGCAAGAACGGGTAAGATGTTAGCTACAGATTTTGAAGATGCTCGTCCGGATATCCTAATACTTGGAAAGGCTATATCCGGAGGTGTTTATCCGGTATCTGCAGTTCTTGCTGATGATGAGGTCATGCTTTGTATTAAGCCAGGAGAACACGGCTCTACATATGGAGGAAATCCACTCGCCTGTATGGTTGCAAAAGCTGCCATTGAGGTTGTTATTGAGGAAAATTTAGCAGAAAATGCTGAGATACTGGGTGAATTATTTAGAAATGAACTTAGGTCTCGTTTGAAAGATTGTGAAATTGTCTCTTTAATACGTGGAAAAGGATTATTAAACGCTATTGTCATTAATGACTCTGATCAAAGCACAACTGCATGGGATATGTGCATCTCACTAAAAGAAATGGGCCTTTTAGCAAAACCAACTCATGGAAATATAATCAGGTTCGCCCCTCCTTTAGTAATCACTAAGGATGAAATGTTTCAGGCTTTGGATATTATCGAAAGAGTTGTCCGGAAGTATGAAAGCCGATGAGTATGCTTTTGATCCAACTCAGTTTGAATTTGCAGGCCAATCGGTATACATTTGGTTAAAGCCAACTCTCAATTTTTCTAGCCACTCATCCGTTAATGTCTTTTTTACGCTGGGTACATCAGGATATTTATCCTTATGGTATTTATATGCCTGACGCATAGGTCCTGCTTCTATTTCGATTATGAAATAGACTTCTGTAGTATATAAAACAATACGAAACTTTGAATGGGGTATCTGTTCTACTATGCGCACTAGAATTGATATTGATAGATGAAATTTATTAATCGGCTCGTCAGATAGTTAGGAACAGCATATTCACGCGCCGTGGAAATATCCATTATCCAAAAATAACTTGCAGTATTTCGAATTTCAAGCAGGTTAAAAACTTCAATAGATACACTCGATTTAGAATTAAAAATATGCTGAAATCCAAGATCCATTCTCCTGTATGGAGGAGCTTTGAATGGTTTTGAGAAACTCAACGGAGATCCGAATGGGAAGCCTCCAGTAATCGAAACTTGCAGATAAACTTTATCATTCGTAAATCCTTTCAAAGCATCTTCAACCCTCAGAGAGAAAGCATACCTGTAGTCGCTGCCCCTGCGAGACCATGTATCTTCAAATTTTTCTTGAGATCGAAAAAGAGAAAGTGAAACCCAAGATTCAGTACCAGGTAACCATTGGCTATGGACTCTATTATCCAAGCCAAAAACTCTTGCTATTCCAGGTCCATTACCCAAGTACCTTACCCGCATTCCGTCTTGCTCAAAAGGGAAAGCATTATCTAAGAATTTATAATATATCTCAGCTCTCCAGAAAAAAGGTCTGTCACGTGAAAGAAATTTCTTCTCAGCACCAAGGATGCTGTGCCATGCATGTTGCATTTTACTATTCGTTATAAGGTTAGAATTACGCCAATCTCTTAATTCTCTCACACTGGCAGTTTGAGCATAAGACCCAAATTTGAGATCCCAAACGATACCATTTGAACCCCAATGTTTAAAACTCAATCTTGGGGATATTCTAATCTCGTTACTTCTGCTATCATGTAAAAGTCGAAATCCAGCATCCCAATAGATGGAAGAATTTTTGATTTTGTCCACACCGTTGATGCGAAAGAATGCATAATTTTTGAGATTATTTAGTTCTCCTTCACTCGCCGTGACTTGGAATAGTTTAAGATATTCTTTGAATTCAAATAAAGTATCCTCCGAGGTGAGAGTAACCCGTGTAGGGTTGTGAGCAAGGCTATAACCTGCAGAGTCAAGGTTAACCCATTCATAAAGCCTATCTAGACCGAATTGACGCCGGCTTCCGACTCCAAAATCTATATTGATGTCATTTAAATCTAATGTGCCACCGATTGCAAGGTGTGACTCTCTTGCAAAAAGATAATTTCTTGCAAAACGCTGATGTCCTCCTGATCCTCTTTGATATGAAATTTCCCCAAAATCGTCTGAGCCCATGTTATTGTTGACTTCTCCTAATAAATAGGCAGAAATAACATCTGCATTTTCGGACTCAAGTGCTTGAATTAATGAACCTTCAGCGAAAATATTTAGCTTTTTATTGGGTCGAAATGTACTTCTCCATCCTGAAAAAGCATTGTTGTAAGAGTAGCTCTCTTTGCCTCTCATACTGACGTTGAGTCTCAAAACATCAGTTACTGTTCCGAATTCTGTGACACGGCTGATTGGATTCAAAGTAAAATTGCTTAACTGAGCAATTCCCAAGAATTCATGATGCCATTTTTTTGTATAAAAATTTTCAATAAACTGAATGTCGTATGATGCTGAAAATAAATCTCCTTTTGAATCACCAGTATTAATGAATGGTGAATTACTTCGATATCTAATTCCTATACCTCCATTTGATTGAATTCTATTTTCTTTATTATTAGATTTTGGACCTCGATAGCTTGCAAAAAATCTCCCAGAGAAAATACCAGCTCGAGTACGAAAGTTGGACTCACCTGTATTCGGAATACCATACTCTAATTTCAATACGGAAGACAGTTTATCACCTTCGACAGAGCTAAAGCCACCTGCAGAGAACTCAAGTTTTCGAACCATATCTGGATTTATGGCACTTAGGCCTTCTTGTTGACCACTTCTCGCTAATTGCGGTCTATAAATTTCAAACCCATTTATAATTAAAAGGTTTTCATCAAAATTTCCTCCTCTAACACTGTATTGACTTGATAGTTCATCACTTCCAGCAACTCCAGCTAAGGTTCTAACAACACTTTCAACAGACTCTCCCGCATTCCCAATAGAATTGAGGGCGGAGGGATTAAGTGACAATATTGACTCTTGATTTTCTCTTTTATCTTTTACTTCGACTTCAATTAAGCGTGTTGTGTTAGGAATAGTATCATTTATTGCAGATACACCCACGAAAGTTGTAAGAAAAAAAGTAGTCAAAAACATCTTTAATTTTTAAAATCTCCGCGTTTGAGAGCTTGAAAAAATTGTGACCAAGCAAAAGGATTTGATAATCTACCCAAAATAGCCGCACCACCACTTGCTCCATAATATCTATTGGCGTCATGAATAGTTTGAGATTGAGATTTCATAATATAATTTGATATTTCTCCCGCATCCATGCCCATGACTTTTGCTTGTTCTTTAAGCGATTGAATCGCTAGATTTCTGAGAGCAATATCTCGATCTGTTGTTTCTATTGTCATCGATAATAGCTCACGATTCAAATTTTCAGGCCTTGGCCAAGGGTATAGAGTTACTTCATCAAGTTCAGTAGTTGATAATTCCATGGGAACAAGAGCAATATAGGAATCACCACTTAGTGTATCTGGAACATGTAGTTTACTTCTCTCAAACCCAAATCGGGTAATAAAAATACTATCGCCAGGAATAGCAGTAAGGCTAAAAAATCCATCAGCGCCAGATTCGGTGGTAAACTTTCTACCTTTTACTTGAAATTTAGCATTAGGAATAGGAATTTTGGCAGAGTCTGCTGTTAACGCCACACCGCTGATTTGAACTGCTTGATTTTGGGCACCACATAAGTAGGTGGAGAGAATTAAAATAAAAAAAAAGAAACTCCGCATTTATTATTCAATTAATTGTCTAAAGGTAGTATTGTTAAGGGCTTCATCTTCAGCAAAAATTTCAAAATTGAAAATCTTTATATTCGGATTAATGGGNAATTAATAAATTTTTGTTTTTGGCATCATAATACGCCCATTGCCATGAATTATTTAGTTTAACNCTGTAGTTTTTGATATCTAATAATTCATCATAAAGTTTGAAGCAAAAAGCTTCCTGGTTTTGAAAGATTTTCTTTCCAATAAAATAGATTTTAGGTGGGCTAATGTCTGAGGACATATAGGTTTCACCCCATAATTTCATTTTAAAAAGTATTCTCCCATCCTCTGTCGGCCGACCAACAANTTTTGAAATTCCTCTTGGGTCTTTACCAATTAAAACGGTTTTATGTCTTAGTGTCTTTGGGTAGTCTAANGGGGGTGTCCAAAAGTAATTTAATGATTTTGTTACAGGTAAGTCTGGGCTACAGATCCATTTTGGTTTTTTACTAACTGTGGTATAGACAATTTTGGGTTTCATTGGTTCCATAAATGAATTCTCACTCCATGAAATTTTTAGATTTNNAGCTTCAATTTCTCCACTNGGTGATTTCCAATCTATGGGAGAGCTAGTTTNANAGACNATTTCCCAGAGAGAATTCNAGGAATTTTTTATTACTGGGCCCTTTGATACCGCTTTTTGCCCACTCATTGTCTCTATCATAATTGTTAACTCGTAAATTCCATTTTCTGGAAATGAATAAGAGTTCTTCCAAATTTTTGCTGGCTGAGATACTGGAGCAATCCGATAAGTTCTAATCCCCAACTTACTATGAATATTATGTTGCATGTGTCCATCTGAACCTCTGGTAGCGGAAAATGAGAAACGTTTCATTTCCCAAGAAAAATCAGGATCTTCTTGTTGATTAGGCTCATTGATATCTTCAATCCANGCAGACATTGATTTTATTCCAAGTTTTGGACCTTTTGGGATTTGTTGCTCTAATATTTCTACACCAATATCTTGCCAATCGGCTATGATTAGTGTGTCAGTCCAAATACTCTTTACNCTCTGACCCGTTTTGGTATGAACTGCAATGATATTGGGATTTACTAAATCTGAACCGATTTCTAGACCAAAGTCCACAGGGTTTAGTGGTTCTTGAGTTCTACTATCTCTCCATTCAAAGTGCAAATGAGGTCCTGATGAGCTACCGGAATTTCCTGACCATCCAATTGTATCGCCGGCATTAACGGGATAATCGTCTTTTTTGAAGTACAGATCGATAAGATTTGATTTGCTNTTAAAAGAATGTTTTAATAGTAAATCATGGAAAGGTTTTTGAAAACGGTCCAAGTGTGCATAAACCGATGTATGACCACTTGGGTGAGAAATGTATAATGCCATTCCAAAGCCGCCCGGTTTCACTACTAGTCGCTTCAGNTAACCNTCTTGAACGCTTCGGACTGGTTGTCCNACTATANCTTTTGTNCTTAAGTCTACACCTGAATGAAAGTGATGATTCCTNAGCTCACCAAAGCTCCCGGCGAGGTTAGGTTCCAAATCCATGGGCTGATAGTCGAATAAACTTACTTGAGCTANAAGCGNTTTNNTAAGCAANCATAAAGCAATAATGAATCTATAGGCCATNCCGAAAGATAGGAAATGGACGTCAGATTAGTTATGTTTGTTANATCAAAATTTTCTTAAATGTCTTCTACAATAGATAAANTTCAAAATATTCATAATCAAGTACATAGACTTATAGANATTTACCGAAATGTCGAAAAAAGTCTTGGAGAGAANAATAATAGAATACAAGAGTTGTCAGAAAATTTAGAGCTTGAACGCNAAAAAAATTCAGATTTAGTAAGTCAAATAGAAGAGCTTCGTTTAATCATAGCATTTGATGGAAACCAAAAAGATAGATCTGCAATGAAGGAACAACTTAACGACTGGATAAAAGATATTAATAGATGTCTTGCTCAATTAAACATATAGTCCTTTAAGTAATCAAATTATGAGTGAGCCATTAAAGATCAAAGTCAACATCGCCAATAGAACATACCCTCTAACGATTGATAGAAAGGATGAGGANCAAGTTCGTAAGGCNGTNGTTATNATTCGCCAGGCTGTGGAGAGATTTGAAGAAAAATATGCAGTAAGTGACAAGCAAGATGCGCTGGCAATGACAGCATTGCAAATGGCTAATCAGATGTTATCAAANACAAATGATGACNCGTCCAAAGATTCAGATGCTGTTTTAGATCGTTTACGGATAATGGAATCTCAATTAGATGCTGTATTAAGCTCTAANATTGAGAGTTAATTATTTTCACCATTGCAGATTTAAGTTACTTTGTAAGGAATTATTGATTTAAAATTTTTAAGTTATTTTATCGAGTAATTAAAAAATTGATGCGAAAAATTAAAAGTTTACTTATTGCAAACCGCGGAGAAATATCCTTGAGGATTATAAGAACAGCTCGTGAGATGGGAATCCGAACGATTACCGTTCATTCGGAAGCTGATAAGAATGCTCCGCATGTTTATCGAGCTGACGAATCATACTTAATAGGTGAGGCGCCAAGTAGCTCTTCATATTTAGATATTGAGAAAATTATTCAAGTTGCGAAAAAATCCAAAGCAGAAGCAATTCATCCGGGTTATGGGTTTCTATCTGAAAATGCTGAATTTGCAAAAAGAGTTATTAAAGAAGGTTTAATATTTGTGGGGCCCGATTCGAATTCAATCAGTGTTATGGGGGATAAATTATCGGCGAAAAAGGCCGTTTTAGATTTTAATGTCCCTCTAATTCCTGGGACAAATTTTTCTATCAAAAATATTGATTCAGCAATTCTTGAATCAAAGAAAATTGGATTTCCAATAATGATAAAGGCTTCCGCTGGAGGAGGTGGAAAGGGAATGAGAATAGCTAATTCGGTAAAGGAGCTAAAAGAGATGTTTCCCTTGGCGAAAAATGAAGCCCTGAAGTCTTTTGGTAATGATGAGGTTTTCATAGAAAAATACATTTCTTCACCTCGCCATATTGAGATTCAGGTCCTAGGAGATAGCTTTGGAAATTTTGTTCACTTGCTGGAGAGAGATTGCTCCATACAGAGACGTCATCAGAAGGTAGTTGAAGAGGCTCCTAGTAGTCTTATCAGCCCTAAATTGCGCCAGGAGATGGGTCTTGCTGCCATTAATGCTGCAAAGTCATGTGGTTACGTAAACGCAGGAACTGTAGAGTTTATTTGCGACACTAAAGGTTCATTTTATTTTTTAGAAATGAATACGAGACTCCAGGTTGAGCATCCTGTAACCGAATTAATTACAGGTGTGGATATAGTTAAAGAACAATTGCGAATTTCTATGGGCGAACAACTGTCATTCAATCAAGTGGATGTCATCTCAAGAGGACATGCAATGGAATTGAGAATTTATGCTGAAGATTGTCGGAATAATTTTTCTCCAGACACAGGTTTTCTTGAGGTTTATAGACGCCCTCAAGGGCCTGGTGTTCGGGTAGATGATGGAATAGAAGAGGGGATGGAAATTTCAATTCACTATGATCCAATGATTTCCAAACTTATTGTGCATGCTCAGGACAGAGAATCCTGCATAGATCGAATGAAAAGAGCTATTGACGATTATGTAATTATTGGTGTTGAAACAACACTTCCTTTTGGGAAATTTGTTATGAATCATCCAGATTTTTTAAGTGGTGAGTTTAATACTCATTTCGTTGAAAGAAATTATAATTCTGACCAATTAGAGTCGGAGGATGATTGTCAGATTGCTTTGGCTTTGCACAAACATGAAGGCACAAAAATGAATTACATAAATGAATCGAATAATACGAATTCCAGATGGAGATCTCGTTTCGAATAAGTTTCAATATTTTCATATTTTTTCTTCTTTCAACTAAGTTGGCTTTGGGGCAAAATCAAATTGACTATGGTCAGAGAGAATCCGGATATACCATCATCGAAAATGATACAATCCCATGGGTTTTCTTGGATGATATTCTTGTTCTTGAAAAGCCAACTTTTTCCAATCCAGATGCACGAAAAAAATATTATATTCTAAGGCATAGAGTCATAAAAGTATACCCATATGCAAAAGGTGTAGGTGAGAGGTTAGATACTTTGAATCAAAAGCTATCAATGGAAAATAGACGTGTAAAAAGAAAAAAATTGACAAGGGAATACTATAAATTCTTAAAAAAACGCTTTGAGCCAGAACTGCATAAGCTGACTGTTTCCGAGGGGCAGATACTTTCTAAGTTGATTTTTCGCGAAACCGAAATGACAGTTTTTGAAATTATTAAGAGTTATAGAAATCGATTTAATGCCATTATATGGGGTATTACGGCAAATTGGTGGAACATTTCACTTAGAAATAAGTATCTTCCAGAAGTCCACGAAGAGGATGCATTAATCGAGAGGATATTACTAAGGGCCTTTGCAAATAATGATTTAGAGCCCAGAAAATATTATTATAAATCGTCATGAATTATTTTTCTCCAGATAATAAGCACAATCCACATGGTAAATGGGTTATGTCAAGGATTAATACAGATTTTAAAAATGAAAGGTTTTTTCAAAAAATAACCAAGAATGATATTCTTGAAAGAGGCAATAGTTATGGTTTAAAAAAGAGAAAGATATTAGCTGAAGTCCTAAAAGATCAATATCGGGAATGGCCAGAGGATAAAAACATCATATCAAATATTAATAAAATCCTTAATCCCGCTTCGGTGACGGTAACGTGTGGGCATCAACTTTGTCTCGGTTTAGGCCCTTTGTATGTTCATTCTAAAATTAAAGAGACTCAGTATTTTTCCAATTTTTTGTGTCAGGAGCATAATGCTATTGTTATTCCAATATTTTGGATGGCTACTGAGGATCATGATTATGAGGAAATTAGGCATCTTGAATTTCAAGATCATAAGTTTTCAATTAAGAAATCTTTCAAAGGACGACCTGTTGGTTCTTTGCCTGCCAATATCGCGACGGACGTAATAAAAGAAATGATTGAAAAATTGGGATCTAATCAACCATTAAATGAGCTTTTAAAGAAGTTTCAAATAGCTTACAACAAAGGTGGAAGTCTTGCAGACGCAACCAGAAGGTTGATTCATGAAATGCACCCAGAGGTTCTTTGTATTGATGCATCAGATAAGCGTTTAAAGGATATGGCGCTAGATTTATGGAGAGATGAAATACTATCCCAAAGTTTATATAATTCTAGAGATACTTCAATCTGGGATAATGCAAAAAGAACACCTCCTGTACCTTTCAATGAATCAATGATGTTTTATCTAAAGGACGGTCGGCGTACTCGAATAAATTTTGAAAATGGAAATTATTACTCAGATGGAATAATTTGGTCACCAAAAGACTTAATAGAAGAAATTGAATCACACCCAGAAAGAATAAGTCCAAATGCTCTATTAAGACCGATTTATCAGGAGTTTATTTTGCCAAATATGTCATACATCGGAGGGTTCGGGGAAGTTGAATATTGGCTTCAATTGATTCCCTACTTTAAAAAATTCGGAAAGCTGAGAATTAGAATTATGCCGAGAACATCATTTTCATGGTGGACAAAGTCAATCTCAAAAAAATGGAAAAAAATATCCAATGATGATGTTCATTTTTGGATATCAAAAAAGGATTTTCGTGAAATTTTTTTAAAGACTCAAGGTATAATAGAGGAATATTCATATCCCCTTTATGAAGCTGCAAAAATCGTTATTGAAAGAGAGTATAATCATGAACTTGGAGTGCAAGAATCGGCTAAATCTTGGCTGCAGAGAATTAAGAATGATGAAAAACGAATGAATAAAAGGATACGTAGGAATGTCATAAAGAGAAATGATCATGATTTAAAGAAATTTAAAGAATTTCGAGATCAGCATCACCCCAATGACAAGCTGCAGGAAAGACATTGGACCGTATTGGATTTAGTCTATAATTTTGGATCATTCACAAGTTCTAAATACTTAGATGCATTGACTGTTCAAAACAATGGATTTATATGGATTCTAGAGGAGTAGGATGGTATATTTGCATTCTATGGAGGATGCTATCTTAATTCTAGATTTTGGGTCACAATACACTCAATTAATTGCTCGTCGAGTAAGAGAATTAAATGTTTACTGCGAAATACATCCATTTCATAGCATACCATCTGGTTCTGAAAAATTTAAAGGAATAATTTTAAGTGGATCTCCATTTTCAACTTTGGATAGAGATGCACCAAAACCTGACCTATCGAATTTTATAGGAACTGTTCCAGTTTTAGGTGTATGTTATGGTGCGCAGTATTTAGCAAAAATTTTTGGTGGTAAAGTAGCGGCTTCGAAGCATAGAGAGTATGGAAGAGCGAGAATTAATTCAATAAATTCAGAATCTGGCCTCTTAGATGGGGTTCCGAAAGGCTCATCTGTCTGGATGAGTCACGGCGATACGATTACAAATCTACCAAAGAATTGTAGTATTGAATCTTCAACAGAGGATGTTGAAATTGCGTCATTCCGATTTAATGATCATTACACATATGGTATACAATATCATCCAGAAGTACATCATAGTGAGCATGGAATGGAACTTCTTAAGAACTTTGTCTATAAAATATCGAATTGTTCACCGAGTTGGACTCCAGCGGCATTTGTTAAGACCACTGTCAATGATTTAAAGAAAGTCATAAATAATGATAAAGTAGTACTGGGTCTTAGTGGTGGAGTTGATAGCACGGTAGCTGCCATACTTTTATCAAAAGCTATTGGGGATAATTTATATTGCATTTTTGTCAATAATGGACTTTTGAGAAAAAATGAGTTTGAAATGGTTTTGGATCAATATAAAGGTCTTGGTTTAAATGTCTTTGGTGTTGATGCATCTAAAAGATTTCTAGCAGCTCTGAATAATATTGATGATCCGGAGGAAAAACGAAAGGCCATTGGAAAAGCGTTTATTGAGGTTTTTGACCAAGAGTCAGCGAGGATTAAAGGTGTTGATTTTTTAGCTCAAGGGACTATTTATCCAGACGTTATAGAATCCGTGAGTGTCAATGGCCCGTCGGTAATGATTAAATCTCATCATAATGTTGGCGGACTTCCTGATTACATGAAGTTGAAAATCGTAGAACCACTCAGATCTCTTTTTAAAGATGAGGTTCGAAGAGTGGGGAAAGAACTGGGGCTAGCTGATATTCTGCTAGGGAGACATCCCTTTCCTGGCCCAGGATTGGCGATTCGAATATTGGGTGCCGTGACGAAGGAAAGGGTTAATATTCTCCAGGAAGTTGATGCGATTTTTATTGATAGTCTTAGAAAGGCGAACTTGTATGATATGGTGTGGCAAGCAGGAGCAATATTATTACCCATAAAGTCCGTTGGAGTAATGGGTGATGAGCGCACATATGAACAGGTAGTCGCATTAAGAGCTGTTGAGTCTACTGACGGCATGACCGCTGATTGGGTCCATTTACCCTTTGAGTTTTTGTCTGAAGTTTCAAATAAAATTATCAATAATGTTAGAGGTGTTAATCGTGTGGTCTATGATATAAGCAGTAAACCTCCAGCGACGATTGAATGGGAATAAAGATTAATATTATTTTGATTTTATTGACTATGAGTATTTCTTCTCATGGTTATGCTAGTATTTTTCAAACCATTGAAATTAGTCTTATTTCAAACTCTTTGATGAAATCAAAAGATGGAAAAAGTTCTGACTCGAGTATTACTATAAATGATTCAATAAAAAAGCCGAGATTGTGGGCTGTAGCAATTCCTTTCAATTTAATCTTGGATACCTCTTCTGTTGATAGTTTAACAGAAAATCTTGTATCTATTAATAGCAAAAATAATTGGATAGCATCCAATAAAATGGCATCGGAATTTTACACAGGATTCAGAGCAGCTATTGATACTTTGAATGCATCTGGCGAAAACATAAAATTGATAGTTGTTGATCACAATGAGAAAAAGAATACATACCGTATTCAGGATGATCCAAATAAAACTTTTTTTGAACTGTCTCCAAAAGAATTTCTGGGAGTATGTGAAGCGTTATCTGTAGAAAAAATTATTGGCCCGTTTCGTTCAAATGCATCTGAAATGCTTGCTAAATTTTCATCGAAAATAACAGTTATTAACCCTGTATCAAGATCAGTGAATACAGAAAATAATCCTCAATTAATTGCNGCCGCTTCTTCNAGAAAAGCTGAANCTATATCCCTCGGGAAACGAGCTGCAATCGAAAGGCAAAATAATGATAGTAGTATTACAGTTTTGCTTTTAACTAAAAAGAGTAAAAAAATGAGATTAGATAGTGTTTTTACTTACTCTTATTCCGAAATGGGTGGTGATATTATTGAATTAGTTTCCTTAAATATATCCGATGAAACTGATTTTCAGGAATTGGTCTCAAGAGGTCCTAGTNATTATCTAATTCGCTATGTTCTTCTCGACAACAATGTGCTAACCGCAGCACAGGTTCTGAGTGCTTTTAGATTACGAGATCCCATGTTAACAGAATTATGGACTATGGGATCAAATATCAGCAGTAATGCTCTGGATTCATACCTGCTTCTTCGTCAACCTGTAGTTTGGGCGCAAATTGAAAGAGCAGATCATGTTGAGCTCAAAGGTGTATTTCAATATTTGAAGCGTTATTCTGGTTATGCTCCTGGTAGATGGGAGTGGTTAGGTTTTGATATGGCTGTATTTGCAAATTATATGAAGAGTAATATTCCCGCTGCTTATTCAGGCCCTCGGAGATTATATTTATGGAAGCATAAAGAGGGAGATGGTTATATGAATCAATCCTCAATTTTGTTTAGATTTGACTCACTAGGTGTAAACCGCTTGGATATAATCCCGACATTTGAATTACCGAACCGAAATGATAGTTTAATTGATAAATATGAATCACAAAAATTGGATTAATGAATGATATTTTAAACTTGGAACCTAGAGATGTTTGGAAAGCTTTTAGCGAATTAAATGAAGTGCCAAGACCATCGAAAAGAGAAGAGAAAGTTCAAGCGTTTGCTATGGAGATAGGGAGATCACTAGGTCTTCCAACGGATAGAGATGAAGTTGGAAATATCAAAATAACAAAACCTGCAACCGGGGATAAGAAAAGTGCTTCTCCGATAGTGGTTCAGGCACATCTCGACATGGTCTGTCAAATGAATGATGGGACTANACACAATTGGGATGAAGATGGTATTTCNATGTTTATNGATGACGGTTGGGTAAAGGCAAGAGGTACTACGTTAGGTGCTGATAATGGTATTGGTGTCGCATTTGCCATAGCATTACTTCGATCTAAAAACTATTCTCATCCNCCTTTAGAAGTTCTTTTCACTTCTGATGAGGAGACNGGCATGACAGGAGCTTTAGGCTTAAAACAAGGATGGCTTAAGGGTAAATACCTATTAAATATTGATACTGAAGATGACACAGAGTTAACCATTGGCTGTGCTGGAGGAATAGACGTATCCTCCTTTATGGAAGTGAATCGCAGAAGCGTATTAATTCAAGACCCCGCTGTCTATGAAATTTCAATTTCAGGTTTGACCGGTGGGCACTCAGGTATGGATATTCATTTAGGACTTGGAAATGCAAATGTTTTGTTAGGAAGAGTTTTGAGAGAGATTGAAAAAGAATCCTGTGCCCTTCTAATTGATTTTGACGGTGGCAACCTGCGTAACGCAATTCCAAGAGAAGCTAATTCGAAAATTTTGATAGATAAATCGCATTTAGAATCATTTACTAAGTGTTTAGATAGNCAAGAAAGGGAATTAAAGGGGGAGTTAAAGACTACGGATCCCAATTTTAGATTAANTTTTTCNGAAGTACAAATAGAAGGAGATACTCCAGAGGTCATTAATTCNGAACAGCAGCAGAAATTGATTTCAGCAATTACAGGGTGTCCAATAGGAATTATTCGAATGTCTCCCGAAGTTATGGGCTTAGTACAAACTTCAAATAATGTNGCNAGAGTNNGGATTANAGGNAANGAGGCTGAGATTCTTTGCTTAACAAGATCATCCTCAGAATCAGAAAAAATGGATTGTGCAAATCGAATTGCTGGAAATATGAAAATGGCAGGATTTGAAACTTCTTTTTCGGGAAACTATCCTGGATGGGAACCNTCACCCTCTGGATATTTGGCAGATTTGATGAAAAATACATACATTGAAATTTTTAATGANAAACCCAATGTTAATGCATGTCACGCAGGATTGGAATGTGGTATTATAGGTGAGCGATCTCCTNGTATGGAAATGACTTCATTTGGCCCAAATATNAGAGGAGCACANTCACCTGATGAAAGAGTTGAAATAATATCGGTGCAAAAATCATGGAAGTATTTTTTAGAGATCTTGAAAAGAATAGAATAATTGATAAAATTTTAATCTAGACAGATGTTTACAATCGATTTAATCTTTGGAATTATAGCATATGTATCNATGGAAGGNNCAGCGTGGGCGGCTCATAAGTATTTNATGCANGGTCCCTTGTGGTTTTTACATTCTGATCATCATACCAAAGAACCAGGTTTTTTCGAAAAAAATGATTTTTTCTTTTTAATCTTTGCAATACCCAGTTGGTTGTGCATCATGTTGGGTATGATTTATGGGGTCTCCGAGTCCGTTGCATTTGGTTACGGCATCGCAGCTTACGGCTTAACTTACTTTTTAGTACATGAGATTTTCATTCATCAAAGATTTCGATTCCTTCGAAATACCACCAACCCTTATTTTAAAGCTGTTAGACTAAAGCATAAATTGCATCATAAGAATTTAGATCAGCACGGAGCAGAGCACTTTGGTTTACTTTGGGTGTCACGAGAGTTGATTAATTCGCAACGTACAAAAAAGCAGTCAGAATGAAGGGACTGTACCTACTATTAGATGCTTTAGTTTTTCTTGGACCTTTAACTAGATCATTTGAGCCGAGGATCGCCTATTACAAGAAATGGAAACGAATGTTATTATCGACCTTTTTGACAATGTTAATAATGATCCCATGGGACATTATGTTTACGCAAGAAGGATATTGGGGGTTTAATCCTGATTATTTAGTCGATATATATATTGCAAATCTTCCTATTGAAGAAGTTCTTTTTTTTATTGTGGTTCCTTTTGCATCTTATTTTATTTATGAAGTTATGCAGCTCTTTTTTCCAATAAAATCTACTTCTAAATTGATGCATAGATCCAGTATTCTGGCAGGGGCATTTTTAATTTATGCTGGCATTCAACAAACAGGTATGTATACTGCAATTGTTGGTATTGCCCTTGGTGCTGAATTAATTTTAGCTGGGCTATGGAAGGTAAAGTGGCTCAAATCCTTTTTTAGGTCATATATAATAATGCTGATTCCCTTTGTAATTGTTAATGGATTATTAACAGGTTCGTTTTTGGATAACCCTATTGTTTGGTATTCTGAATTAGAAATTTCAGGATATCGAATATTTACAATTCCAGTTGAGGATGCTTTTTATTGTATGGCAATGATGCTGATATATACCACAGTAATGCAAGCTAAATGGATCCCAAAGTTTTATTCCTAGACGATTTAATTGGTGTCGTAGTTAAGCCTACTATGCTGATGGTAGAGCCTGACAGGCTTGGGAACCCAAACCTCCAAGATTGGGTTGAAAACGAATGGGGCGGTAAGTCATGGGCTGTTCACAGATTAGATAGGCCCACAAGCGGTCTTATGGTTTTGGCTCGTAAAAAAAAATCATGTACCCACTTGATGCAACAGTTTGAAAGGAGAACAGTTAGAAAGAAATACCGCTTCAAAACCCATGTCCTATTAAATGAGAAATCATGGAGTTGGGAGGATTACTTAAAGAAAGATCCTATTAATTTTAAGAGTATTATCGTCCACGATAATGAGGGTAAAAGGGCTTTTTTAAAGGGAAATCGGATAGATGAAAATATTGGTGAAGTGGAACCCCAAACGGGGCGTTATCATCAAATAAGAATACAATCGAGTAAAAGGGGCTATCCTATTTTAGGAGATGTCCACTATGGTGGAAAAGAATGGGAGTATAAAGGAATCGCTCTTCATGCAAGTTTTTTGTCTTTTCGTCATCCAAGAAATGAGGAAATAATGAATTTTGAAAACTTATCAGATAGATTTTAATTGTATTTTTGAGACTCATTAAAGTTCTATGCTTACTCGACGACATATCCGCATAAAAGTCATGCAGGCACTTTTCTCTTTTTATCAAGGAGATCAAAAAAACCCAAAAGTTGCATTAAATGCGCTTGATGAAAGTATTCAAAATATTTACAACCTTTATCTGTACGAGCTTAAAATTTTTTGGCATTTTCATTCGTTTTTAAAAGAACGTCTTCAAATAGAGAAAACGAAGAAGATCCCGAATCTTAAAAGGCAAGCACGGATAGATTCTTTACTTAATATGCCCTTTATGCAAGCGTTAGTTTTGGATAAAGAAGTTCTTAGGGCTTGGGATAAAAATATAATTAATTGGGATGATGATATTGATATGATCCGTGGAGCATTTTTTTCCTTTTGGTCCAAAGAGGCTCATTCAGATTGGTTTCTTTCGGAAAGTGTTCCAAATGAGCAAGATGGTGTTATTTGGTTCAAAAAATTTTACAGTGATGCGATAGCGAATAATTTATCTATTCAAAGCTATTATGAGGACCTAAATATCCATTGGTCTGATGATATTGATGCTGCCCAAATGATGGCTGTTCAAACACTTCAAAATGCAAAAACTGGAAAACCCCTTTTAGTGAAGCTTTTTAAAGATAAAGAAGATAAAATTTTTGCTCAGATGTTATTTACTAAATCCATCGAGTCCCACTTAAATTTAATGGAAAGAGTTCGATCAAAGTCTGAGAAATGGGACTATGAAAGATTAGCTCCTCTAGATAGATGTATTATTGAGCAATCTCTCGTTGAGGTCATTAATGCTCAAGAAGTTCCAGTCAAAGTCACCATTAATGAGGCTATAGAATTAGCCAAACAATATTCAACAGAAAAGTCTCCAGGATTCATTAATGGATTGTTGGATTCTTTGATTAGTGACATGGTCCAAGAAGGTAAAGTCAAAAAGGTTGGGAGAGGACTAATTGATTAGTACTTTCGCAGAATTCAAATTTACATATTTATGAAAAATATTCTTACCATTTTTGTTGCGAGTATTCTATTAATTTCATGCTCAGATGCTACTTCAAAAATCAAAAACTTCGAAACAGAAGATATAAAACTAAATGATTCAGATATTTTTTCTCAAAATGAACTACCCATTTTTTCATTTGAAGAAGAAGAATGGAATTTTGGTCCAATTAGTGATGGCGATGTAGTAGATCACGATTTCATATTTACAAATACTGGGAAAGCTCCCCTTATTATCAGTTCAGCTCAAGGTAGTTGTGGATGCACAGTCCCTAAATATTCAAATGAGCCCATAGCACCTGGAACTACGGGGGTCATATCTGTTCAATTTAATTCCAAGGGCAAAGTTGGTAGCCAAGAGAAAACAGTGACATTATCTGCGAACACTGTGCCTAACACAAAAATTTTAAAAATTAGAGCTCAAGTAGCCGGTAAATAATTCTTTTTTTCAATCTAAATAAAATTATGAATACAATGTTTTTACAATCAAATTCAGCAGCGGGAGGTATAGGAAGCTTTCTCCCATTAATCGCAATTGTTGCTGTTATGTATTTCTTCTTTATTCGGCCACAAATGAAGAAGCAAAAAGAAGAAAATAAGTTTCGAAGTCAATTGGTTAAAGGAATGCGAATTGTTACAACAAGCGGAATACATGGTAAAATATTAGATGTCGATGAAAAAACTATACTTGTCGAATCTGAAAATAGTCGCTTAAGATTTGAAAAGGCCGCAGTCAGCAAGGATTTGACAATTCAAGCCAATCCGTCAAGTAATAAAAAAAACAAATAAGAATTTTTAAATTCTTTTCATTTGTTGCTGTAACATTTTTATTTGATCCCTTAGTAATCCTTTATCATCAAGCTTTTTAGCTTCTGTAAGAAGAGCTTGCGCCTCTTTACGTTTTCTTTTGGTCATGGCCATGGCTGACAGTTGCATTTTGGCAAGAGCTCTATCTTGTTTCATTCTCAGGCCTGTTGAGAGGGCTTTTTTCATCCAAGATTCACTCTTTGCCAGGTTTGTCTGTGAATGCATAAGGCCTCTGAGAAAATAGTAATAAGCAAGTTGACCCGTTATAAGTGTGCTTTCAGGGTATTTAATTTTGTCTAAGTGTTTGCCTGCTTTTTCAAAGTCTTGCTTTCTTATTTGCCATAGGGCCATGAGAATCCTTTCATTTCTAAAATGGAAAAGTATTGGAAAAATCATTAGAAGTATTAGAAATATTCCATTTCCGATTTCAGATTCAGTAAACTGAAAAATGGCTACTCCTAGAATTAGTGCTGCGATAGCTAGTCTTAAGTACTTTTTTATCATATTCAAAATTACTTCGCGTTTTGTTACAATCTCATAGATGTTAAAAACATATTTGTATCATAATAAAAGGATAACATTAATACTATAATTTCATGAAATATTATGTAAGGAATTCAAATGATTTCAAACTTGAAGATGATACGAAAAATATTTGTTCTTGACACCTCGGTAATTCTCTATGATCATAATGCGATAATGAATTTTGAAGAGCATGATGTGGCTATTCCAATCCCAGTTCTAGAAGAGTTAGATGAGTTCAAGAAGGGAAGTGATATTAAAAACTTTGAAGCGAGAGAATTTATTCGCCTTTTGGATAAAAAAGCTCAAAAAAAGAAATTAACAGACTGGATTAGCCTCAATGGTGAAAAAAGAGGAAAGTTTCGAGTTATCATGGCAACTCCGGGTCTAAATGTTGATGCTACTGAGATTTATGGTAAGGGGAAAAAAGATCACAGTATCTTAAATGCTGCTCTTTTTTTACAAGAAAAGCAGCCCGATAGACCTGTAATATTAGTCACAAAAGATATTAATTTGAGACTGAAAGCAAAGGGTTTAGATATTCATGCTGAAGATTATTTAACAGGAAGAGTAAAAGAGTCAAATAATAGATTCTCCGGTCGCTCTGAACACTCTAAATTTTCTGAAAAGGATCTTCAAGTTTTGTTCGAGCAGAAGAATTTAAATTTTAATTCGAAGAAAATTTCCAACCTAAAACTCGAATCTAACCTTTTTTATATCCTTAAATCTTCAAAAAAATCAGCATTAGCTTTTTTTAATGGCGGTTCAAATAATATGGAGTTGGTAGAAAAGTCCAACTATTATGGTATTCAGCCCAGAAATTCTGAACAAGCATTTGCTCTTCATGCTATAATGAACCCCTCAATTCGTCTTGTCACTTTAACTGGTGTTGCAGGAACAGGTAAAACACTATTGGCCCTAGCAGGCTCTCTAGAGCAGCGTCGCGATTTCAAGCAGATATATTTAGCAAGACCTATAGTACCCCTTTCGAACAGGGATATAGGCTTTTTGCCTGGAGATGCAGAGCAGAAGATTAATCCATATATGCAGCCCTTGTGGGACAATCTAAAGTTTATTAAAAATCAATTTGGAGAAAGAGATAGAAACTATAAACAAATTGAGGAAATGGTTGCTAATGAAAAGATTCTTGTTACCCCTTTAGCCTATATCAGAGGTCGATCCCTGTCAAATGTTATTTTTATTGTGGATGAAGCACAGAATTTAACACCTCACGAAATAAAAACCATAATCACCAGGGCTGGTGAGAATTCTAAATTTATCTTCACAGGAGATGTACATCAAATAGACACTCCTTATTTAGATGAGCAATCAAATGGTCTCTCTTATATCGTAGACAGGCTTCGTGGCCAATCAATATATGCACATGTGACCCTTGAGAAAGGTGAGCGTTCAGGTCTTGCGAATTTGGCTAACGATTTACTTTAGAGTTTAGTAAAAAGATGGTCCACCTAAAATAGTTTCAGGTGATGATTCTGATTGAAACTGTTTGAAATTATTTTGAAACTTAAGTGCTAATTTCTTTGCAGCTTCATCAAATTCGTTTGCATCTCTCCAAGATTTTCTTGGATCCAAGACTTCTTTTGGGATTCCCTCAATATGCTTCAAACGGTTAAGACCAAATATTTTGTCTTTAATAAAATCCAAATCCTTGAAAGATGCGGTTAAAGCTTCATTGATCATTTTCCTCGTNTAACTCAAAGATATCCTTGAGCCTNTTCCGTATGAACCACCAATCCAACCGGTGTTGATTAACCAAACGTTAATTTNATTATTTCTCATTTTTNATTTTAGTTGCTCACCATATTTAGCTGGGTGAAGAGGCATAAAAGGAGCTCCAAAACAAGCNGAAAAAACAGCTTTTGGTTCATTTATNCCTACCTCAGTTCCTGCAACTTTTGCTGTATATCCTGAAATAAAATGATATGCTGCTTGATTTGGGTCTAGTTTTGAAATTGGNGGCAATACACCGTATGCGTCGCAGGTTANAAAGAATATATTTTTNGGAGAGNTTCCAAGTTTCNAGGCAAGNTTCTNTATATGGTTTAATGGATATGATACTCGGGTGTTACTTGTTATANTNGAATTTTCATATTCNGGATTCATTTTTNTGTCCAAAATCACATTTTCTAGTAGTGCTCCTGGTCTTATTGCTCGGTATATGTCAGGTTCATGATCTTCAGAAAGATTAATCACTTTTGCATAGCATCCCCCTTCAAAATTAAAAACACTTCCGTCATTTGTCCAACCATGCTCGTCATCTCCGATAAGATTTCTTGAAGGNTCNGCACTTAGAGTAGTTTTACCNGTCCCTGAAAGTCCAAAAAACAGAGTCGTATCTCCATCTTTTCCAATATTTGCAGANCAGTGCATTGGTAAAGTGTTTTGTTCTGTAGGCAAAATAAAATTTAATACNGAGAAAACACCTTTTTTTATTTCTCCAGTATATCCGGTTCCACCAATAATAATGGTTTTGTCCGAAAAGCAAATGATTGCAAAATTTTCCGCTCTGGTATTGTCAACTGATGGGTTTGCCTTGAAATTCGGAGCGTGGAGAATNNTCCAGTCGGGCTCAAAGGAATTCAGNTTATGTCCTNCCTTTTGAANNTCTATGAACATATTCATGGCAAATAGATTATGTTCAGGGAATTCATTTATAATTCGAAGTCCAAGTTGATGTCTTGGGTCAGAACCTGCGATAGCATCACGGATATAGAAATGTTTGTCATCAAAATATTTAATTAATTTCTTTTTGAGATTTTTAAAGTCTTGATTATCATAGGGTTTATTAATATTACCCCACCAAACTTTATCAGAAGTTTTAGTATCCTTAACAATGAATCTGTCTTCAGGGGAACGTCCNGTAAAGTTTCCAGTATTTATGCAAAGAACATCATTAGCAGTCAATTTTCCACGATTCAATCTAATGGTTTCATNCGTAAGAAATTGANGATCAGATTGATAGGAAAAATCTGGTNAAGTGAAGTTGAGATTAGAAAGCCATGATTTAATAGTCATGGTCTTAATTAATGATTCAGTCATAAGAATTTATCAAAGGTTATNACAAATTTAAAATACCTTAGTGTCATAGATTANCCGTTTATTTTTTTAGTTTTCAACAGTTTNAAAGTGATATCAATTATTATTCTCGGTGCCGGACGAAGTACTTCTTCTCTCATCGAATATNTAGCCACACATGCCGATAACCTTAAATGGAGTATTACTGTTATTGATATGGATAAAAAATCAATTCATGAAAAGTGTAATCCTTTTGATAATGTTAAGGGTGTTTATGACGACCTAAAGAATCAAGAAACGCTTAAAAAGTGGATATGTGNGGGAGACATTATAGTAAGTATGTTACCGGCATTCATGCATCCTGTTGTTGCTCATGAATGTTTAAAGAATAATAAGCATATGGTTACTGCCTCATATGCGAGTCCAGAGATGAAAGCTTTAAACGATCAGGCAAAAGAAAAAGATTTAATTTTTTTAAATGAGTGCGGAGTTGACCCCGGTATTGACCATATGTCAACGATGGAGATTATAGAGCGTTTGAAAAGCGAGGGGAGTAAAATTTTATCCTATGAGAGTTTTACAGGAGGAATTTTGGCACCAGAAAGTGCGAAAACGATTTGGAATTATAAATTTACGTGGAACCCAAGAAATGTAGTTCTCGCAGGTGCAGGATCAGCGGTGAAATTTATCCAAGAGGGTTTGTATAAGTTCATCCCATATAACCGGTTGTTTCGAAGAACGGAATTTATTGAGGTGCCAGGATATGGACGTTTTGAAGGCTACGCGAATAGAGATTCGCTTAAGTACATAAAGGAATACGGTTTACAGGGTATTCCTACGATGTATCGAGGCACACTTCGGCGCCCTGGGTTTTGTCGTGCTTGGGATGTTTTCGTAAAAATTGGAGCTACTGATGATTCATATTTAATGGATGATGTTTCCAATATGACCCATAAAAGCTTTATAAATAATTTTCTAGCATACCACCCCACAGATAGTGTCGAGCTAAAATTAATGCATTACCTGCAAATACCTCAAGATTCAGTCATTATGAATATGCTCGATGATATAAATATGTTCAGCGATGAAAAAGTAGGTTTGGATAAGGGTACCCCAGCTCAAATACTTCAACATATTTTGGAGAAAAAATGGACAATGGGTAAGAATGATATTGATATGTTAATAATGTGGCATAGAGTTTTTTATCTAAAGGAAAATGTAAAATATCGCTTAGAGTCTTCAATGGTTGTAAAAGGTAAAAATTCTCAAAATACAGCAATGGCTTTCACTGTAGGTCTTCCTGTGGGTATTGCGACCCGCTTAGTAGCCTTAAATCAAATTAAATCTAGAGGTGTTTTGCTCCCAATGGATAAAGAGGTTTATTCTCCGATATTATCCGAATTATCAAAGTGGGGTGTACGTTTTGATGAGAGAATCTCAGAAGAAGACAGTTAGATTGTATATAAGTCTGGATGAGCACATAGCTCTATTACTCGACTTTTTTTATCGATGTTTTTTATAAAATGATCGACTAGAGGAATTAGTGAAGTTTTTTCTGTTTTAATATTTTTTAAGCGAATCAGGGGTTGAAGTGGTCTGTCAATGATATCTAACACTATCATTTCTTCTGAAAAAGCGGAATCTATTGCTTTGTATCCAATAATTTCATGATAATAAAATTGTTCAGAGTTTAGCGTTGGAAGCATATTTTCTGGCAAAAAAACTGCTTTTCCAATAAGCTGTGAAGACTGTTCTTCTGAGGAAACGTCTTCCAAGTTTAAAATCCACTCGTTTGATTTTAATTTCTTGCAGGAGGAAATGAAATATGGAAGTACGGTGGTATCAGAATCATTAACGAATAAGACATTAATCGATTCATAATAGGAGGGATTGTCAGTGTCTAAAAAAAGAACTACCGCTCCTTTAAAACCATGTTTTTTCTTGATATAGCCTAATTGGAAGTAGCCCTCCATAATTGAGCTTACTATTCTTCAGAGCTTACTTCGGGATTAGCCTCTTCAGCACTTGCTTCTGGAGTAGCCTCTTCAGCACTTGCTTCTGGAGTAGCCTCTTCAGCACTTGCTT
>NHBT01000030.1 GCA_002167805.1 Owenweeksia sp. TMED14 | reverse complement strand
GAGCGGTAAAACTTCTGGTCTTTTAAAGGTAAATTCACGCCATCACTATAGGGTACAACCATTACAGCTAAAGGAATTTCATTTGAGCCTTTAATTTCAGATGCATACATCAATACTTCTCTTGCATCATCCGATTTTAAAAGAACCGCCTCATCACGTTGATAATTCAAATCTTCAGGAATTTGAGGCGGAAAAGTGACTACTTCATCTAATTCTGAACTAGAGCTAATTAATAAATCTCCTGACATTGAATATAGGGCAACATCCATATTATGGATATCAGCAATTGCAGATAGCTCCGAGTCAAAAACATTCAAAGCATCTTCTCGGCTTTTTAAGTCATCAATGTTTCTTTCAAGTTCACGAGAAAGGTGAGCTGCTATTGCCTTTTCTTTTCTGGCCAGCCTCTCTCTACGATATTCAGTCTTTTCTTCTTTAAAGTATAATTCTAAAATCTTCATAGATGACCCAAAGCCTATTAAAACAAGCGTCAGCATCGCCAAGAGTATTCTCGCAGGAAGGTTTATGATCGGTAAACGAAAAGAAAGGGCCATTCAAAAAATTGGTTTCAAAAGACAATGATAACCACAAAGAGGCAATAAACGAATAGAAAAAAACTTATATCAACTGTTTAATGCTTCTGCCCCACCCACAATTTCTAGTATTTCGTTGGTGATCGTGGCCTGACGAGCTTTGTTGTATTTCAACTTCAAATCATCTCTCATGTTGGTGGCGTTGTCTGTCGCCTTGTGCATTGAGGTCATCCTTGCGCCATGTTCTGAAGCTTGAGAGTCTAATAGAGCCTTATAAACTTGAGTTTTTATACTTAGTGGTATTAATTCATCAAGCAACTTTTGCTGGTCTGGCTCATAAATATAGTCGGCCACTTCATTATTCTCTTTTGGAGCTTCAACAAATGGAAGGAGTTGCTCTTCTTGCAAAATCTGAACAGCGGCATTTCTAAACTGATTGTATACCATTATTACTTTATCATATTTTCCTGATAAGTAATTTTCCATGGCAATTTGGGCAATCGCCTCCGCCCCTTCGAACGTTACACCATTAACCACATCAATATTCTCACCTTCAACTTTTCCTGTCTTAGAAAGAAGATCTCTTGATTTTTTCCCAATTGCAAAAAACTTCACTTCTAAACCTTGCTTTTCTAATTTTTGAGACAAGGCTATTGACTTTTTTATTACCGAAGAGTTAAACGCACCACAAAGTCCTCTGTTTGCGGTTAAAGACAATATAAGAACTCTATTCTCTTTTCTTTTCTTAAAAAAAAGATTCTCCGATGAGTCTACAACCGAAGAAACATTGCCCATCAAAAGAGTCAGTTTTTGAGAATAGGGACGCATTTGAACAATTGCATCCTGCGCTCTTTTAAGCTTTGCAGCAGAAACCATTTTCATAGCAGAAGTAATCTGCATCGTGCTGGACACTGACGTAATTCGGGTTCTGAGGTCCTTTAAATTAGCCATTATTCTCGTTTACTCTTTTTTATTTTAGTCTGCGTATGCAGGAATAATCTCTTCTGCGGCTGACTGTATCTTCTCTATTTCTTTTTTACTCCATGACCCTTCTCTTAGAGCAGCTAAAACATCTTGGTGTTTGTTTTGCATAAACTCAATGAACGCATTTTCAAAAGGCTTTATCTTCTCAACCGGGATGTCGTTCAAGAGCCCCTTTGTGCCAATATAAATAATAGCAACCTGTTTTTCAACGCTCATGGGAGAGTTTACTGCTTGTTTGAGAATTTCTACATTTCTACGACCTTTATTGATGACATTCATGGTAGCAGCATCTAAGTCGGAGCCGAACTTTGCAAATGCTTCAAGCTCACGATATTGAGCCTGATCGAGCTTCAGCGTTCCAGCCACTTTTTTCATAGGCTTAATTTGAGCTGAGCCGCCTACCCGGGATACTGAAATACCAACATTAATTGCTGGCCTGACTCCAGAATTAAATAGATCTGCCTCTAAGAATATTTGTCCATCCGTTATAGATATAACGTTTGTCGGTATATATGCAGAAACGTCTCCTGCTTGAGTTTCAATAATAGGTAATGCTGTTAATGAGCCACCTCCTTTTACAATTCCTTTTAAGGATTCAGGAAGGTCATTCATTTGAGATGCAATTTTGTCATCGGATATCACTTTCGCTGCTCTTTCTAGTAACCTTGAATGCAAATAAAACACATCACCTGGATAAGCTTCTCTTCCCGGGGGTCGACGAAGCAACAAAGACACCTCTCGATAAGCAACCGCCTGCTTCGATAAGTCGTCATAAATGATTAATGCTGGACGCCCAGTGTCTCTAAAATATTCTCCGATAGCAGCGCCTGTGAAAGGAGCATAAAACTGAAGAGGTGCCGGATCTGCTGCATTTGCAGCGACGATAGTTGTATATGCCATCGCGCCTTTTTCTTCTAGGTTCTTAGCAAGAGCAGCTATCGTTGATCCTTTTTGGCCAATTGCAACGTAAATACAATAAACAGGCTCTCCTTTGTCATAAAACTCTTTCTGATTAATGATCGTATCTATTGCAACTGTTGTTTTACCTGTTTGCCTGTCTCCAATAATCAGCTCTCTCTGGCCTCTCCCGATTGGAATCATAGCATCTATGGCTTTAATTCCTGTCTGCAGGGGCTCGTTAACCGGTTGACGATAAATTACTCCTGGAGCTTTTCTCTCAAGTGGCATATTGTACTTTTTCCCATCGATTGGACCCTTTCCGTCAATTGGGCTTCCCAGTGTGTCAACGACGCGACCCAACATGCCTTCACCAACATCAACAGATGCGATAACTCCTGTTCGCTTAACAGTTGATCCTTCTTTGATTCCTTCTGCTGGACCCAAAAGAACTATTCCTACATTATCTTCTTCAAGGTTTAAGACTATACCGCGGAGTCCTGTTTCAAACTCTACGAGTTCGCCAGATTGAGCGTTTTCCATGCCATAAGCACGAGCAATGCCATCACCAACCTGAAGCACCGTTCCTACTTCTTCAAGTTTAGCATCAGATGAAAATCCGGATAATTGTTGTCGCAAGATTGCTGAAATCTCTGCAGGTTTTACTTCTGCCATAATTTTATTTTTTTTAAAAGTCAGCTATATATGAATTCTTATTAAATTCCCGCTTCAATTGGCTTAATGCCTCTGATGCGGATGCATTTATTTGTTGATCACCTACACGGAGTGTGAACCCTCCTATTAATTCAGTGTCAACGGTTTCTTCAAGCACTATGCTTGATGCGTTTTTAAATTTTAAAAGTGCTAATAAACGCTCTTTCTGGCTTGCCAGTAAGGGTGTTGGAGATGAAATTTGGGCCTTAATAATTTTATTTTCAACAAAATATTGGGCGATAAACTTTCTTAAAACATCTTCTAAGTGCGCTTCTCTTCCATGCTTAATCAAAAGGTTGATAAACAGGTTAGTGATTTCGCTTAATTGATTTCCCAGAGCCGCCTTGAAAGTATGGATTTTCTGGTCAGGTTTAATGATTGCGCTTTTTAAGAAGTTTCTAAAGTCACGGTTTTCATCAATAACCAATAATAGTAAATCACTATCCCTTTTCACATCGTCCATAGTGCCCTTTTCCCTAGAGAGGTCTAATAGGGCTTTAGCGTAACGAATTGAAGCACGAATTGATTTCATCTGTTAGTTCAGTTTAACTTCATCCATCGCTCGGTTGACCATTTTTTCTTGAGAGGCTGGGTCTTTTAGCTCTGAGCGTAAAACTTTTTCTGCCATGTCAATGGCAAGCTTGGCTGCTTGATTCTTTACCTCCGTCATAGCGGCAAGCTTCTCATTATTTATTTGCTCTCTTGCAGAATCAAGAACTTTAGACGCTTCCTCTTTAGCAAGCTCTTTAGCTTCTGAAATTGTGTTTTCTTTGATTTCTCGAGCCTCTCTCAATATCTGCTCTCTTTCTGCTCTTGCTTCCTTAAGTAAATCTTCATTAGAAGACTTTAGAGACATTAAGTCATTTTTTGCCTTTTCGGCAGCTTCTAAGGCTCCATCTATTGCCTCTTCACGCTCCTTGACTGCATTTAAAATTGGTTTCCATGCAAACTTTGAAAGCACAAAAAGTAAAAACATGAAAGTAATGGTCGTCCAAAAAAGAAGTCCAAATCCTGGCGTTACTATATCCATTGCGTTTTATTTTATTACAAGCGTAAACTTAATTTAAAGCCTCCCCTTAACCATTGCTAGGGGGTGACTTTAAATTTTTTTACTTTAAAAGCGATACTACAATACCAAATAATCCCGCTCCTTCTACAAGGGCTGCGGTAATAATCATATTCGAAGAAATTTTGCTGGTCGCTTCTGGGTTTCTAGCTATTGCGTCCATGGCGTGTCCACCAATCTGCCCAATGCCAATGCCAATGCCAATAACTGCGAGTCCTGCTCCAAGTGCTGCGATACTTCCGGTCATAATTTTAGGGTTTTGAATTTATAGTTAATTGTTAATTGTTATTTATTAATGATGTTCTTCTTGAAGGGCTGCGCCTATATATAATGCTGTAAGTAAAGTAAAAATGTATGCCTGAAGCGCTGTGACTAGGATCTCTAAAACAGAGATAAAAAGAGTCAACAATATTGACACCGGGCTTACCAAAACTGTTTCAAAAATAAAAATTAATGAAATCAAGCTCAAGACAATTATGTGTCCTGCCGTAATATTTGCAAACAAACGAATCATCAAGGAAAAAGGCTTAGTGAAAATTCCTATGAATTCAACAACAGCTAAAAGGGGCTTTACAGCGACAGGAACTCCTGGCATCCAAAAAATATGAGACCAATAGTTTTTGTTTCCATTTAAGTTAGTCACGACCATTACCACCAAAGCCAATACCATGGTTACAGCAATATTTCCAGTTAAATTGGCGCCACCTGGAAAAATAGGAATAAGACCTAAAACGTTATTTATCCAAATAAAAAAGAAAAACGTTAATAACAACGGAACAAACCTGTTGTAGTGCCTGCCAATATTATTTTTTGCAATTTCATCACGAACGAAAACGACAATTGGTTCCATAAATGAAGCAACTCCCTTTGGCGAAGAGTGGCCATCTTGATTCTTGTAAAATCGAGCCATCGACAAAAAGAGCCATAAAATTAAAATTACACTAAGTAATAGTGATGCAACGTTTTTTGTTATAGAAATATCAATTGGTTGGTTGTTTTCAATAGCATGAGATTCTTTGCTGACGCTGACGAAAGCTCCATGATTATTTGGTGAACTTGAGGCATAATAAATTTTTTCATGATAATTCACGAAGCGATACCCTTGGGTCTCTACAACGTGTTTTCCTTCATGATCGTGGTGAAATGATGAAGACATGAATGTAACTAAACCTTTTTCGGTAAATAAAATTACCGGCAACGGAACACTTATCGAATGTCCTTTCCAGTCAAATAAATGCCAACCATAACTGTCAGAAATATGATGCATTATATCTTCCGTTGGATCATAGGGAGATTCATTTTTTGAACTGACCCCCTCTAGCTCAACGCTTTTGATCTCTGGACCATCTCCTTTTGCTTGAATTATGAGAGATACAGACAAAAACAGTAAAAAAAAGAAGATTGGGTTTTTCAAGATCTGACGTTTCAAAATAGCGCTGCAAAGATACTCGCCGAATCTTGAAAATCCTACTGTTTCTTGACCCAAGAAATNGCAATTATTGATTCCAATATTAAGCAATAAANATAAGCCCCTANAAATTCAAGACTNAGTTGACGAAAATTATCTTTTTCANCAATAATAATTGGAAGNGCTACTATTGCAACNCCTANTAANANACGAATTAACCCTCCAAATAAATAAACTGATGAAAACTTTCCAGGCCGAGATTCATCAATAGACTTTGCCAACCCAAGTAAACTAATTCCCGTTCCCGCCCAGTATAAATCTCCCAGCCAATAAGGCTTCCCAAGACCTATTGTTTGAAACGCAATTAAATGNAAAAAAAACATAAGAGAGTAGCCAACAAATAATCTGATCAACCAAGAATTCATTTATTAATTTTTTGGGCTTGGTAGATAATCCAAATTAGAGATAAAACTGTAAATAGTAATGATAAAGAAATAGTTGCCCATTGAGTTTTGGAGTCCGACAATCTATTAGCGTCTTGATCTATTAAATACCCTAGATATGCACCTAAAGAAATGAAAACTGCCATTTGAATTCCCATTCCTGAAAATCTCAGTATATTTTTCATCAAATTTTCTTCAAGCTGCAGAAATTTTGGACTGCTCGCCTGACTTAGAAATTGGAGTAGCCAGAGCAGACTTGCCATTATTCATCGTACACATTCCAGAAAATTGTGCCCCCGTCTCAACGGAAAGCTTTCCCGTAACCACCTCAGCTTGAACGTTTGCAGATTGAGAAAAAGTTGTCAATCCTTTAATTTCTAACTTACCAATAACGCGGCCTGAAATGGTTGCTTCTGATGCTGTTACTTTACCATCAATTGTTCCCGAGGGCCCAACCACGAGCTTACCTCCTACCGTAAGATTTCCCTTAACCTGTCCATCAACACGAATATCCCCAGGTGAATTTATGTGGCCTTGAATATTTGTTCTTTCCACTATTCTATTATGATCTCCGGCCGTTTCTGTCTTTCGATTTGTACTCATCATTTTAATCCATATACATTTTTTACAAAGCTTCGGTAGCCTTTAATATCTTTTTCAGTGTAAAAATGCGAAAAATTTTGCACTGTTACAGGCCAATATTCAGCAGAATATGGCTTTAAAAATTGTGTCACCCCATCTGCGCGCATCACCTTTGTTCTGTAGCCTATTGTTTCACTGGCGTTTTTGAATCCGTCAACTAACATTATTTGAGCTATTTCGCCTAAAGGAAGCGGCCTAATACTCATAGGTTTTCCGGTAAAATATTTTTGATGAAAGCGAGCTAAAGCATTTCTAACGTCGTTTGGGTTACCCTCTTTACTAAAAATAATCAGTAATTGGTGGCGAATATCCAAAGATTCCGAATAAGGGCTTGGCTCATTCTCTTTGCTAGATTTTACGCTTTGAAGAGCCATTTTTATATTGCCTGCAGCTATAGATTGGGCAGTTCCTGGAAAATCCTTTTCCACCTGAATGAGCGCCTCTAAATACTTCTGAATGCCCCCGTCGCCGCCAATCGCATGAGCTTCAATTAAGGCTGCCTGAGGAGCTTCTTCAGGATTCCATAAAGTCTCTTGGTGCAGCTTTATTAAGGGTTTCCAATCGCGGTTCTCATATAGTTTCACGAGTCGATGAAATTCTTTTGACGTGATGGGCTCTGCTGATTCCTTTGACTCTTGACCATTTATAATTTTTACGTATTTGGATTTTGGGTACTCTTTTAAAAGCCTAATTTTCGTTGACTCCGCCTCTGTGTTCTCATTTCTCAATAGTCTAAGCCTATATAAAGCGTACAAAGCATATGCTTGTTTTTCACATGACACACATGAGGAATCTTCCTCACAGAAAGAAATTAGCCTATTTATTTGCAACAAAGCCATATCCAAGTCACCTATTTGATCTCGATAAATGGAGGACGAAGCCGATAGAGCATTACAAATAATTCTCTTGCATGAATCCTTAGACCTAGCTGTTCTAGG
This sequence comes from Owenweeksia sp. TMED14, assembly GCA_002167805.1. Classification (GTDB taxonomy): domain Bacteria; phylum Bacteroidota; class Bacteroidia; order Flavobacteriales; family Schleiferiaceae; genus TMED14. Next base: position 39,353 of record NHBT01000030.1, on the reverse strand, counting down.
TATAGACGATAAGTAAATATTCAAATCATATTTTGGATCAACAAAATCAATGACATCATTGCTTAACTCAGAGCCTTGAGAGTTTGGCCCTCCAGTAGTTGCCATAGACCAGCTTCCAGATGCACTTTGAAGCCGCCAATTGTCAACATTTGGTCTTTGTCCCCATTTCGATGAAAATGAGGCTATACCTGCAGCACGAGCAACCGGATTATAAAAAACCCNCCCTCCAGCCATAACTCCCCCTGCCTTTGGCCCTGAAGCCGATAAAAGATTTGACGAGGCTTGAATTTTGGCATTTAGTGCATTTATTTTAGCGTTTTTAATTGCAATGCGCTCTTGATCTTTAAGTGCATCAATATATTTGAGAAAATATGCCTCGAGAAAAGTTTCACTTTTGCTGGATAAGCTGAGTAATGAATCATTTCTTTGAATTTTTTCTATTTCTNCAACCAAACTGTTTAATCCTTTTGTTTTGTTTNTTAAGNTTCTTTTTANTGGGTGNTTTTTAGGTAATAATATGTANGCAGAATCGTANTTTACCTGCGAGGGTNGATATTTTTTTTGNTTAAAGTATATTTCTCCTCGATCATAGTACGCGAGTGCTTTAAGATTGGGCCTTTCTGATATTCCTAGNCCTATTCCACGACTTAAAAAATAAAGCTGCTGATCTACATCTTTCCTTTTCTTTGCCACTTCCGCCAATGCAAAATAAATTCTATCTCCATATTGTTTATTTTTGGGCTCTTTTAAAAGGCGCTCTAATTCTTTATAGAGGTCCAGGCGCTTTGAATTTGCATTAAGAGCCTTCCTCAAGTTTGCTTCAAGTAGCATATCATAACTGTCAGGCTGGCCAGAGAGACAGNTCTGATAGCTTTCTCGCGCTTTAGANGTTTTTCCTAGGGNTTCATATAGCTGTCCAGCAATAAATGCTAANCGAGACTTCATTGCTTTGTTTTTAATTNNTTTTGCTGACTTCTCAAATNTTCTTGCCGCACCTTCTTTNTCCCCTTCNGAAAGCATCGACCGAGCTCTTAAAATATTCATTTTTGGAACAAACTTTTCGGGAATGCCTTTCCTTTCTATTTCATCTAAAGCATCTTTAACGGCTTGNCCATTNCCTTGATCCGCCAATACCTCTACCTTACTCAATTCGGCTCTATATGCTCTAGATGTTTTTTCCGCATTTCTAATTACCACCGCAAACGACTCTTGTGCGGCAATGTTTAAACCCATGAGTGCTTGAGCATCTCCTATCAATAAGTAGGCGTCAAAAACGATCGGGTTTTTTTGGACACCACGAAACATCATTGAATGGTCTCTAATTATTTTTTTAGACTTCTCTATTGCAACTTTTAAATCGGAAAATGACCGAGAACCTTCATTTGATTTCCCAAACGGCTTAACGGCTATTATTTGATCAAAGTCATCTATATGTTCTTCTTTAAGGCTCAAAATAGCATTTTCATATGCCTTTTTTCCATTATAAAGAGGGTTATACCGGCTTGTTAATTTATGATAGTATCGGTTAACCGCCTTATCTTTTGTTCTACTGCAAGAAAAGAAAACAAGTGTCCCTAAAAAAATCATGGGGACAATTATAATTTTATTTAAATGCTTTAATTTCATTATCAGTAAATGACTTAACGACNGTTATGCAAATTTATTTCATAAAGACCTTGTGAAAAGTCTCAATATCTTTANGGCAAATGAAACACAAATCGAAAACTGAAAAAAAAAGAAAATCCTTTTTGCGGAAATATCGATTAGTGATTTTAGATGAATCTTCTTATGAGGAGCGTTTTTCATTAAAGCTTAGCCGCTTTAATGTTTTTTTATGGGTAGGCACCACTTCTGTTTTTTTAGTTGTTATGACCATATTACTAATATCTTACTCATCGTTAAGGGAGTATATTCCTGGCTACGCGTCAACGGAACTAAGGCGCTCTGCTATAAACCTTAACATTGTAACTGACTCTTTAATGAAGCAAGTAAACCATCAGGAAGATTTTATTTCCAGAATTCAGCTTGTTTTAAATGGAGAGCTTGATTTTGATACGTTAGGCAAGCTCTCCAGCTTAGATTATTTATCAAAAAAACCGGATGCCTCTCTTTTTAGCCCATCAAAAGAAGAGCTGGCCTTAAGAGAAAAAGTGAAAGATGCTGAACTCTCATTAAAGAAAAGAATTTCTACAGATTCTGATTTTCAAATACCTCTGATTGGCGTATTAATTGAGCCCTCCAATTTATCAAGAAAGAATTACGGAATTAATATAAAAGGGACTCCTGGTCAAAAGATTTTTCCTTTGAAAGATGGAACTCTTCTCACTGTTGAAGGAACTCCTTCTCTGGGTTATGTTATGATTATCCAGCACACAGAAGGTGGGGTTGGTAGGTATTCAAGAATTGCAGAGGCCCATAAAAAACCGGGAGATTTTGTTCGAAAAGGTGACGTTTTAGGGTTGCTTCATAAAAATCCTGAAGATGAAACTTTCATTGGGCATTTTGAATATTGGTTAAATGGGGAATCGTTGGATTTAAAGAAACTCTTAGGGCTAAAATAATGTCATCAATAAAAGAAATTAGTGCCCGAATCTGGGCTTCTCTCGTTTATCACCAAACCAAAAAGTGGTCAAAAAAGCCCGTAAAATCGCAAGAAAAAATCTTTTGGTCACTTATCAAAGCTGGAAAGGGAACAGCGTTTGGAAAAGACCATTTTTTGGCCTCTGTAAAGTCAATCGAAGACTTTCAAAATCATGTGCCAATTCGAGATTACGAAGGGCTAAGGCCTTATGTCGACCGCGTCGTTCAAGGTGAAAAGAATGTTCTTTGGCCTGGGGCGCCAAAATATTTTGCTAAAACAAGCGGTACCACATCTGGGTCAAAATACATTCCAATCACGCAAGAGATGGCTATTCATCAAATAAAATCTGCGAGAAATGCTTTGCTAACACATATTTATAATACTAAAAATGCCAAATTTTTAAATGGCAAAATGATTTTTTTACAAGGAAGTCCTGTTTTAGAAAAAACTAAATCTGGGATACCAACAGGTCGTTTGTCAGGAATCACTGCTCACTTTGTTCCCAGTTATCTTCAAAAAAACCGGATGCCTAGCTGGGAAACTAATTGCATTGAAGACTGGGAAGAAAAGGTGGTGTCAATTGTTGAAGAAACATACCAGTCTGACATGACTTTAATTTCAGGAATCCCCCCGTGGGTGCAAATGTATTTTGAAAAACTTATGCAAAAAACTCNGAAAAAAAACATGTCTGATGTATTTCCAAATTTTAACTTATTTGTAACTGGCGGTGTTGCTTTTGAGCCTTACAGCGCAAGATTTCAGGAACTTTTTGGTAAAAAAATCCCAATACTCCAGACATACCCTGCCTCCGAAGGCTTTTTTGCATACCAGGATCAATTAGACAGTAGTGANTTGTTACTCCTCCTTGACAATGGTATTTTNTATGAATTTATACCAACTGAAAATTATTTCGACAANNACCCTCCCNGGTTAACAATCAAAGATGTNGAANTCGGTGTGAATTATGCTCTCATAATATCAACAAATGCAGGGCTTTGGGCCTACAGCATCGGAGACACCGTCATGTTTGTCTCCTTAAATCCGTTTAGAATAAAAGTCTCTGGTAGAATTAAACATTTCATTTCTGCTTTTGGTGAGCANGTTATTGGCTCTGAAGTTGAGNACTCAATGGAAAAAACTATTTTGAATTTCGGAGGCCGGGTTCGGGAGTTTACCGTGGCGCCTGAAATAAATCCACCTGGCGGTGGTTTACCATATCATGAGTGGTTTGTAGCTTTTGATGAACTTCCTGAAGACATAGTGTCTTTTTCAAAAGATCTGGATTCAAATCTCCGAAAAAAGAACTCTTATTACGATGACTTGATCCAGGGGGGGGTGTTAAGGCCTTGTGTTATCAGACCTCTGCCCGCAGAAGCGTTTATTAAATACATGAAAGCTGAAGGAAAATTGGGGGCTCAAAATAAAGTTCCAAGATTAATGAATGACCGAAAAATAGCAGACGCTTTNGNTGCNGCGAACCCCTTATCTAATTAATCTTTTAAATATCCGCGATCTTCCAATGTTGGAGATTTGCTCGCCATTACAGCTAATTTATCACACCTTTCATTTTCCGGGTGCTCATTGTGGCCCTTGATCCAAAAAAAGGTAACCTTTTGATCCCTCAATGCTATTAATAACCTCTTCCAAAGATCCACATTTTTAACCTTAGACCAGGATTTTTTTTGCCACTTATCCAGCCATTTTTTATTTATAGGGTCTACAACATATTTACTGTCTGAATATATAGAAACCGTATTCCCCCTCTTTTTTAATGTCTCTAAGCCGACAATTACGGCTAAGAGTTCCATTCTGTTGTTTGTTGTGTAATAAAAGCCTTGTGATAACTCTTTTTCAAACCTCCCGGATCTCAAAATGACACCATAACCCCCCGGACCCGGATTCCCTTTTGCTGCGCCATCGGTATAAATTTCTATTTTATCCACTTGGTTCGTTTTTCTATGGGTTCGTTTTTACAATATGACTCTATTACTTTAGGATAAAACCAATGCTCTATTTGTAAAATCCTTGATTGTAACATTTCAACCGTTTCATCTTTTTCTACATCCGTTTCACATTGAAAAACAATTGGCCCTTCATCGTATTTGTCTGTAACAACATGAACCGTTACTCCTGTTTTTTCCTCCTTGCTTTCTATGACAGCTTTGTGAACAGCCATTCCATACATTCCTTTTCCTCCAAACTTAGGCAATAAAGACGGGTGAATATTTAATATATTTTTATNAAAATGTTTTATAAANGCTTTNGGGATGGGNTTCAGATAGCCAGCTAAAATTAAAGCTGAAACTTTCTCTTTGGTCCATATTTCGATTAGGTTTTTATCATCCGTTGTGGGTTCAAATACATGAATTGGTACNCCCAGATTTTTTCTTGCAATGCCNGATTTTATTGAATTAGTCCAAATACCTNANATTTTTATTTTTTTATTTTTTTCAAAATATTTTACAATCGCAGCTGCATTACTTCCGCCCCCCGAAGCCATTATTGCCAATGAAATCAATGGTTTATANCTTTTATTAGTCATAATTAAATGTAGTTCTCTTTNATGAAATTTAACCGTTGTGGAGAAATTTAAATTGGTTGCGTTGGTCGTATGGCTTTTCTTTGCAAATATTAAATCAAATATTAAAATAAACTGTTATGTCAGATATAGCGTCTCGTGTTAAAGCAATAATCGTCGATAAGCTCGGTGTTTCTGAATCGGAAGTAACTGAGGANGCTTCATTTNCTAATGATCTTGGAGCTGATTCTTTAGATACTGTTGAATTAATAATGGAATTTGAAAAGGAATTTGATATTCAAATCCCAGATGACCAAGCTGAAAATATTGCTACTGTAAAACANGCTGTAGAATACATAGAATCNTCAAAANCATAAAANTTGATTAAATGGAGCTTAAGCGCGTAGTCGTTACTGGTATAGGAGCTTTAACTCCNATCGGAAACACCGCACCTGAATTTTGGAATTCCTTAATTAACGGTNTAAGTGGCGCAGCTCCAATTACNCGTTTTGATGCCAGNTTATTCAAAACAAAATTTGCNTGTGAGGTTAAAAATCTTAATGTAGAAGATTTTATAGACCGAAAAGAAATGAGGCGAATGGATCGCTATTCTCATTTAGGAATTATCTCGGCAGCAGAAGCTATTGAAGACTCTAAATTTTTAGATTCAAACTTTGATAATGACCGTTGCGGCGTTATTTGGGGTTCCGGAATTGGTGGAATTGAAACTTTCTTTGAAGAAGTTACTCAATTTGCCATGGGNGACGGAAGTCCAAAATTTAACCCATTCTTCATACCCAAAATGATATCAGATATTTGTGGGGGGCATATTTCNATGAAATATAACTTAAGNGGCCCAAATTATACAACTGTATCNGCTTGTGCGTCTTCTACAAATGCCNTTATTGATTCTCATATGATGATTCGTTTGGGAAAAGCTGACCTCATTGTCACNGGNGGNTCTGAGGCTGCNGTTGTGCCNGGNGGTGTAGGGGGGTTTAACGCGATGCAGGCTCTTTCAACAAGAAACGATGACCCAAAAACNGCTTCTCGCCCTTTTGATTTAAACCGAGAAGGATTTGTTTTAGGAGAAGGGTCNGCCTCTNTTNTTTTNGAAGAGTATGAACATGCNATTAAGCGGGGTGCNAAAATTTACGGAGAACTTGCTGGTGGGGGNACTTCAGCNGATGCACATCACATAACAGCCCCTCACCCTGAAGGNTTGGGNGCAATGAATGTGATGATAAATGCATTAAAAGACGCAAATCTTTCTCCGTCTGATATTGACTACATAAATGTACATGGAACGTCTACTCCTTTAGGAGATATTGCTGAAACAAAAGCCGTTTTAAATGTTTTTAAAGAACACGCCTATTCTTTAAATATAAGTAGTACAAAATCCATGACTGGACATCTTCTTGGTGCCGCTGGGGCGATGGAAGCTGCAGCTACTTGCTTATCTGTTTTTCATGATGTTGTACCTCCAACAATTAATCATTTTACTGATGACCCGGAGCTAGACTCTAAATTAAATTTCACTTTTAATAAAGCACAAAAACGAACAGTTAGAGCTGCAATTTCAAATACTTTTGGTTTTGGGGGACATAATGCCTGTGTAGCATTTAAAAAAGCCAGTTAAGTTAATGCTATTCTCCTTTTCTAATTTTTTTAAACCCTTTCCAAGAAAACACAAGCCCCTACTTGATGCTATAGAAAAGATGTGTGACTTTCGCCCTTCAAATTACGCAGTATACCTTTCTGCGTTTCGGCAAAGATTTGAAAACGAAACACAAAAAAAGGTTAATATGAGTTATGAACGCCTTGAGTATTTAGGTGATGCAATTATAGGCTCTTTAATCGCTCAATATCTTTATAACCAATACCCGGAAGGAAATGAGGGCTTCTTAACCAGTATGAGAAGTAAGGTTGTGTCTCGAAAAGCTTTGAATCGTATCGCCATCAAGTTGGGAATACCTAAATGGATCAAGACAAATGGCAGAAGTAGAAGGTTAGGAACCACCTCTGTGCCGGGAAGCACCCTTGAAGCTCTTGTTGGCGCCATATATGTTGATAATGGGTGGTTGGTAACTAAAAAATTTGTTCACCAAAAAATATTAAACGATCATATCAATTTTAGTCAAGTAGAAAAAGAAATTGTCTCTCACAAAAGCCTTTTAATAGAATGGTTTCAACGTAAAAAAAAGGAATTTAGCTTTCATGTCACTGACGAAAATGGGGCCGACCATCATAAGCGATTTTCAGTAACGATAAAAATGGGTGATGAGCCTCTCGCTAAAGGCTATGGGCAATCAAAAAAAACAGCGGAAGAGTCAGCTTCAAAATTTGCTTGTAAAAAACTTAAAATAAAACAACGTGGGACGACTGGTTCTAAACGTTCAAGATGAAAATGATAACCCTTCTGTTTTAGGGCTTTCCACAACCCTTAATGACATAGCTTTTGTTTTTAAGCTTAACCAAGTTTTCAATTGGAAGCTGAAACGAGCGCCTGATTTGTTTTGCTATCTGGGGGGAGTTGTAACCCGGCATGCACTCTACAAAGGGGGGGGTATTGGCGAAAATGTTCATGTCTTTTGGAACCACCCTGAGTCTTCTAATTGGATTTCTAAAGACCTGTCTAAAGGTGCTGGTTTATTTTCGGAAGAAATCGAAGTTGCTCCTTTTTTGCGTTTTATCAGAAAACCTAAGAATATAGACGCCCTAATTGTCATCGAACCTGAGCTATCTCAAAATGAAATGTTAATTTTACAAAAAACCATGTATAAAACATCCTCAATTGTGGGCACAAAACCTCTTCCTTGGCTAGAAATCAAAGGCCGAGAAAATCTTCGTTTTGATACCCAAAAAAATGAATTATGAAAAGAACAAAAATCGTCGCTACACTAGGGCCCGCATCATTAAAACCAAGCGTTTTAAAAAAACTTCTTTTCGAGGGTGTTAATGTTTTTCGTATCAATTTTTCTCATGGGAGTCCCGAAGAAAATCGAAAAACAATTTTAAGTGTAAAAAAACTTTTGACCGAAACAAAAAAGCACGCTTCTATTCTAGCTGACCTTCAAGGGCCTAAGCTAAGAATTGGCACAATGAAGCCTAATACTAGAGTTCTGCCTGGAGACAACGTGGTGTTTACAAACGTTTCATGTGTTGGCGATAAGAAAAAGGTATTTATGACATATAGTTCTTTCCCAAATGATGTCAAAATTGGAGAAACCATACTGTTAAATGATGGAAAACTTTTAATGAAAGTTATTTCTTCTAACCTAAAAGATGAAGTTGTTGCAAAAGTTATTCAGGGAGGCTTGTTGGAATCCAATAAAGGTGTCAACCTGCCCAATACTCGGGTTTCACTCCCTTGCTTAACTCTAAAAGATTTGGCTGACCTCAATGTTGCTTTAGAAGAAGAAGTTGATTGGGTAGGCTTAAGTTTTGTTCGGCACAAGAAAGATATTTTAGAGTTACGAAAAATTTTAAATAAAAAAAACTCAGGTGCTGGAATCATAGCGAAAATTGAAAAGCCTGAAGCGGTTTCAGATATTGATGCTATTCTAAATGAAGCTGATGCGGTTATGGTCGCTCGAGGAGATCTCGGCGTCGAGGTCCCTTTGGAGTCAGTTCCGTTGATCCAAAAAATGATTATTTCGAAAGCTATCCAAAAAGCCAAGCCTGTTATTGTTGCTACTCAAATGATGGAAAGCATGATTGATAACTTGACTCCCAGCAGGGCTGAAGTAAATGATGTTTCTTGTGCTGTTATAGATGGCGCTGACGCTGTAATGCTCTCTGCTGAAACATCTGTAGGTAAATACCCTGTTGAAGTTGTTAAAACAATGAGTAAAATAGTAACTGCTTCAGAATCTTCTAGCACAACTAGACTAAAGGGAAGGAAGCCCGAGTCTGGGGACGATCGATTCTTATCTAATGCTCTATGTTATCAAGCAGCAAAAACAGCAAACCTTGTAGGTGCAAATTCAATTTGTGCGCTAACTTACAGTGGTCATTCTGCTTTATTATTATCCTCTTTTCGACCAAAATCAAACATATTTATTTTTACCTCAAATAAGTCAATTCTGAACAAACTTTCTTTAGTTTGGGGAGTTTCTGGTTTTTACTACAACAGTATGGAGTCAACAGATAAAACCTTTACAGAAATCTCAGAGCTTTTGAAATCATTGAACCTAATTAATCTCGGCGATAAAATTGTTCAGCTCGCAAGTATGCCTATTGCAGAAAGGGGCACAACAAATACAATGAGAGTTATAGAGGTTAAAAATTAGGCTCCTGTGAAGTTTTTTAAAAACCTTATATCATTTTCATAAAACGCCCGAATATCGGGTATCTGAAACCGCTGCATCGCTATTCTCTCAATACCCATTCCAAAAGCAAACCCTGAATACTTTTGAGGGTCTATGCCACAAGAATCTAAAACATTGGGGTCTACCATTCCACATCCCATAATTTCCAACCAGCCTGTGCCTTTCGTCATTCTATGATCAACTTCATTTTCTAACCCCCACCAAATATCCATTTCCGCACTTGGCTCAGTAAATGGGAAATAGCTGGGTCTTAATCGAATTTGTGTCGATTCTCCAAAAAAAGATTTTGAAAAAGATGATAGTGTTTGCTTCATGTCTACAAACGAAACTCCTTGGTCAATATACAAACCCTCGACTTGATGAAAGACGCAATGTGACCTTGAAGAAATAGCCTCGTTACGAAAAACACGCCCAGGGGCAATAATTCGAATTGGAGGCGTTTGTGATTCCATTGTCCGGACCTGTACGCTCGATGTATGGGTTCTTAATGCCCACTTTTGATCCCTTGTTAAAAAAAATGTGTCTTGCATATCTCTAGCAGGATGTTCTTCTGGAAAATTCAATGCTGAGAAATTATGCCAGTCGTCTTCCATTTCTGGGCCTTCTTCTGTCGTAAAACCTAGGTTTTCGAAGATTTGTATTATTTCATTTTTTACTATGGATATTGGGTGTCTCGAGCCGGGAAGTGAATTATATCCGGGCCTGCTAAAATCCTCTAACTCTTCGTTATTATTTTCTTTTATGTTTCTGGGAGCGCTTTTTATCGCGTCCTCTGCAGCTATTTTTAACTTATTCAAAGCCGCTCCTATAATTTTTTTTTCTTTTGATTCTAATGTTTTCAATTCTAAAAACAAGGATGAAAGCACGCCTTTTTTTCCGAGGAATTTCACACGAAACTTTTCAGCATCTTCTTGATTTGCAAACTTTTTTTTGCTAATCGCGCTTATGTGCTCTTCAATAATTTTAAGCATAGTGAGGAAATCAGTTATATTTGCTTTGGTTTAACCACCAAATTATCAAATTATTCGATGAAGATCAACAAAAAACTCTTGCTTGCCTGTTTCTTTTTGAGCCTTTCTTTTTTTATTGGTTCTTGCGAGACCGAAAGTACGGAATCTTTGGTGCGCGTACGTGTTATAAATTCTGACTCCATTCCTGTGCAAAATGCCTGGGTCCACGTTTTTTCTCCAGGATCCTCAACTGTTTTCACAGACCCAGCAACTTCAGGGCAATACTGGAGAAAAACTGGCGAAGATGGGTGGGTTGATACTGTAATTGGTTTTGATTATGGAGAGGCTTATCTTGATATAGAAGCTTCCAAGGGTGGTTGGAAAGGTTGTAGTTTCATACATGCTAAAGAGGGACAAACTTCAGAAATAAATGTAATAATCAAACCTTTCGGTGACTTAAATAACGGATGTCCACAATGAAACACTTTTTTTTATTTATTTTAACCTCTAGCCTTCTTTTTATTTTTGGATGTGAAAAGCCTGAAAGTTCTTCTTTTCAGTTTTCAATAAAAGTTGTTGATGAAAATGGGGTTCCTATTCAAAACGCTTCAGTTCAGGCAACAGCTCCTGTTTTAAATGCTATTCCAAATTTTACAGGTCAAACAGGTGTTGATGGAATTATGAAAGATGATGAAGGGCTTAGTCTTTTTGAATATAACATGCCTGCGGTACTTCAAGTTACAGCTCAAAAGGGTGGTAGCCCACCTGTAGTTTTTGGCTGTGGCTATATTAAACTCCAAGCTGATAGTGTAGTTAATATGACCATTGTTGTGCTTCCTTATGTTGTGGGTGTTGCTGGTTGTTAGATTCTTTTTAGGGTTTTTGGGGTCTTTTTTTATGTTTTAACCTAAAATACTTGTGAACACTATAGATCTATGTTGTTTTCTGGTTTTACTGCTTATGACTGTTCGCGGAGGCTGGGTTGGGTTAGTGAATGAGTGGGCTGGTCTTTTGGGGGTTTTTTTAGGGTATTTTTTGTCTGTGATATATGCCCCTAGTATAGATTTATGGTTTCGAAACGCTTTTGAGATTTCTTTCGATTATTCACTCATTACCGCAAGAGTGTTTATTTTTTTAGTCTCATATATTTTCTTCAAAACTTTGGGCTCTGTTTTAACCAAAATACTCAAGCTTGTTTGGTTAAATTGGATAAACCGTGCTTTGGGTTGTGTCTCTGGCGCTTTTAAAGCTATCGTATTTATGTCGGTCTTTTTTACAATTTATAACAACAGCTTTATTTATTTCTTTGATCAAGCACCACTCAAAGGAGACTCTTCTATTTTTAAAACTATTGAAATGTTTAGCTCGATGCTTTTTGAACGCTTACCAGAAGTTAACCCCCTACAAGATGAAAATTCGATTAATGTGTGAAGTTTCTATTTAAAGCAGAACTTACTTTTAATTGTTGCTTAGAATAGCTTGTATTCCGGGAAGTGATTTCCCTTCTAAAAACTCCAACATTGCGCCCCCTCCTGTAGACACATAGCTCATGTCTTGTGATAGTTTGAATTGCTCTACCGCAGCCACAGAGTCACCACCTCCAACAAGGCTAAATAAGCCCCTTTTTGTCTCCTTTGCTATTTTTTCACCTATTATCCTAGTTCCATGGGAAAATGGTTCCAACTCAAATACACCAAGTGGTCCATTCCACAAAAGTGTTTTTGCAGACTCTATAACTCCTGAAAAGTATTCTATCGTTTCTTTCCCTGCGTCTAACCCTTGCCACCCTTCTGGGATTTCATAAATATCACAGTATTTGGTTTGCGCAGAAGAGCTGAAATCCTTTGCGGCCAAAACATCTGTGGGTAAATGAATTTTTACGCCCTTACCTTCCGCGGCCTCAAGTATGGAATTCGCTATATCAATCTTATCGGCTTCACAAATACTATCGCCTATCTGTCCACCTAAGGCTTTTATAAATGTAAATGCCATTCCTCCGCAAATTATCAATTCGTCAACACTATCGATAAGACTTTTAAGAATTATTATTTTGCTTGAAACTTTTGCCCCTCCAACAATCGCAATTTTTGGTCCGTTTTCAGAACTTAGAACCTTGTTCACGTTGTCTATTTCTTTAAACATAACATCTCCAAAAGCACAACAACCTTTAAAGTAACGAGCAATAATTGAAGTAGAAGCATGTTCTCTGTGTGCGGTGCCAAAAGCGTCATTAATGTAGACGTCTCCCAGCTCTGATAATTCTTTAGCAAAAGAAACATCCCCCGTCTCTTCTCTTGAGTCAAATCTAATATTTTCTAAAACTAAAACTTCCCCATTTTTTAATGCTTTTGAGGCTTGGACAGCTTTGGGGCCCGTGATCTCTTTTGAGAAAGATATTGATCTATTAATTTTTTCTGAAAGCCATTTCAAAACAGGCCTTAAAGTTAAAGAGTTACTGGGTTTCCCGTTGGGTCTGCCAAGGTGAGACATGATTACCAAGCGCCCCCCAGCGTTTAATATTCTTGTTATTGTAGGTAGTGCCGCTGTGAGTCTTTTGGCATTTGTGATCTGTCCCGATTCATTCAGTGGAACGTTAAAATCAAAGCGAACTAAAACTCGACGCCCTGTAAGTTCTATATCTTTTAATGTTTTCATACTTTTTTATCTGGTTTCAAAATTAGCTTTCTACCTTCGTTAAGTGAAAAACAAAATTTCTTTTTTTGAAACACCTTATTCACAAAATTGGCTAAAATCTGGCACCCTTGGCCGCATACCCCATGCGCAAATCCTGTCTTCGAACTCAGGGGGGGTCGCTTGGATGAACACACGCCTTTATGTAAAACAACTATTGTGTGACCCTGGTCTTAAAGAATTTGGGTTGGCCCACCCTGACTTACATTTTATTTTTCCAACAGCTTCTGGAGACGGGGAGGGCTCATCGGTTAAAACATCTGACGATTATCTTGTTCAGTTTAGGGACTTCCTTGACGAAAACCCGTTCCCTTTGTTTAAAAATTGGGCATCTAAAATCAGCGCCAATAAAAAGTCATTAATTATTGGTGTCAAAGAAGCTTCTAATGTATTAGAAAAATTAGCACTAAAATCACATTCAGGAAAATATAAAATTATCATCATTTGGCTTCCTGAAAAGCTAAATAACTCTGCAGCAAACCGGCTTTTAAAAACCATAGAAGAACCTCAAGACAAGACTCTTATTTTGTTAATTACGGAAAATGTTTCAAAAATTCTACCAACAATTAAAAGCCGTTGTCAAGTTTTATCATTTCCCCCAATGGAGCATAATGTTTTAAGCAAGTGGATCAAGGACGAGTACGATCTTTCGAACGAACGGTCCGAAATGCTTGCTAGCCTATCTGAAGGGCAGCCTGGTGTCGCAATAAACTATTTGAAAAACGATGAGGAACTTAGATTGTTTTCAGAAACTTTTGCTTCAAGTATGCGAATTTCTTTCAAAAAAGACTTTACTGAATTAAATAACTGGGTTGAAAAACTCTCTCTTTTGGGGAGAGACCAAATAATTGACTATTTCTCTTTTTCTTCATCACTTTTTTCTCTATTAGTCAAACATAAATTTGGAGATAATAACGCTATTGCGCTGGATTGGTTTGATGATATCTCTTTTAAAACCGATGGTTTTGCTAGACTTTTAGAAACCAGCAAGTTAAGTTTTGTTTTATCTTCTTTGGACTCAGCTAAATTAGATATCCAAAGAAACTTAAACGCCAAAATAGTTCTTTTAGATATGGGGGTAAAGTTGATGTCTATTTTTTAAACTTTCTTTAAAACATACATCAGGCTGCTTGTGTTCGTTTGCCCACCCTTATAGTTACTAATTAAACCCAGCAAAAAGGATTTAATCCAATTCTTTCTTCCGTATTTATATAGTTCACTCAACAAGCTTACGTAAAAAGCGTCTAATCGCATTGGGAGCACGGCGTCTACTTTCCAGCCGGTTTTCTCTGCTAAATTCTTTATGTCCTTTTTTGTGAAGTGCCAAAAGTGTATCGGAACATCATAGGCCGCCCAATGCTCATCATATAATTTCGCATCGTAAGACTCACGGTTTGGAACCCCTATAACTAGAATAGCTTTCTTTGTGGAGTGGTTATGAAATTTTTTCATGGCCTGATCTGGGTCAGAAAGATGCTCTAAAACATGCCAAAGTGAAATAGCGTCAAATTTTTCCTCAACTTTTAAGTCATCAATATTCTCAAAAATTGTTGATTTTAATCGTTTTTCGGCAATTTTTCGTGCTTTTTTGTTTGTTTCTATGCCAAAAACGCTCCATTTTCGAAATTTTGCATGCTCTAAAAAAACGCCTATTCCACACCCAACGTCCAAGAGTCTTCGAATATTCGATTTTTCGGAAACGTGATCTTCTAAGGTCTTCAGTTTTTTAATGGCGTTATATGATCTAAAACCATTGTATAGCTTCTTAAAAAAGGTCTGACTTTCTTCAGAATGACTCAAGTAGTTTGGTGACTCATAATAATTTCCGATTTTCTCAAGAGCGGGCCTTGGGTCTGTTCTCCATAGCCCACACCCAGCACAAGACCGGATATCAAAAACTTCCTTAGAAACCATGTGGTCAATGATTTTCTTTTCAAAACGAGAAGCTGACTCTTCACACACGGGGCACTTTATATTCTTTTTCATTTGTTCCACGTGTAACACTAACGACCCAAATGGACCAATAATATTTGAATGTCTGCTGGCGAAACGCCGGCTATTCGGCTTGCTTGACCAAGTGTTGCCGGTTCGACAACCGAAAGTTTGTCTCTTGATTCTGCGCTCAGCGCTTGTATTTTGTGATATGCAAAACCGGAGGGGATTTTTAAACTTTCTAATCTTTTTGTTTTTTCAACTCGATCCATTTCTTTTTCAATATATCCAGAATACTTGAGACTAATTTCCACCTGCTCCCAAACTTCATCAGTCATATTTAATAAATCGCCCGGAGTTTCGCTTAACACCTCTTTCAAAGATATGTTTGGTCTTAATATAAGGCTAGAAATCGGCCCCTGCTGTTTTAGTAAAGCGCTTTTTTTTGATTTCAGCAATTCATTGTGCTCCTCAGGTTTAGCCCGTTTTTTTAAAATCCAGTCCGAAGCGGTGGCTATATCCCGCTTTTTATTTTCAAAACGAGCCCACTGCTGATCACTTATAAGGCCCAAAAGCCTTCCTGTTTCGGTCAGCCTTAAGTCTGCATTGTCTTGGCGCAAAGTAAGTCTAAACTCTGCTCGGCTAGTGAACATTCTATATGGTTCGTCTATTCCTTTTGTGATTAAATCATCTATTAAAACACCAATGTATGCATCGCTTCTTTTCAACACCAAAGGCTCATTCTTTTTTATATACTGATGGGCGTTTATACCAGCAACTAAACCCTGACAAGCGGCTTCTTCATAACCCGTTGTGCCGTTTATTTGCCCTGCAAAAAACAACCCGTCAACTAGTTTTGTTTCTAAACTGCGTTTGAGTTGTGTCGGCGGAAAATAGTCATATTCTACTGCGTATCCAGGTCTAAAAAATTTAGCATTTTCAAAACCAGGAACCCGTCTTAATGCTTTTTGCTGAATATCCTCAGGTAGAGATGTTGAAAAACCATTTATGTATACTTCTACCGTCTTCCAACCCTCCGGCTCGATAAACATTTGATGGCTATTTTTATCTGAAAACCGACTGATTTTTTCTTCAATACTAGGGCAGTATCTCGGCCCCGCACTTTCAATAGCCCCATTGAACATGGGGCTCCGCTCAAAACCGGAACGCAACACTTCATGTACATCGTTACTTGTGTGGGCTATCCAACAAGACCTTTGTTTAATAAGTTTTTTTGTGTCTGTAAAAGAAAATTTTCCAGGGTTTTTATCACCTTTTTGCTCTTCAAACTGACCGTAATCTAAAGAGCGTCCGTCTAAACGAGGCGGTGTTCCTGTTTTCATCCGCCCACTCTCAAATCCTAATTTTTCTAGGTTGCTAGTAATTCCGACAGAAGAAGACTCTGAACTACGACCGCCTTTTGTTTTCGTTTCCCCCACGTGCATAACTCCATTTAAAAATGTGCCACTAGTTAAAACTACAGAATTACATTTTATGAGCGTTCCGTTGTTTAATAAAACCCCTATTATTTTCTTGTTTTCTGTTTTTATTCCAGCGACCGATGATTGTAAAAAATCTAGGTTGTCTATACTTTCAAGCATTAACCTCCACTCTTCTGCAAATCTCCAACGATCACTTTGAACTCTTGGAGACCACATCGCTGGACCCTTTGACTTATTAAGCATTCTAAATTGTATTGCAGTATTATCAGAAACAATGCCTGAAAACCCACCCAGCGCGTCTATTTCCCTTAATATTTGACCTTTAGCAACACCACCCATAGCTGGGTTACAACTCATTTGTGCAATGGTTTGCAAATTCATTGTTATTAATAGTGTTGTAGATCCCATTCGCGCCGCGGCAGCAGCGGCCTCGCAACCAGCATGACCCCCTCCTACAATAATAACGTCGTAATTCATTGTTTCACGTGGAACTATATATTATCATATAAAGCAAGATAATAATCTTCTTTGCTTGACATTAATGTTTTATCCATTTTTTCAGTGTCATTATAACCAAGAACATGCAATAAGCCGTGCAACATAACCCTGTTTAATTCTTTCTGAAAAAACACCCCAAAGTTTTGAGAATTTTCTTGAACTCTTTCGACACTTATATAAATATCAGCCATTTTCCTCGGTCCTCTATTTCGAGGAAAAGCAATAACATCCGTGTAATATTTATGATTAAGAAATTTAGTATTTATTTCTAATATTTTTTTATCTGAAATGAGTTGATAATTAACTTCTATAATTTTACAATGTTCTTTTTCTTCTATTTTTTTTAATAAGAAAGCAAATTTTTTAGGTTCGATAAACTTCTTCCAAATATCTTTTTCATATTCAAATTTTACCATTAACAATTAATTTTATTTACCCGATTTAGGTGTCTACCTCCTTCAAATTTTTGATTTAGAAATGCATCTAAACATTCTAAAGATGTTTTTTTTGATATAAATCTCGCTGGTAAAGCTAATATATTTGCATTATTGTGACTTCTAGCTAAACTTGCTAATTCTGGATTCCAACAAAGCGCCGATCTTATTCCTTGATGTTTGTTTACAGTCATATTAATACCGTTACCACTTCCACATATTACTATACCGTAATCAGCTTTTTCCTGTAAAATATCTAAAGCAACTTTATGTCCGTGATCCGGATAATCTACAGAACCCGGGCCATCACAACCATGATTGATTATTTTATAACCTAACTGAGATAGTTTATCAATAATTAAAAATTTTAATTCAAAACCCGCATGGTCATTTCCTATAGATATTGTCAATATTTTGTTCATAACCTTATATGAGTTGTTGATTAAAATGTAATGAATATTTTATGTGTTTTTTTCATTAACTATGATTTTATATTTATCAATAAAAAAATATAAATTATCAATAACTTTAAGTGATTTTATTCTTAACAAAAAGTATTATTTATTATATAAAGTTACTAATATGTACATATATTAAATAATTGATTTACAATATTTTATATTAAATTTTACTGTTAACTAAATGTTTATTAATCTTAATATTTTAATATCCAAATTATTTATTGCATTTTATACACTTTATTAACCGGATAACACTATTATATATTTTATTTAAAATAAATTATATATATAATTATATGTTAAATTCTATTCCTTGAGCTAAAGGTAAAGAGTTACCATAATTTAAAGTATTAGTTTGTCTTCTCATATATGCTTTCCATGCATCTGAACCACTTTCTCTTCCACCACCAGTTTCTTTTTCACCTCCAAATGCACCTCCAATTTCCGCACCGCTGGTTCCAATATTGACGTTAGCGATACCACAATCTGAACCACTTGCAGATAAAAACATATTAGCCTCTTGCATAGAGTTTGTCATTATTGCTGAACTTAATCCTTGAGGTACATTATTCTGAGTATTTAAAGCTTCTTTTAAATCAGAATATTTCATTACATACAATAAAGGAGCAAATGTTTCATGTTGAACAACATCCCAAATATTTTCCACTTCAGCGATAGATGGTGTGACATAACAATTACTAGAATACGATTCTCCTTTTAATTGTTCACCTTTTAACAAGAATTTTCCTCCTTGTTTTTCTACATCTTTTAAGGATTGTAAATAGTTATTTACAGCATCCGAATCAATTAATGGTCCCATATGATTTTTTATATCTAAAGGACTACCAATTTTTATTTGTTTATAAGCATCACAAATTGAATTACAT
This sequence comes from Owenweeksia sp. TMED14, assembly GCA_002167805.1. Lineage (GTDB taxonomy): Bacteria > Bacteroidota > Bacteroidia > Flavobacteriales > Schleiferiaceae > TMED14. The sequence goes on along the minus strand of NHBT01000030.1, from coordinate 20,628 downwards.
ACTTTATCATAAATACTTTCGTGAATTATCAATCTTCTAGTACTTGTACATCTTTGACCGGCAGTTCCAATAGCACCAAAAACTGCAGCAGTAACGGTCATTTTGAGATCAGCTGATTCAGTTATAATAATGGCGTTATTACCTCCTAATTCTAAAATAGAACGACCCAATCTACTCGCAACTTTTTCACCAACAGCTTTACCCATCAATGTTGATCCTGTAGCTGAAACAACAGGTATTCTTTTATCCTGGCTCATTTTTACTCCAATATTTTTATCACCTGTTAATATGATAGATAAGTTTTTTGGAAGATTCATTTCTAATGTAACTTCATTCCATATTTTTTGACAAGCTATAGAACATAAAGGTGTTTTTTCAGAACCTTTCCAGACACAGGAATTACCACAAACCCAAGCTAATGTTGCATTCCAAGCCCAAACAGCAACAGGAAAATTAAAAGCTGAAATTATTCCAATAACCCCCATTGGATGGTACTGTTCCATCATAAAATGTTCAGGTCTTTCACTTTTAATAGTTAAACCTGTTAATTGTCTAGACAACCCTACTGCAAAATCGCAGATATCTATCATTTCTTGTACTTCTCCCAAACCTTCTTGATAGGATTTCCCCATTTCATAACTAACTAATAATCCTAAAGCAGATTTTTGATCTCTTAGTTTATTTCCAAAAACTCTAACAGCTTCTCCTCTTTTTGGTGCAGGAANATTTCTCCATTCAAGAAAAGATTTATGGGCTTCAATTATACTTTTTTCATATTGTTCGTCAGTAGTAAATGATGCATAACCAATTAAAGATCCATCAACTGGTGAATAACTATGAATTTTTTTATCAGAATGATGAGCATTAACACCTATCCAGGTTCCAGCATTTTTATTATCAATAGATAAACTTTTTAAAGCTTCTTGAAGTGTAGGTTGTGACATGTCTAAATATTTTCAGGATTAGAAAAACAAAGATAAAGTGATATGTAAGGTAAAAATTTGGAAAAAAGAACTGATAACAAAAAAACCCTGAAAACAGGGTTTTTTGAGGTCTCGAGCGGATTCGAACCGCTGTACAAGCTTTTGCAGAGCTCTGCCTANCCACTCGGCCACGAGACCAGANTTTTCAAAACTACGACCCAAATAATAATTGAGCTAAGGTTTTTCTNTAGAAAAACAAACACAAACTTGTTCAACATCCCCATTTATTGGTGGGTTTAGTTTACAAATTTTAATATCTGCTTTCAAAATAAGAGGAAATTCATTAAAAAGTCTATTAATAATGCGTAAACAGACAGTCTCTAATAATTTTGATCTTTTTTGCATTTCTTGAGTCACTATTTCTCTTAAATCAACATAATCTACAGTGTATTTCAAATCATCTTTTATTACAGAATCTTGAAGATCGCAGAATACTTTTAAACTAGTAATGTATTCAGAGCCAATTATAGATTCTTCCTCTAAACACCCATGATAAGCATATTCTCTTTGATTAACTAATTGTATTTCTTTCATTAGTTTAATGTAGTTATTGCATTATTTATTCGAATTTCAGAAATATCTTTTCCAATTAACTCCATTACTGTAAAAATTGAAGGACCTTGAGTTTTTCCAGCAATAGCAAGCCTTAATACAGGACCTAATTCACTAAATTTTAAAGAGTTGGAATTGAGATAATTTTTGAAGGAGGCTTCTATTTCATCACTACTGTAACTGGTTTTTGAAAATATATGAGCTAAATCTTTAAGCCATAATTGCGCGTTTAGTGACCATTTTTTTTCTACCATTTTTGAATCATAATCAACAGGATCTTCAAATAAATAATAACAATCTGTAACAATTTGATTCATAAATTCTGCTCTATCCATAAATAAATAGAGAGCTTTTTTAGCCCATTCATTTTGGATTGATATACCGTACTTAAGCTTAATAGAATTTACAAACTCATCAATTAATAACGATTCATCTCTTATTCTTAACTGTTGTTGATTGAACCAACGGGCTTTATCGTAATCAAAACGCGCTCCAGCTTTACTTACTTTTTGCAGGTTAAAGGATGAAACAAGCTCCTCAAGAGAAAAAATTTCTTGATTTGTACCAGGGTTCCATCCTAAAAAAGCAAGCATATTAACGAAACCTTCAGGATAAAAACCAAATTCTTTATAACCAGAAGCTGTTTCTTTAGTCTCTGGGTGAGACCAATTTAAAGGAAAAACAGGGAAGCCTAACTTATCACCATCTCGTTTCGACAGTTTTCCATTACCGTCAGGTCGAAGTAACAAAGGTAGGTGGGCAAAAATAGGACGCTCCCATTGAAAATAATCATATAAAATAACATGAAGAGGGGCTGAGGGTAACCACTCTTCTCCGCGAATCACGTGAGAAATTTCCATTAAATGGTCATCCACAACATTAGCCAAATGATAAGTGGGTAAACCATCTCCTTTCATAAGCACTTTATCATCAACATTTACACTATTTACACTCACCCAGCCTCTTACTTCATCATGAAATTTTATCTCTACACCATGGGGCATCTTAACACGAACGACATATGGTGTTTTGGATAATAACTTATTATTAACATCTTCAGCAGAAAGAGTTAAAGAGTTTTTCATTGAGGCCCGAGTGATACTATTATATTGCCAATTTGGGTTTCCTGCTTTTTTAGATTTGTCTCTAATTTCAGAGAGCTCTTCAGGAGTGTCAAAAGCCATATAAGCGTGACCTGATCTTATAAGCTTTTCGACATAAGGACGATATATATCTTTTCTTTTGCTTTGCCGATAGGGAGAGTGTGGACCACTATCGGTGATAGAATTATTAACTCCAACACCTTCGTCTGGAGAAATTCCACACCAGCGTAAAGAGTCGACAATATATTTTTCCGAACCCTCAACATATCGAGATTGGTCAGTGTCTTCGATACGGAGTAAAAAATCCCCGTTATTCTTTTTTGCAAACAAATAATTATATAAAGCTGTTCTTACCCCCCCCATATGCAAAGGCCCTGTGGGGCTTGGGGCAAAACGAACCCTTACTCGTTTATTTTTCATAAAGTTTTTCTTTAATTCGGCAAAGGTAACCCACCTTAAAGTACCTTCCTATCTTTGCAAGATGAACACAAAGTTATCAGAACAAGAAATATTACGCAGAGAGAGCCTTGAGGCGTTAAGGAAAGAGGGGATAAACCCATACCCCGCGGAAGAGGTTCCTGTCAATGTTTTGTCAGAAACAATAAAGCAAGAATTCCCTATAAAACCAGAAAAATATACATCCGTATGTGTTGCTGGAAGAGTGATGACTAAAAGAATCATGGGGAAGGCTTCTTTTTTAAGCATCAAAGACTCTTCCGGCAGAATTCAAGCTTACATAAATAGAGACGTTGTGTGTCCGGGTGAAGACAAAACATTGTACAACGTAGTGTTTAAAAAGCAGCTTGATATAGGAGATTTTGTGTCTTTAAAAGGGCATGTTTTTACAACAAAAACAGAAGAAATAAGCATTCATGTTTCCGAGTTAAAGTTGTTAAGCAAGGCGCTTAAACCACTGCCTGTAGTTAAGACGGACTCTCAGGGAGAAAAACATGATGAGTTTAACGACCCGGAGTTGAGATATCGTCAGCGATATGTGGATCTTATCGTAAATGAAGGAGTAAAAGAAGTTTTTGTAAAGAGAACACAAGTCTTTAATACTATGCGTGAGGTGTTTAATGAAAAAGGTTATTTGGAGGTAGAAACACCAATACTGCAAAGCATACCAGGGGGCGCGGCGGCAAGACCATTTATGACCCATCACAACACATTGGACATGCCGTTATATTTAAGAATCTCTAACGAGCTTTATTTAAAAAGACTGATTGTTGGTGGGTTCGATGGGGTATATGAATTTGCAAAAGACTTTAGAAATGAGGGTATGGACAGAACCCATAATCCAGAATTTACAATCCTTGAAATATATGTTGCCTACAAGGATTATAAGTGGATGATGGAATTTACCGAAAGTATGTTTGAAAAAATTGCAAGAAAAACAACAGGGTCAGCGGAAGTTTCTTTTGATGGAAAAAAAATAAATTTAGCAGCGCCCTACCAAAGGGTTCCGATTTTGGAAGCGATAAAAACTCACACGGGATTTGATTTAATAGATAAAAATGAGGCTGAGATAAAAAAGATAGCGGAGTCTTTAGATGTAGAAACATCTCCAGACATGGGCAAGGGTAAAGTTATTGATGCCATTTTTGGAGACAAGTGTGAGAAATACTATGTTCAGCCCACATTTATTACCGACTATCCTATAGAAATGTCCCCGCTGTGTAAAAAACACCGAGACGACGAGAGGCTTACCGAAAGGTTTGAGCTTTTTATAAATGGGACAGAGATAGCTAATGCATACAGTGAGCTAAATGATCCAATTGATCAAAAAGAGAGGTTTGAAGATCAGCTTGGACTTCAAGAGAAAGGAGATGATGAAGCTATGTTTATCGATAAAGATTTTTTAAGATCTCTAGAGTATGGAATGCCCCCCACCTCAGGCATGGGGATCGGGATGGACCGTCTAGTTATGCTACTTACAGGAAAGACAAGTATTCAAGAGGTTATTTTTTTCCCTCAAATGAGACCAGAGAAGAACGAATAACATGCTTTATCCAGAGTCAGCTTTTGAAGCCCTTGATTTTTTGGAGTTTAAGACAATGTTATCCAAGTTTGCCGTGTCTTCGAACGGGCGGCGANCAATNATGGAAATGCTCCCAAGNNCNCACAAAAATCAAAAANAGATNGAGNTATACCAGGGCGCGGAGCTTCTTGAAATTTTAAAAATNGATGAGTCGTTGCCGCCANTTTCAAGNTCAGAGATTGANGANGCGATTCCTTTNTTGAAAATAAAAAANGCTGTTCTTGACACCGCTCATTTTATGAGCATTAGAGATCAGTCGGAGAGCTATAAAGCACTTTATAAATTCACACAAATAAATGATGAGGTTGCACCAACATTAGCTTCATCATATCGACCGTTTCCCCCAGAAGACAAAATCAAAAAGCATATTGATAAGGTTCTTGAAAAAAACGGCCAGATCAAGTCAACAGCATCTATCGAGCTTAAGTCTATTAGACAAGAAATTGCAAAAAAACGAGTTGTTGCGGACCGCCTTTTTTATAAAGCTTTAAAGAGATGTGAAAAACAAGGCATACTTGGAGATATAAGAGAATCTGTAAGTAATAGTAGGCGCGTTTTGGCTGTAAACGCCCCAGATAAAAATAAAGCAAAAGGCGCTTTTCACGGAAGCAGCGCAAAAAACACACTTGTGTTTTTGGAGCCTAATGAGTGCTTAGAAATTAACGCTACAGTTGGTGTTTTGATAGAGGAAGAGAGGCGAGAAATAAGACGAATACTTTTAAACCTCACNCGAGAAATAGCNCCANTCTCAGAAAAAATATCAATAACGAACAAAAAAATTATAGAGTTAGATGTGTTGTTCGCAAAAACACGGTTTGCAAAAAAAGAAAACGCACACCTACCTGAAATTACAGAAAACGAAATAGCATTTAACAGGGCTATAAACCCAGTTTTAAAAAAGACTCAAGAAGCCAACACTCAGGAGGTTGTTCCCCTTGATTTATACATGGATAAAAACAATCGTCTTGTGGTTGTTTCTGGCCCAAATGCTGGAGGAAAGTCTCTCGCTTTAAAAACGGTAGGTCTACTGCAAATTATACTTCAGTGCGGTATGCTTGTGCCTGTGGGTGTCGGGTCAAAAATGAAGTGGTTCGAAAGAATAATGACAGATATAGGTGACCCTCAAAGCATAGAGAGTGAGCTCTCAACCTACAGTGGGAAATTGTCCAAAATGAAGGAGATTTTAAGACACTCAGACGATAAAACCTTGTGTTTAGTAGATGAATTTGGTAGCGGTTCAGATCCAGACTTAGGAAGCTCTTTGGCTCGTGTTTTTCTTTCTGAGATACACAAATCGAACGCGTTTGGCATTTTCACAACACACTTTAATAATATAAAAGCTCTCGCTGAAGAGCTCTCAGGGGCAAGCAACGCAAACATGTCGTTTGACATAGAGTCATTAACACCTCAATACACAATCCAACAAGGCACACCAGGCTCTTCATACACTTTTGAGGTGGCTGAGAGGTCGGGGATATCAAAACGTATCATGGCAGAGGCAAAAAAAAATTTAAAAGAGCAAACATTGTCATTTGATAGGTTAATAGTGGTTTTGCAAAATGAACGAAAATCCCTGGAATCAACTCAAAAACAGGTAAGAGCTAAACTCAAAGACTTAGAGTCTTTGAAGCAATTAAACGAAAAAAGAATACAAGAACTTGAAACAAAGCTTTCGAAAACAGGCAAAAACAATACCGAGCTAACACAACAAATAAATTGGGGTAAACGTATGGAGCAATGGGCAAACCTTTGGTCAAAAGCAAAGACTCAAAAGCTTAAAAAGGAGGTGCAAGACAAAATAATAAAATCTCTATCAGAGAGAAATTACGAGGAGAGGGCTCGAAAAAAGAAAGAACAAATGCAAGGTAAAAAAGCAGCGAAAAAAGTTCTTGAAAACCTATTTCTTGAGCCTGTTAAAAGAGGTGACAAGGTAAAAGTTTTGGGCGGTGGCGCAAAAAAAATTGGAGAAGTGATCGAAATCCGGAAAGATAAATTTTTAGTTAGCCTAGGCGATGTTCTTTCCACCTGGTTAAAAAGAAAAGAGTTTGTGCACGTTGANCCCACTANCGATAAAAAATTAAAANCTAATGAAAAGAAAATGAGGGCTGAGAAACAAAANGTTAAATTCGNTAAAAAGAAAGAANNCACAANTAAAACACAAAAAAATGGAAAATGAAACGCATGCNTTAATAANTAACGAAGCNGTTGTTTTNGGACTGTTAATGGTTTTGCTCGGNGGNATTTTTTGGGCAGCAGACAATCCAAAGTTTAAGATATTTTTTAAGTGGGTTCCGGTTCTTTTGNTATGTTATTTTTTACCTTCCGTTTTAACAAATACAGGNCTNGTTCCTAAAGACACAAACCTTTATTTTGTNGCATCAAGGTACCTTCTTCCAGCCTCTCTGGTTTTACTAACCTTAAGTATAGACCTAAAGGCTGTTATTGGACTAGGGCCAAAAGCATTGATTATGTTTTTTACGGCAACAGTTACCATCATTTTGGGCGGTCCGTTTGCTGTTTTGATTGTTTCTAGTGTTGCCCCTGATCTTGTTGGGGGTGTTGGTCCAGAAGCGGTTTGGAGGGGGCTTTCAACCATTGCCGGCTCATGGATCGGAGGAGGGGCAAATCAGGCCGCAATGTATGAGATTTTTAAACCATCAGACGGTTTGTATTCAGCGATGATAACAGTTGATGTTGTTGTTGCTGAGATTTGGATGGCNTTTATTCTTTTGGGNGCNGCAAAAAGTGACCGTGTTGACCAATGGCTNCATGCAGACAACACCTCAGTAAAGGTTTTACAAAAAGAAATGGAAGACTTTTCAGAACGCACCTCTCGTATCCCAAAATTTCCAGAGACTATGAAAATTTTAGGCATTGCTTTCGGTGCTGTCGCCCTGGGTCATTTAGCGGGAGACTTCTTTGCCCCTTGGTTTAAAGAAAACGCGCCGTATTTATCAAACTTTAGTTTAACGAGTAGTTTCTTTTGGATAGTAATCGTNTCTACAACGATAGGTCTTCTTTTGTCTTTTACAAAACTTAGGGACCTAGAGGGCGCGGGAGCGAGCAGGATAGGGTCTGTATTTATATATATATTGGTAGGGACGATAGGCATGAAAATGGATCTTTATGAACTGAAAGAAGCTCCTGGGTTATTAATTGTTGGGGGTGTTTGGATGCTGTTTCATGTGTTAATTTTACTCGGGGTTGCTCGTGGAATCAAGGCCCCATTTTTTTTCGTCGCCGTTGGCTCAAAGGCGAATATTGGCGGTGCCGCGTCCGCGCCGGTTGTCGCGGCGGCATTTCATCCCTCANTGGCTCCNGTTGGTGTTNTGCTTGCNGTGNTAGGTTATGCGCTCGGCACATATGGGGGCTGGATTACAGGCCTTTTAATGTACTTAGCTTCAGGGGACCCAGGAACCTTTATGATTTAAACGAAATAAAAGCATGAAAAGAATATACATAGCCATAGCTATAATCATTTCCACAACCACAGTGGGACAGGAGGCAGACCCCAGTTTTGTTCAGAAAATTTTTCAAAAATCCTTAGGGGAGCAGCAAGGCTATTATTGGCTTAAAAATCTATGTGAAGAGGCTGGACCACGTTTAGCAGGAAGCAAAGGCGACGACCAGGGTGTTATGTGGGCATATGAAACCCTTGATACTCTTGGTTATGATTTGGTTCAGAAGCAACTTGTTGATGTTCGTCACTGGGAGAGAGGTGTGGAAACGGCAACCTATATTAAAAGGGACAAACAAGGCTATAGAATGATGAAAAAATTAAATATTACCGCTTTAGGCGGCTCGGTTTCCACGCCGGGTGGAAATGAAGGAAAGGGTATAAAAGCCGAGGTAATCGAAATTAAAAACAGGGAGGATTTATACGCCAAACGCATGGAGTTGAAAGGTAAAATTGCTTTTTTTAACGAACCCATGGACCCTTGGTTAATTAACACAGGTTCGGCCTATGGAAAAGCTGGATGGCAGCGCTGGGGCGGGGCATCTGAAGCTGCAAAACTTGGTGCTGTCGCCTCAATTAACCGATCTCTTACTCACCGATTAGATGATTTTCCACACACAGGGGCAATGACCTATCAGCCTGGTGTGAAAAAAATACCAGCAGCAGCTATTTCCACAAACGACGCGGAATGGTTAAGTAAAGAACTTGAGAAAAACACGGAAGGAATAATTCACCTTACAATCGGGGCTAAAGACATAGGAAGACGAAACTCAAATAATGTAATTGCTGAGATTAAAGGTTCTGAAAAACCAGATGAGATTATTTTAGTGGGAGGCCACCTTGACTCATGGGATTTAGGAACAGGAGCACAAGATGATGGAGCGGGAGTTGCTCATGCTATGCACGCCGTTTGGTTGCTTAAGGAGTTGGGGTATAAGCCAAAACATACGCTTAGAATAGTTCTTTTTGCAAATGAAGAGTTTGGTTTAGATGGTGCGAGAAAATATGCAAAAGAGGGCTTAGAGAAAGGAAGAAAACATGTTCTGTGTATCGAGTCAGATGGGGGGTCAGGCGCCCCAAGGGGGTTTAGCCTCCCCAGGGAGATTCATGATAACAATCCATCTATGATAAAAGCATTAGATAAATTGCTTGCTCGCTATGGCTGCCGAGAGTGGACTCAAGGGGGTTCTGGTGCTGATGTAAGTCAAATTGTTGACGACGGGGTTTTATTATGTGGTTACAGGGCAGATAGCCAGAGGTATTTTGACTATCACCACACATCTCAGGATGATATTAAATCAGTTCACCCAAGAGAACTTGAGTTGGGATCAGCGTCAATTGCCGCTTTCATATACTTTTTTGATCAGAACTTGTGATGTTTGACTTCAACTCTAATCATCAAAACTGATCACAACATCTGGTGATTTAGGTAAGGTTTGACAAGAAAGAACATAACCTTCGTCAACTTCTTCATCTGTTAGTGAGTAATTCATCGCCATTTCGACAGAGCCCTCTAAAACTTTTGCTCTACATGTGCAGCAAACAGCCCCCTTGCAGGCGTAAGGAATATCTGCACCAGCAGCTAAGGCAGCGTCTAAAACAAATGTTTTGGAGGGCTGCTCAAAGTGTGTTTTTTCACCATCTAAAATTACAGTGACATTTGATGAGGGCTTTTTGTTTTTAGAAGAGGGTTTTGAAATAGTTTTTTCGGTTTTCGTGGTAGAGGAAAACAACTCAAAATGAATGTTCGTTTTATCAACATCCATATCTGCAATTACATCACTCACATTATTGATCATGGCCTCTGGACCACAAAGGAAAAAGCTATGCGCGTTCATTTTAGGCTGAAACTTTTTTAAAAGTGAAGTAGCTCGATCTTTATCGATGCGGCCAAATAAAAGATCACTCCCTTGATCTTCTCGACTCAGCACATGGTGAATTTCAAATCTGCCTAGATAAAGGTCTTTAAGATCTTCTAATTCTCGTTTAAATATAATTGAGCTGGATTTTTTATTACCATAAAAGAGGGTAAACTTAGAATTTTTGGAAAGTTTTAAGGTGGTTTTAATCATAGATAAAACAGGGGTGATCCCAGAGCCTGCAGCAAAAGCCACATATTCGTGATTGTCATCGATAGAAGGCTCTAAGATAAAGTTACCCATTGGTGGCATCACTTCTATTTGGTCGCCCGCGCAAAGTTCTTTCGTTGCCCAAGAAGAAAAGCGCCCATCAGGCACACGCTTGATAGCTACCCTAAGCTCACCATCAAGGGGGCTCGAACAAATAGAATAGGAGCGCCGAAGCTCTTCGCCATTTATTTCCTTCTTTAACGTTATGTATTGTCCAGGTAAATATTGAAAACCTTTGACGGGGGGGAGAAAAGAGACGCTAACACAATCATCAGTCTCTTTTCGGACGTCTAACACTTTTAGTTTGTGAAATTTGGGCTTTACACCTTTCTGTTTAACAATAGATGTTAAAAGGCTATTAGTTGTTTCTTCACTGTTTTTCTTAAAAAATCCGAACATGTATTTTATTCCGAAGGTTGTTGTTTCTGGTGTCAAAAGTATGTCCCCTTAAGTTGTTAGAGAACATTTATTCGTTAAACTGGTTTTATATTAGTTACCAACGACGGCATTAACAGTCTTAAATTGCAACATAAATCTCAAACATATGGGAGAAACAATTTCATTAGAGGAAAAGTTCGAAACTTTTGTTGAGGGGGAGAACAAAGTAGAGCCAAAGCACTGGATGCCCGAAGCGTACAGAAAAACTTTAGTGCGTCAAATTAGTCAGCACGCTCACTCAGAGGTGGTTGGGATGTTGCCAGAGGCGAACTGGATTTCTAGGGCCCCAAGCCTTAGATCAAAATTAATTCTTTTAGCTAAGGTTCAAGATGAAGCTGGGCACGGTTTGTATTTGTACAGCGCAGCAGAGACCCTTGGGACACCTAGAGAAAAAATGATCAGCGACCTTTTAGAAGGGAAAGCAAAATATTCTTCGATTTTTAATTATCCAACACTAACATGGGCGGACATGGGCGCCATTGGTTGGCTTGTCGATGGCGCAGCTATCGCNAANCAGGTAATGCTTTGTCGCACATCATATGGGCCATATAGCCGAGCAATGGTNCGNATTTGTAAGGAAGAAAGCTTTCATCAAAGACAAGGGTNTGAAATAATGATGAATTTGTCCAAGGGCACAAAAGAGCAAAAAGATATGGCTCAAGACGCTTTAAATCGTTGGTGGTGGCCAAGTGTTATGATGTTTGGACCGTCCGACGATAATAGTCCTAATTCGGCACAAAGCATGAAGTGGAGAATAAAGAGAAAAAGCAATGACGAGCTTCGACAAGAATTCATAGATAAAACTGTTAAACAGGCTGAGTTCCTTGGCCTTAAAATTCCTGATGATAAGTTAAAATGGAATGAAAAATCAGGCCATTACGATTTCGGCGAAATAAATTGGAATGAGTTTTTTCAGGTAATAGCGGGGAATGGGCCATGCAACGCAGAAAGGTTGGAGGCAAGACAGAAGGCTCATGACCAAGGAGCGTGGGTTCGAGAAGCTGCCACAGCATATGCGAGAAAAAAGAAAACACAAAAAAGAACAAGCGCTCACGTAAATGATTCAGCGGCATGACAAAAGAAAATTCAGATTCGTGGCCACTTTGGGAGGTTTTTGTTCGAAGTAAAAATGGGCTTTCTCATAAGCATGCGGGAAGCCTGCATGCGCCAGATGAAGATATGGCCTTAAAGAANGCANGGGACGTCTATACCAGGCGCAGTGAGGGNGTTAGTATTTGGGTGGTTTTGTCATCATCCATAAAAGCGTCTTCTCCCGAAGAAAGCGATCCTTTATTTTCACCTTCGGATGATAAAGCATACCGCCACCCTACCTTTTATGAAATTCCCGATGATGTTGGACACATGTGACTCAAAATCTCTTTATCTGCTTCACTTGGCTGATGATGCGCTCATTTTAGGTCAGAACCTTTCACATTGGTGTGGGCACGGACCCATTTTAGAGCAAGACATTGCGATTAGCAACATTGCTCTTGACTTAATCGGGCTTTCAAGGCAATACTATCAATACGCATCAGAGAGAATAGGAAACGGATGCACTGAGGATAAGCTGGCTTACTTTCGTGAGAGCAGAGAGTTTTACAACCACCTTTTAGTGGAGCGACCCAATGGCGATTGGGGAGACACCATAGCTCGTCAATTTTACTTTGATACATTTCACTTTTATCAACTTGAGGCGCTTTGCGGGTCTAATGATAATCGAATAAAAGAAATAGCAACAAAAGCATTAAAAGAGACAATATATCATGCTCAGTTTAGTGCAGAATGGATCATTAGGCTTGGAGACGGCACCGACGAGAGTCATAAAAGAATTCAGAAAAGCATCAAAGAGTTGTATCCATATGCGTTGGAGTTTTTCACCCCCTCTGATATAGATGTTCGAGCTTATGAAACAGGAGTGGGGCCAGATGTTAAAGGATTACAGTCAAAGTGGTCAGAAAAAATAGAAGATATTTTAAAAACTGCAACATTGCTCCCTTTAGATGAGAAAGCTATTGAAAAACAAGGGGGCAAAAAAGGAATACACTCAGAACAACATGGTATAGACTTATCAGAAATGCAAATTTTAGCCCGGTCTTATCCCAATGCAAAATGGTGATGCAAGAGATTTCTCAGGAGCAAATAATGAAAACTCTAGAGGGTGTAATGGACCCGGAGGTTCCGGTTTTAAGTGTTTTGGATCTAGGGGTAATAAGAGACGTTAAAATCAGAAAATCAGATGTTGAAATAGACATCTCACCCACATACACCGGGTGTCCAGCGATGGACGTTATCTCTTCATCTGTTAAAAATGCTATCCTTTCTATCGGTGTGAATAAAGTTAAAGTTAACACTGTTTTAACTCCTCCATGGACTACAGACTGGATCTCAGAGGCGGGCCGAAAAAAGTTAGAGGATTTTGGTATTGCCCCACCCCAGCAAAATAGTAAAATAAAAAGAGAGCTTTTTGAGGCAGCTCAAAAAGTACCATGCCCAAAATGCAAAGCGAGCGACACCTCATGTGTCTCGCTTTTTGGCTCTACCGCATGCAAGGCATTATATAAATGCAACGTATGTTTGGAGCCATTTGATTACTTTAAATGTTTATAAGAGCCCCCCATGTCAGAAACTGTTATTGTTAAGATCAAATCAGGCGTAGAGACAATTGTATTGAATCGTCCAGATAGCTATAACGCATTCAATCGAGAAATGTCATTGGCCTTACAAAAAGCGATTGACCAAGGGGCTTCGGACAGCTCGGTTCGGGCAATTCTTATAACAGGGAAGGGTAAAGCGTTTAGCAGTGGGCAGGATTTAAATGAAGCCACCAACCCCAAAGGCCCAGACTTAAACACAATACTTTTAGAGCACTTTAACCCGATTATCCGAAAAATTAGAAAAACCCCCAAACCTATTGTCATTGCCATCAATGGAATTGCTGCAGGAGCTGGGGCGAATTTGGCTCTAGTCGGGGACATTGTGGTCGCTTCAGAAAGCGCATCTTTTGTACAGGCATTTAGTAAAATTGGGCTGATTCCTGATTCGGGAGGAACACTTACCCTTCCTCGGCTTGTTGGCTATGCAAAGGCGAGTGCGTGGATGATTACAGGCGAAAAAATTGGAGCTCAAGAAGCGTTAGCGTCGGGGATGATATATAAGGTTTTTTCAAATGATGAACTTATAGATAAGTCATTAGAGATAGCAGAGGCCCTTGCTAAACAACCAACACGAGCGTTCGCAGGAATAAAAGAAGCGATTAATCGGTCGACATTTTACGGGCTTGACGAGCAGCTTGAGGCAGAAAGAGTACTTCAGGTCAATATGGGTGAGACACATGATTTTAAAGAAGGAGTATCTGCATTTTTAGAGAAGCGAAGTCCAAAATTTAAGGGGGAATAGCATCAATGTCAAAGAATTATAGATCTTTGATCATTAGTTCATAATCATGTTTAAAAAGTGGAAAAGCATTTAGTCTTTAATAATATCACTGTTGTCGGTGCCGGCGCTATGGGAACAGGAATCGCTCAAGTTGTTTCTCAGTCTGGCGCTAAAGTCTATCTGTATGATATTAGTTACGAAAACACTTTAAGTGCNAAAAGNAAGCTTGNNCAAACCTTTGANAAATTGGTAAANAAGAAAAAATTTAATACCNANGAAGCAAAATCCATTCTTGACAGAATAGTCCCCGTTGAAAAATTATCTCAAACTGTTGATGTGGNNCTGGTAATCGAGGCAGTTTCCGAGAATTTAGAGATAAAAACTAAACTTTTTAAGAGCCTAGAAAAAACATTTAACGAAAGCACAATTTTTGCAACAAACACATCATCATTGTCAATAGGCTCTTTAGCCAAACACATAAAAGACCCCAAAAGGCTTATTGGTCTTCATTTTTTTAATCCAGCCCCTATAATGCCCCTTGTAGAGGTAGTCTCTAGTCTTGCTACCGACGAAAAGCTCGCCCCTAAATGCAAAAAATGGCTTTTAGAAATTGGTAAGGTCCCCGTATTGTCAAAAGATAGTCCCGGCTTTATCGTTAACCGAGTGGCTCGTTCTTTTTATGGGGAGGCCATGAATATTTATGAAGAGGGACTTGCTGATCCTGAGACGATAGACTGGGCGATGACTAGTATCGGAAAATTTCGCATGGGTCCATTTATGCTGACAGATTTTATTGGCCAAGATGTCAACTATGCGGTTTCAGAATCAGTCTGGAAACAGTTTTATCATGAACCAAGGTTTAGGCCCAATCGCTGTCAAAAGGAACTTGTAGACTTGGGCTGGCTTGGTAGGAAAACAGGAAGAGGGTTTTATAAGTATAAAAACGGAGAGGCTCAAGTCTCGAAGGTAAAAGAAGATTTCGCGTTGGGTGAGTATATTTTAAATAGAATATTAGCAACGATAATAAATGAGGCATTTAGCGCCCTAAGCTCAGGGGTGTGTTCTCGCGAAGATCTAGAGATAGCCATGATAAAGGGAGTAAACTACCCAATGGGAATAATTGAGTGGGCTGAAAAATTAGGGCCAAAAAATGTTTTGAAACTCCTTCAGGGGTTTTTTCAAAGAACGGGAGATATGAGATATCGCCCAGTACCCCTTCTTCAGGAATGGGAAGAAAGNGGAGGGGCCCTCAAATTAAATTAACTTTATAACGATGGCAGCACCTGTAACATTTGATTTAGCAATTGCAAGAATTCGTTCATTAAGCCCTGAAGAATATGGTGAAAACNTAACGGTATTTATGGATGAGCACCCTGCTCTTTTTGGGTTTTTATTAAATCTTTCTGAGGAGTTTGATGATGATGAGCATGAACAACTAGTGAGAACAGCAATGCTTCTTCGTGAGGGCTTTCGTCTTGCCGCTTTNAATGTTCAGTCGATAACTAGCGTGATTATTCAAGATGTCACAAAGGAAGTTGTTGAAAACATAGAAAANATAGACACACCAAGCGGTGCGCTGCTGGATGAAATGGTAAAAACATCACGAAGCCCATTTGTGTTTTCAGAATTGAGAAATTTCCTTCACCAAGAGCTTAAAAATGGACTAAGAGAAAGAAAGGGGCAACAGCACAATCTCATGGTTTTAGTTGATGTATTGATAGGATGCTTTGAAGAGGCTGTTGAAATCCCTGAAGCTAAAAAATCGGAATAATTAAACTATGTCGATAAAAAACATTCCACAAAAAATGTTTCAACAGGACGCCTTTAGTCAATGGATGGGCATGGAGGTAACTTCTTCAAAAGAAGGGTTTTCAGTCGTTGAGCTTACGGTAAGAAAAGAAATGACCAATGGCTTCAAAATTGCTCATGGTGGCATAACATACAGCCTTGCAGATTCAGCACTGGCTTTCGCTAGTAATAGCATGGGAAGCAAAGCCGTTTCGATTGAGACAAGCATTTCCCATATAAAGCCAGTAAATACAGGTGATAGGCTTGTCGCTACGGCTGAACTGAAGGAAAANTCAAAGCGTTTGGCGCGTTTTGATGTAGAAGTTCGATGCAAGAATGAGCGAGTAGCGCTATTTCATGGAACGGTTTTTATAACGGAAAAAAAATGGGAATGAATGCATTTATAGTAGAGGGAACAAGGAGCCCGATTGGATCATTTGGTGGCGCCCTGAAAGGGGTCAGGGCTGACGACTTAGCGGCGCACAGTATATCCTCATTAATATCAAAGGTTAAGAATTTAGACCTGGGTTTGATTGCGGATATTTATTTTGGCTGTGCCAACCAGGCNGGAGAAGACAATAGGAATGTTGCAAGNATGGCTTCTTTATTAGCGGGCATNCCAGANTCTGTTCCCGCAGAAACGATCAATAGATTATGCGCATCAGGACTNAGCTCAGTNTTACATGCNCAAAGAGCAATCANCTCGGGCGCCGGAGATTTTATACTAGCGGGAGGTGTGGAGCATATGACCAGGTCTCCATTTGTAATTAGCAAGCCCTCTAGAGCCTTTGGGACAGATAGTAAAATGTATGATTCTAGTTTCGGTTGGCGCTTCGTCAATTCAAAATTCAATAAGGTTTTTGGAACGGAGGCCATGGGCGAAACTGCGGAAAATCTTGTTGATCAGTATTCCATATCTAGAGAAGACCAAGACGGCTTTGCCCTTTGGAGCCAAATTAAAACAGAGCGAGCAAGGGTTGATGGGGTTTTATCAGAGGAGATCAGCCCAATTACGATCCCCCAAAGAAAGTCTCAAGATATCACAATCGCACACGATGAATTTCCTAAGCCTCAATCTTCATTGGAGGGCCTTGCAAAGCTAAAGCCAGCCTTTCGCAATGCAGGAAGTGTTACGGCAGGGAACGCCAGCGGGCTTAATGATGGAAGCTGCGCTTTATTATTAGCCTCAGAAAAGGGCGTAAAGGCCTTGGGCACAAACCCATTAACGCGTGTTATTTGTGGCGCTTCTGTGGGTGTGGAGCCACGAACGATGGGCATTGGGCCAGTTTTAGCGAGTGAAAAAGCGCTCAAAATGTCAGGTCTGAAATTGGACCAAATGGATTTAATTGAAATTAATGAAGCTTTTTCCGCACAGGTTTTATCATGTACTCGGTCAATGGGTTTAGAGGACAAAGATCCACGTATAAACCCTAACGGCGGGGCGATATCTTTAGGCCATCCCCTTGGAATGACTGGAGCAAGATTAGCGTTAACGGCATCAAAAGAGTTGGTGCGTTCGCGCGGCAAGTATGCCCTTGTGACCATGTGCGTTGGAGTAGGTCAGGGATTTGCGGTTATCTTAGAAAGACAATAATTTACTCTTTGTATTATGTTTTACTCGTTTGAAGGCATGAAGCCAGTTGTTCACCCGAAGGCATATGTTCATGAGCGGGCAACAATAATTGGAGACGTTTGGATAGGTGCAGACGTCTATATTGGCCCAGGCGCAGTGCTCAGAGGAGATTGGGGACGAATTACAGTAGAAAGAGGTTCAAATGTTCAAGAAAATTGCATTATTCACGTCTTTCCGGGCAAAGATGTTCTTCTTAAAGAGGGTTCACATATTGGCCACGGAGCAGTAATTCATGGCGCCACAATCGAGCCCAACTGTTTAGTCGGCATGAATGCTGTTGTGATGGATGACGCTGTCATTGGAAAAGAATCAATTATTGGGGCATTNACTTTTATTAAGCAGGGAACCCAAGTGCCTCAAAGGTCAGTTTATGCAGGAAACCCTGGGAAAAAAGTCAAGGATGTTTCGGACGAAATGTTGAAATGGAAAACCGAAGGAACGCAATGGTATAAAGACCTCCCAGAGTCCTTTAGAAACTCACTTTTAAGTTGCGAGCCCCTGGCTGAGGACAATCTTAACCGGCCTCGCGGGAAAGGCGGTTTTTCTCCTTTAAAAAGCANTTAGAATCACGATTTTTTTGATTTTTTTTGGGTTATTAACTATTTATTGTTGAAAAACTCGTACTTTTAAAGATCAAACACAATTTATCACTTAAACAATAATTCTATGAAACATCGTACTCAGCGATTACTCGGGGCTTTAGCATTCAGTGTGCTATCTATGCCCATGTTCGCCCAGCTCTCAGGTACATATACCATTGATGCCGCAGGAACGGGAACGAACAACTACACGTCGTTTGGTTCTGCTATTGCAGACCTAGACAGTCTTGGAGTGAGTGGTGCCGTTACGTTTAATGTNGCNTCAGGAACCTACACAGAGCAGGTTANTNTNNNGGCAGTAACGGGNGCGTCAAGCACNAACACCATTACATTCCAAGGAAGTTCAACTGCCGCTTCTACATTGACTTACACTCCAACAGGGTCATCTGACAACTGGACTTTAAGATTAGATGGTGCGGATTACATAACTATTGATAACCTTACAATTACCTCTGGTGGGTCGTCGTATGGTCGATTGATTAATTATACAGATACGGTAAGAGACCTGACATTAAATAACTGCCATTTAATTGGAGTGGGTGGGTCATCTACCAGCTCTAACTATGCGTCATTGTATTATACTTATCCTGGATATGCTGAAGGAACCTGGCACCTTACAAACAACACAGTCGATTCAGCTTCTTATGGACTTTATGTCTACGGAGCTAATGATGTGGATTTAGACACTTTGGTTGCCACAGACAATACTATGTCAGCTAGCTACTATGGAATTTATTCTCGCTACACGAAATATTCAAAAATTCATGACAACGTTATAAATTCTACATCTACTTCATCATTTGGTTTAAGAGCAATATATGCTTACTACCACTCATATGGTGTGGATATTCAAGATAACCAAGTTAATGATGCGGACTATGCCTGTTATGTATACGGGACTGGCCCAGTAGCCGATGGTTATCTGCAAAATAAAGCTGTAATAAGCAACAATCACTTTGAAGGTGGCCGTTATGGATTATATCTAGCTGCATCATCGAGTTCGNTATACGGAAAATGGACAGATGTCACGATTGAAAACAACACCCTTGAATTATGGGGTTCGTCTTATAACTATGGAATCCGTATGAGTTATATTTATGCCGACTCCACAAACCGAGCAACAATTCAAAACAACATGATTGCTTTGAACACAACAAGTTCAACGGGGTNACTTTATGGNATCTATGCATATCATTCAAAGAATGTGGACGTCTTCCACAATTCGCTTTCAGCTACAGGAGGCTCGACGACTAATTCTCGTTTGTTCTACTTTAACTCTTCAACATCGTCCTCCCTGCCTGCTGTAGGAGGAAACGTTGCAAAAAATAATATTCTTGCAAATTATAACGGAGGAATTGTTGTTTCCGCTTCAACAGCAGGGGCAGCGGCATGGACATCCGATAATAATCTTTATTATTCAACAAATGCAGCGCCATATAATTCATACACTCCTGGTTTGAACACTATTTCTGGGGACCCAATGTATTTGAATAATCAAACGGATCTCCACGCTCAAGCCCAAGTGGCTGACAATGCAGGAACGCCTTTAGGTGTTCTTACAGATATTGATGGAGACACACGGTCAACAACGACTCCAGATATTGGAGCGGATGAGTTTGCTTATGTTTCTCAATGTTTTGCGCCAACGGGGGTAACAGCCTCCAACGTAACAGCGTCTTCTTTCGATGCTTCTTGGTCGTCTGCAAACACTGCAATTGGTTATCATGCTCGCGCATGGGCTGCTGGAACAACAACGTATACATACAGCTCAGGAACAGCTGGACCAGCTTCATTTACAGGTCTATCAGCAAATACTTCTTATTCTGTTGAAGTAAGAGATATTTGTGCTGTAGGAGATACTTCAGTTTGGAGCAGCGCAGGATCTGCGACTACTTCATGTTCGCCAACAGTGGTCACAACTGCAGCGGCATTTTCTGAGAATTTTGATGCAGCTCCTTGGGCGCCGAATAGCGGTGGCTACGGAACCAACACATGGGATAACTGCTGGGATGCGTCTCCAATGTACTCTGGAACTACAGATTACGCATGGATGGTTCAGTCAGGAGGAACTCCTTCATCTTTCACAGGTCCATTGGGTGCAAATAGTGGTTCAAACTACTTGTATACTGAGGGATCTTATGGATCTTCAGGATCGCAAGCTTCAGTACACACACCTTCTTTGGTTCTATCGGTAACGAATCCAGAACTTTCGTTTGCTTACCATTTATTTGGAGCAAGCCTCTCTGGTATTTGGGTAGATGTTTCTACAGACGGGGGATCAACGTTTACAACGATTGATTCGGTGACTACTTTAATGACAGCACAAAGCTCTCCATGGGGACTACATTACACAAGTTTATCTAGCTATGCTGGGGACACGGTTATTGTAGCACTTAGAACGGTTTCAGGGTCTTCATATACAGATGATGCTGCTCTTGATGATATCTCTGTAGGACAGGCACTTACGTGTTTCCCTGCAACTAGCCTTGCTACAACAGGTGAAACTTCATCATCTTTTGATGCCGCCTGGACA
>NHBT01000029.1 GCA_002167805.1 Owenweeksia sp. TMED14 | reverse complement strand
TTGGATATCAAAAAAAGATCTGGTGAAAATTTGATTCTTGCATCAGAAAATATAAATGAAATTGTCTCTGCAGCCCAAAAAAATTATTTTCCATCAAATCTTCTTTTGTCAATCACCAATAATCAATCAAATCAAACAAAAAATCAAGTAAATGAGCTAGAAAATTCCATAATTTTTGGGGTTCTATTAGTAGTCATTGTCTTAACATTCTTTTTGGGCTTAAGAAATGCATTATTCGTAGGTATTGCAATTCCATTGAGCATGCTTTTAAGTTTTTTCATTTTAAACTCAATGGGTGTAACACTAAACTTTATGGTTCTTTTTGCTTTGGTTTTAGCATTGGGAATGTTAGTAGATAATGGAATTGTTACTGTAGAAAATATATACCGCTTTTTGAGTCAGGGACACACCCCTATCCAAGCAGCAAAATTAGGGGCTGCAGAGGTTGCGATGCCAATAATAACCTCAACCGCAACAACTCTTGCTGCGTTCATTCCGTTGGCTCTTTGGCCTGGTATTATTGGAGAATTTATGAAATTTCTCCCGTACACCTTAATCGTAGTTCTGTCATCATCTCTATTTGTCGCATTAGTTATAAACCCTTCTTTGGCAGCAAGATTTATGAAGGTAAACGAAGACTCCATTGCTCGACCAAAATGGACTATAATAGGCTCCGCACTGGTACTAATAGGACTAATCTTAAACTTTATTGTCGGTGCAACTGCATTTGGTAATCTATTATTTTATCCTGGCTTGATTATTTTCAGTTTTTTATACGTTTTCGAGCCAGGAACTCGAATTTTTCAAACCAGGCTTTTACCAAGAATTGAGAGAAATTATACTCAATTTATAGAATTTACACTTCGAGGGAAAAATGCTAGATCAACATTTTTTGGAACCGTTGGGTTGCTTTTCTTATCAATTATTCTATTATCTGTTCTCCCTCCAAAAGTTCTTTTCTTCCCTGATTCTCAGCCGAATCTCGGTAATATTTTCATTGAGCTTCCAGTAGGAACTGATATCGAAGAGACCAATATGATTACTCTTGAGTTAGAACAAGAAATAGCTAATATTCTAGAATCTTATACATACAAGCGTAATGGGAAAGATTATAATTACATGGTGGAGTCTATAATCGCACAGGTTGGTAAAGGAACAAGTGACCCAAATCAAGGCCCAGATAACGCAGCGACACCTCATAAATCGAAAATTGTCGTTGCTTTTCGTGAAACGAAATATCGTCTCGATTCCTTGGGTAATCCTGTGCTGAGCTCAGATGTTTTAAACCTATTGCGTGAACGTGTCTCGAACATCCCTGGAGCATTGATAGTGATTGCGAAAGATGAACAAGGTCCGCCTCAAGGCCCACCTATAAACATTGAACTCTCGGGAGTCAATTATGAAGAAGTTTTAGCCGTGGCGCAAGATGTAAAAAGGTTCATAAAAAACTCATCCATAAATGGATATGATGAACTAAAGGTGGATGTAGAGTCTGGGAAACCTGAATTGCCTATAAAAGTGGACCGTTCTAAAGCAAGAAGTCTCGGAGTTTCAACGGGACAAATAGGAGATGCACTACGAACTTCATTATTTGGCAAAGAAATCAGCCGTTTTAAAAATGATGAAGATGAATACCCTATTAATATTCGTTTGTCTGATAACTACAGGTTTAATCTGGAAAATCTAATGAACCAAAAGATAACTTTTAGAGACCAAAGTGATGGTCAAATTAAACAAGTGCCAATAAGTGCTATTGCTTCAGCAAATAAATCATCTACGTTTTCTGCTGTCAAGAGAATCGATCTAGACAGAGTCATAACTGTTTACTCTGGACTAAAGGAAGGAGCTAATGCCAATCAGATTGTTTCAGAAATGAAAAGTCTCTTAAAAAATTATGATCTTCCCGAAAGTGTTTCACTTTCCTTTACAGGTCAGCAAGAAGAGCAAGCTAAAGAATTTAGCTTTCTCTCTAAAGCACTCTTAGGAGCAGTTTTTATGATTTTTCTTATAATTGTTGGCCAGTTTAATTCTGCTAAAATTCCTTTTTTAATTTTGACTACAGTAATTCTTTCTTTGATAGGAGTCCTACTGGGGCTTGTTATTTTTAGAATGGATTTCGTCATTATTATGACGATGATTGGTATAATTTCATTAGCAGGTGTCGTTGTAAATAATGCAATTGTATTAGCGGACTACGCTAACCAGGTTATTAATCGCAGAAAATCAGAATTAAAATTGAGTTTTGAAACTCCATTGCCGATTGATGAATTGGCAGCTTCATTGGTGCTTGCTGGGAAAACAAGACTTCGACCTGTTTTGCTTACTGCAATTACTACAATTTTAGGCCTTTTACCTCTTGCTACCGGTATGAATTTAAATTTTTATACTCTCATATCTCAGAATGATCTTCAAGTCTATTTCGGTGGTGATAATGTGGCCTTTTGGGGGCCTATTTGTTGGACTGTAATTTATGGTTTAACGTTTGCAACCTTTTTAACTCTAGTTATTGTCCCTGTAATGCTTTATTTGAGTGAGGTCGGAAAGTCTAAACGTCATTGGGCGAATAATGGATGAATTGAAAAGTCAAAGTAAAATCAGATCTCTAATTTAATATCCTTTTACCCGCTGTTATTTTAGGCGTAATGAGTTGTTAAATTTGAACTATGAAAGCAATCCCCTCCCTTGATGAATTGCGAAAACTGAGTCCGGATTCTCTTCAAAGGATATCTGATGACGTAAAGTCTTTTGTTTTAAATGAGACAAAAGAAAAAGCGGGGCACTTAGCTTCCAGCTTGGGAGTGGCAGAATTAACTTTGACACTTCACTACCTGTTAAATACTCCAGACGATATTTTACTTTGGGATGTTGGCCACCAGGCATATATCCATAAGGTTATTACTGACCGTGCAAGTGTTTTCAAATTTAATCGCAAGAAAAATGGACCAAGTGGATTCCCAAACAGAAAAGAGTCCGAATTTGATGCTTTTGGAGTTGGACACTCTAGCACCACTTTATCGGCATTAATTGGTTTTGCTAGAGCAGACAAAATCAATAATAGAAATCGAAAAAAAGTAGCTGTGATCGGTGATGGAGCCTTTACAGCAGGTATGATTTATGAAGCCTTAAATGATGCTGGTTCCAAAGATGATGACATATTATTAATAATTAATGATAATGGGCTCGCCATAGAAGAAAACTCAGGAGCACTTCATGATTTTTCAAAATATAAAGAGTTTTGCGAATCCTTAGGTTGGAATTTCATAGGTCGAAATATAGATGGTAACAATACCATAGAATTGGTTAAAAAAATAAAATATGCTCTTAGCCTATCGGGACCGAGAGTATTGCATATCCTTACAAAACGACCGAGTCTCAAAGACCTGGGATTGAAGGAAAACCCTCTGAGTAAAAAAAGTTTTCAAATTCATTTTGCAAAAAGCTTAATTGAACTAGCAAAAACTGAAAATAGACTTGTTGCACTTACTGCGGCGATGGCTCCAGGGTGCAGTTTAGATCTATTTCGAAAAAAGTTCCCTGATCGTTTTTTTGATGTTGGAATTGCCGAACAGCATGTTTTAACTCAAGCGGCGGGATTGGCTGCTGGAGGGATGAGGCCTGTTGTCAATTTATATTCAACATTTTCCCAGAGAGCTGTCGATCAATGGATTCATGATATCGCCCTTCAAAATCTACCCGTCATAATGTGTTTAGATCGGTCCGGAATTGTTGGAGAAGATGGCGCAACACACCACGGAGTTTTTGACTTAGCATTGTATAGAGTAGTACCAAATACTGAAATTTGGGCCCCAAGAAATAATTTAGAGTTAAAGAATTCAATTGAAGAAGCTTTTTTAAAAGCTATTCCAGCTATCATCAGGTACCCAAAAGGTGATGAGCCAGAGCTTCCAGAACCCCTAAAACGCGAAGGAGAAATGGATGTTTTTAGATATGGGGGAAATGTTATTCATTGGTGTCTTGGAACTAGTATTTCTGATGCTTTGACATATTCTAAAAAAACCGATGGGGTTATTGACTTGAGAAAAGCCAAGCCTATTGACCATAATACTCTGAAAAAATTCTCAAAAAACTCTTCTCATTGGGTTGTTTGGGAAGATGCACAACTCATCGGTGGAGTGGGAGAAGCACTGTCTTCATTTATTGCAGAAAATAATTTGGATATAAAATTAACTCAAATGGGATATCCTGATAATTTTATTGGTCATGGGAAAACCGATAATTTAAAAATTGAAAATCGGCGTGAAATAAATCAAACGTAACCCAAACTACTCTTAACTTTTCTTAGGGTCTCATCGGCTATTAGCCGGGCCTTTGAAGCACCCAATCTTAACGCATCCTTTATTTCATTTCGATTTTTCATGAGGGCATCAAATCGCCTTCTTTCTTCGGAAAACTTTTCTAAAAGAAGTTCATATAATGCAATCTTTGCATGTCCATATCCATATCCTCCAGAACGGTAATTATTTTCCATTTCTTTAATGCTATCATTAGATGCTATTAACCTGTAAATATTCATCACATTACAAGAGTTCGGATCTTTTTCCTCTTCAATGCTGAGGGAATCGGTAATAATGGACATTACCTGTTTCTTCAGTTGTTTTTCAGGAAGAAAAATATCAATGACATTTCCGTAAGATTTCGACATTTTTTGGCCATCTGTCCCTGGTATTGTCATAACCGCTTCATCTATTATTGATTCTGGGATGACAAAAACATCTTCCTTTACATGATGATTAAATGCTTTCGCTATATCTCTTGTCATTTCTAAATGCTGACGTTGATCCTTTCCAACTGGAACCTTGTGGGCTTGGTATAGCAAAATATCTGAGGCCATTAACACCGGGTAATCAAATAAACCAGCATTAATATCAGAAAGTCGATCTGATTTGTCTTTAAAACTATGTGCATTTGCAAGCATTGGAAAAGGGGTGAAACAATTCAAATACCATGTTAATTCGGCACATTGAGGAAGATCACTCTGAGCGTAAAACACCACTTCATTTGGATCGAGACCACAAGCTATCCAAGCTGCTGCAGTAACCGTAAGGTTCTCCTTTCGCATTTCTTTTTCTTTAACAGTGGTTAAAGAATGTAAATCAGCAATAAATAAAAATGCGTCATTATCTTTTTTATTAGCTAAATCAATAGCTGGCTTTATTGCACCAAGGACATTTCCTAAATGTTGTCGACCCGATGTTTGAATTCCTGTTAAGATTCTTGCCATGAAGCGAAGTTAATCATGCTAACTTAACCTTGAAAATCAAGACCTTAAAATGACTATATAATGTGGAAAATAGACGAATATTGGAAAATCATGAGTTTTTTAACATATTTCAGACTTTTTTCAGGAAAAAAAAAATTTAATCTTTATAAACCCTGAATTTGTCATAAATAAAATTATAATTCCCTTTAATTTCAACAAAATATTTATCGATTGAATCGACATATAATTAAAAATATATAAGTGATATACCGGGAAATTAAATGCCTATTAATCAATGTTTTATAAATTATCTTCAAGAAATATTCTCATCACATATATAGCTCTCAATTTTCTTTGTGAGGACTAATAATTTTCTAAGTTGTCAAAATGACAATTATTCCCTTTATTTTACAGCTTTAATGAACAAATTCAGTGAGAAATTATTATAAATAACTATTAATCAAATACTTAATTATATTTTGGTATTAAGTTTATGGAATATATATTTGACTAATCATTAAAAATAAACCTTAAACAAAACCAGCGGTTAGTCGTTCTTAAAACAGCCCTAGCCGCANACATTCAACTTAATTTTAAATTTATTATGAGTTTTTTAGACATTTTTTTAGCCGCTGATTTAGCAAACTTTCAACCAGATGACTATGTAGGATTTACTTTCTTCACAGGATACATGGCCATGTTTGCTGCTTCTGTATTCTTCCTGTTTGAGCGCGGACGCGTTGCAGATGAGTGGAAGTTATCACTTTTAGTTTCTGCTTTGATCACAGGTATTGCAGCAGTACACTATTATTACATGCGTGACTTTTATATGAGCACGGGTGAGACCCCTGTAGTATTAAGATATATCGATTGGACTTTGACAGTTCCNTTGATGTGTGTTGAGTTCTACTTACTAACCAAAAAAGCTGGTGCTAAAATTGGCTTACTTTGGAGATTAATTTACGCTTCTGTGGCCATGTTAGTTCTTGGTTACATTGGTGAAGCCTTTTATGCAGGAGAATCTACTTCATGGTTATTCGGAGCTGCTTCAGGTGCAGCATACTTCTATATTGTATGGTTAGTTTGGAAAGGCGAAGTTGCCGAATTAGCAGCTTCAGCAGGTGGAAAAGTTCAAAGAGCTGTTGACTACCTAGCGAAGTTTGTTATCATCGGTTGGGCAATTTACCCAATTGGTTACATCCTTGGAACCGAAGGTGGTTTGTTTGGAATGGACCTAGCCGAGATGGTGGGTTACAACGGTGGTGTAGATATATTCTACAACATTGCTGATGCCATTAACAAAATTGGATTTGGACTTGTTGTTTATGCTTTAGCTGTAAGCAAAGAAGACTAAATTCTGAGGTTTATGATAGAAAAGGGCTCCAAATTGGAGCCCTTTTTTTTGCNATCATTTTCTCAATTCAATATCTAAACGAGCATTGATATCNTCTCCCAAAGAAGCATCATTTATTAGAACATTAGAATGCCATTGTTGTAATGTGTCAGCATCATAGTCAACAACAAACGTCAAAGTATCGGGAAAATCATAAAACCAAAGTGTTTGAATTGATGAATCAAAGGCCCAGATCCCTTCGCCTTCATTTAAGTAGTTTATCGGAGCCATCCCAAGCATAAGGTTTAGATAAAAATCAATTCGATAATCAACAATTGCAGAATCATTTCGATCTTCAAAACTAAATTCACCTTCAACTCCATCTGCATCTCCCTGGAATGTTGCTTGAGTGGCAGAGTCAAATGGGTTTGTCATTTCACCCTCAAAAGAGACTGCATGCACCCTCCAACCATCTTTTAGCCTTTCTTCAAATGGACCTGTAGCTCTATCTGGCAANCNCTCGCCCTCTCNAGCTCTTCCGCAACTAACAATAAAGATTATTTGAANNCAGATCAAATAAATAAAATNATTTTTANNCATAACAATTTTTATACATTGATATCTATAAATCTCTCAACGTCNTTTGTCTGTCCAAAA
The DNA here is from genome assembly GCA_002167805.1 of Owenweeksia sp. TMED14. Lineage (GTDB taxonomy): Bacteria > Bacteroidota > Bacteroidia > Flavobacteriales > Schleiferiaceae > TMED14. The sequence continues at coordinate 61,267 of NHBT01000029.1, read as the reverse complement.
ACAACGAGCACATNATTACTTTGGATTATTTCATCATCCTCAANTACACCTTTAATATGAAGCTCTTTNTCGTCATTACTTTCAATTAATGTNACTAAATTCAGACGGTACTTAGNAACTAAGCCGAGATCTTTAATTGATCTCCCAANTACAGATTTAGGGGCAGTGATTTCCACAATTTCATAATTATCTGGCAACGGCATGCACATCANCATAGANGGATTCATTAATCTTTCCGCAATATTTATTCCGACCTCTTCTTCNGGAGATAAAATTTCTGTCACTCCCATTTTCTCCAGTATTTTCCTTTGAGTCTCTCCTTGTGTTCTTGCAACCAAACGTTTTACTCCCATTTCAAGTAATTTAACGGTGGTCAGCAACATCGCTTCAAAGTTGTGTCCTATGGATACAATCACAGCATCCATATCTCCAATATTTTGGGATTCTAATGCACCTTTATCCGTTGAGTCTAGCTGCACAGCATATGAAACATTGTCTTTTATTTCATCAACTCTATCCTCATCAATATCAATCGCAATAACTTCAGCACCCTTTTCNGAAAGTTTTTTNCATATTGCTCTTCCAAACTGGCCTAAACCTATTACTGCAAACTTTTCAACCATGACTTTATAAAATTAATGAGAGTGNGCTATCTANATCTTCTTTAAGGTCCCGAACATCTTCNATTCCCACACTTAAGCGTATTAAGCCATCTGTAATTCCATTGGCATCACGCTGTTGTTTNGGTATCGAAGCGTGNGTCATAGACGCAGGGTGNCCAGATAAAGATTCAACTCCACCAAGAGACTCAGCTAAAGTGAATATTTTCATAGAACTAACAACTTTACTGGCATCCAAACCAAGATCACTTTTTACAGAAAATGATATCATCCCTCCAAAATCTTTCATCTGCTGCTTAGCAATTTGATGACCCGGATGATCCTCAAAGCCTGGGTAAACAACACGACTAACTGCTGAGTGCTCTTTTAAAAAAAAAGCAATTTCACGTGCATTTGCACAATGTCTTTCCATACGCACATGAAGAGTTTTTATACCCCTCAAGGTTAAAAAACTATCCATTGGGCCACAAACTGCTCCTGATGCATTTTGAATGAAATAAAGTTTATCAGCTATATCCTTNGCCTGTACAACCAAGGCTCCCAAAACCAAATCACTGTGCCCCCCCAAATATTTTGTCGCAGAATGCAAAACTATATCTGCTCCGAGGTTTAATGGCTGCTGAAGATAGGGTGTCGCAAAAGTATTATCCACAACTAATAGAGCCCCTATCCGCCTCGAAATTTCCGAAACTTTTACAATATCTATTACATTGAGCATCGGATTAGTTGGGGTTTCTACCCAAATCATTTTGGTTTTATTGGATACTTTTGATTCTATCTCAGAATGATCCGACATGGAGACGAAATGAAAAACAATTCCATACTTTTCATATACTTGAACAAATTGTCTATATGTCCCTCCATACAAATCATTGGTAGAAATTACTTCATCGCCTGGAGATAAAAGTTTGATACAAGCATCCACGGCCGCCAAACCGCTGCTAAAACCCATAGCATAACTGCCATTTTCTATGGAGCAAAGAGATGCTTCGAGGGCCGAGCGAGTAGGGTTCCCTGTTCTGCTGTATTCATATCCTTGATGATCTCCTGGAGATGCTTGAGCATATGTAGATGTCTGATAGATAGGAGGCATCACTGCACCAGTAGATGGGTCTGGGTGTTGTCCTCCATGAATTGCATTCGTTCCAAAAAAATTCGATTTCATAGGATAAAGTTACCGAAAGCAAAGCAATCAATTGCTGCTCCGTTGTATTTTCACACTATGACTGGCAGATTTGCTCCTACCCCATCTGGCTATATGCATATTGGCAATGCATCAACGGCATTACTATCATGGCTCCATGTAAAAAGTCTTGGCGGTAAAATTGTTTTACGCATTGAAGACATTGACTATCAAAGGTGTAAAAAAAAATATACAAAATCTATTTTTGAAGATTTATCAAAAATGGGACTTAATTGGGATGGCGAACCCTTGTTTCAATCAGATAGGGACGAAAATTATCTATCGGTTTTGAATTTCTTAATCCAAAAAGACCTGGTTTTTGCTTGCTCATGCAATAGAAAGATGATTCGAAAATCCATTCTAAATAAGGACTCAAAATACTATCAGGGTGCTTGCATTAAAAAGAATCTTCCTTTGGATGGACCTTACTCCCTTAGACTTAAAACCTGGAAAGGTTATCCAGTAATAAGACGATCTGATAAAGCTTGGTCTTATAATTTCGTGGTTGTCATTGATGATGCATCCCAAAAAGTAACTCATATTGTTCGAGGCGCAGACCTTCAAGAATGTGATTCTTTTCAAGAGCATTTAAGGGGATTGTTAGGCTATGAGTCACCTTCAATTCATCATGCCCCTATCTGGTTGGGTCCAGGTGGGCAGAAACTGTCCAAAAAACATGGGCCAATTTCTTTAAAAGATTATTTTCAGAAAGGTTGGAGCCCGGAAGCTCTATTGGGAGCCATCGCAGCCGGTTTAAATCTAAAAAAAGACAAATCCCCTTGTTCGGCAAATTATTTAATTAATTCTTTTGGCTCATATGATTGGAATAAAAGCTCTGTATATTCTTCTGACTTTTTACCTTTGTAGCTATGATCCAATCAATGACCGGTTATGGAAAAGGTGAGTCAAAAACTAACTTGAAAAAATTCAAAGTAGAGATTAAGACTCTCAATAGCAAAGGGTTAGATATTTCAATAAAATATCCAAATTTCTATCGTGAGAAAGAACTTACCTGGAGAAAAAAAATTCGGGAAAAACTAGAAAGAGGCAAAATAGATGTTTTTATAAACTATGAATCTGAACAAAGTAAAACTGATATAAACCACAAGTGGTTGAAAAGCGTAATGAAAGAATTGCAATCACTAAGTTCGGATACAATTTCATCATCTGATTTGCTTATGATGGCCCTAAAAATTCCTGAACCTAGCAGTAATTATGAGGCTCCAAATGAAGATTGGGAGGCTATCGAATCGGCATTAATTAAAAGCATAGATGCCNTAAAAGCATTCAGGCTNAAAGAAGGAGAATCTTTAAACAAGGATNTCTNTNAAAATATTTCAAAAATTGAGAAAAATCTTACNAGAATNTCNCCCTTTGAAAATGAACGAATCGGTTTGTTAAAAAAGAAAATCTTAGGAAGACTTGGTGACATTGAAATTGATAAAGATCGATTTGANCAGGAAATGATTTATTATCTCGAAAAATTAGATATTAACGAAGAGAAAGTGCGACTTGAGCTTCACATATGCCATTTTAAGAAATCCATGAAAGAAGGAGATGGTAAAAAGCTTGGATTTATAAGTCAAGAAATAGGTCGAGAGATAAATACTCTTGGCAGCAAGTCTAATCATGCCGAAATGCAAAAAATTGTTATTGAGATGAAAGAAGGCTTAGAAAAAATAAAGGAGCAATTGCTAAATATTTTATGAAACTGCTGGTAATCGCTGCCCCTTCAGGGGCTGGNAAAACAACTATAGTNCAAAGTCTTATCAAAGAATTTCCTAGATTAAGATTTAGCGTGTCCGCTACAACACGCCCGCCTAGAAAAAATGAAAAAAATGGCAGTGATTATTTTTTCCTGGAAAAAAAAGACTTTCAAAAGAAAATTAAGCTCAATCATTTTTTGGAATGGGAAGAAGTTTATGACGGAACATTCTATGGAACATTAAAATCAAATATTACTACTATCTGGGAAAATAATCATGTCCCAATTTTTGATATTGATGTGAAAGGAGGGCTAAACCTAAAAGAGATGTATGGTAGTAATGTCTTGTGCATATTTGTCATGCCACCATCCATTGAAGAACTTGAATCTCGCCTGAAAAAAAGAAAAACTGAAAATATTGAAAAGATTAATCAGCGCTTATCTAAGGCAAAAAAAGAAATTCGGTTCTCTTCTAAGTTTGATTATGTTGTAATCAATGACGACATTAAAGCTGCCAAGAAGCAAGTTCATCAAATCGCATCAAAATTTTTAGATTCATGAAGGTGGGGCTTTTTTTTGGCAGCTTCAATCCAGTTCATAATGGTCATATTGAAATTGCAAAAGAAATATTAAATCAAAAAAAGTTTGCAGAAATCTGGTTTGTAATCACACCTCAAAATCCAATAAAAGATTCCTCTTCATTAGCATCATATTCCCATAGAGTGAAAATGGTAGAACTCGCAATAAAAAATCATGATAACTTTTTAGCAGAGACCATAGAGATTAAGCTTGCTAAGCCCAATTATACTTTTAATACAATCCAAATACTTACTAAACTTCATCCCAAAAAAAGTTTCTCTTTGATCATCGGTACAGATAATTTTGAGAATTTTCATAATTGGAAAAATTCGAAAAAGATATTAGATCTAGTAAATATTATAGTATATCCAAGAGGCGAAAGCCAAATGTCACCAAACCAAATATTGATAGACGATTCAAGAATTGAAATAATTAAAGCACCTCTATTTAAAAATCGAAGCACTCTAATTCGAGAATCCTTAACAAATAAGAAATTTGATGCTATTAATGATACCCCAAAAGAAGTAAAAATGTATATTCAGTCGCAAGGGCTATATCATACTAATTAAAATTTTAATGTCTGACTTCTTATCTCGCGTTGCAGTTAATATTTTGGAAAGTTTTTCCAAAATTCATAGAGTCGCTATTTTGGTTACATCTAAAAGAACTGAGCGGGCACTTAGAAGAGCTTTAATGGATGAAGCAGCTTCTCCGATAATTTCACCAGCAATTTTTACCATTGAACAGTTCATGATGGATTTGTCCGGCTTGAGCACAGCTAATACCATGGATCAATTGATTGTTCTTTATGATTCATACAAGAAAATAAAAAATAATAACGCGGAAAGCCTCGAGGATTTCCTCAAATGGAGCCCTACTGTTCTAAAAGATTTTGACGAAATAGAACGTTTTGGAGTCGATATTGACAAGGTATATAAAGATCTTAAAGAGATAGAATCAATTTCCCAATGGGGCCTTGAAGAACCGACTAAATTGATGACTCGCCGTATAAATTTATGGAAAGAGATTCCCGAATTATTTAAAGTGTTTCAAAAAAATATGGAAAATGAAAGAATTGGAACGCCAGGGCATATTTTTAATTCTGCGAGCCCTGCAAATACTGGCCCGAGTCTAGAAAAAATTAAAAATTGGTCAAAACAAAATGAAATTGACAATTTTGTGTTTGTTGGGTTTAATGCATTACCCCAACCAGAATTAGCACTATTCAAAAAAATTGAGGAGAATTATAAAACTCAAACATTTTGGGATGTAGATGAGCACTACATACATAACCCAAAAGCTGAAGCGGGGAAACACCTGCGAGATAACATCAAGCAACTCCCAAAGGCAATGACAGAAGATCTTGTTAATCCCCCAGCAAGCTTTTTAACATCAAAAATTGAATTCTCCGTTCTCAAAGCAAATGGAAATATTGCTATCGCGAAAGCAATTGGAGAGATTTTAGATAGTCCCAAATTAAAAACATCAAATTACAACAAATGTGCAGTTGTATTAACCGATGAAAAATTATTAATTCCTGTTTTACAGGCCTTTCCTGATGAAATTTTTGAAGCAAATGTGACTATGGGAATGGCGCTGCATTCAACCAATTTTTATTCAAGTTTAGACGTACTGTTTCAACTTCAGGAAGCAAAAGAAATCTCTGGGTCCTATTCTTCTAAATTATTAGAATCTAGCTTTAAAAACTCAATATGCTGCTACATATATTATGGCCCGAGCTCTAGTGGACAATCTTTAAATATGAATGCTCAAATAAAAGCACTAAAAGATTCTCAAAAAATTTATTGGTCAGTAAATGAAACATTAGATCTTTTAAGAAAGCATTCAGAATTTTGGGGAGGTTTCGATAACAGCAATTCTTTTTTAAAAGCTTTAGAAAAAAAATTAATTTCATATTCCTCAAATCTATTTTCAACATGGGAAAAAGAACCCGTAGAGTTGTGCATTAAAGCAATACGAAGAATTTCAGGCTGGAATGGAAGTTTAACATTAAAATTCCATACTTTAAGACAACTTTTTCGTCAATTTGCTAAAGAAAGTCCGATAAATTTCATTGGGGAGCCGTTTGAAGGAATTCAAATTATGGGACTCTTGGAAACCAGGAATTTAGATTTTGAAACTGTAATAATTGCCCCCTGTAACGAGGGGGTATTACCTAGCCAACGTGGAAATTCATCTTTTTTAACTAATGATATCCGAAAGGCACATAAAATCTTTTTCCCCAGAGATAATGAAGCCATAACTGCATATCATACTTACAGATTAATTCAAAGAGCAAAACAAGTTTATTTCCTAGTCAATAATAATTCAGAAGGACTACACTCAAGTGAAACTAGCCGTTTTGTTCAACAAATGGAATTCGAATTATCCCAATATTCAGGAGTAAGTTGGAAAAATCATGAGCTCGAATTGGAGCTAAACCCTTCAACTTTAGATCAGGATAGGGAAATAATAAATAGCTCAAGAGTTATTCAAAGGACCTTAAAAAAATTGATTGAGAAAGGTTTAAGCCCCTCTTCAGGATCGACATACATTCGAAATCCATACAAGTTTTATTTGACTTTTATTTTAGGGATTCAAGAAGAAAAAACTATTGAAGACCGCCTCCCAGCAAATATTCGGGGCAATATTTTACACGACTTGCATCAAGATTTATACACAAACTATAATTCAACACTTCTATGGGATTTTAACAAAGTAAAAACATCGTTAGAGAAAAGTTTATTAAAATATTTTCCTGGATCTAATATATCCGGACATTTACTTCTCGAAAAAAAAGTCATACAAAAGATTGCAAACGATTGGTCGCAAAATGAAGGAAGAAGAATAAAAAGAAAAAAAGAAAAAGGCGAAAAGTGGAAAGTTTCTTTTGTTGAAGAGTTTTTAGAAAGCTCTTTGGAGCTAAGTAATGGAAAAATAATTAAAATCCGAGGAAAAGCTGATCGAATAGAAGAGTGGGAAAAATATTGGGTTATTATTGACCTCAAAACTGGATCCTTTAAAAAAAATGATATTCAATTTAATCAATGGAGTGATCTTTTAGATAGAGCGAAGAAAAAAGACAAAGCTTTTCAATTACTTATGTATACATGGCTTTTGAGTCGGCAAGAAAAATTTGAAAGTATCAAGAAATTCAAAGCTGGAATATCCAGCATGAGGCATCCTACTAAAGCCATTTCTTATTTGAACTGGGATGGCAAAGCAGATTTAGAACATAAAGACTTGGTCGATTTCGAAAACTTCGTATTAGTCCCATTAATTGAGAGCATATTAAACCCTGAAATTCCATTTAGAGATACTCTAGAGCTTTGAAGATTCATTGGTTTTCAAAATTTTTGCCACATATTTTCCAATAATATCAAACTCTAAATTCACAAAATCACCGACGTTCATTTTACAAAAGTTGGTGTTATTCCATGTGTATGGAATAATGGCTACGGAGAAAGAATCTGGTCCAGATTCAACAACAGTTAGACTCACCCCATTAATAGTGATAGAGCCTTTTTCAACCGTTTGGTGATTTTCATTCTTATCATAACTAACAAGAATCCTCCAACTTCCGTTTGCATCAATAATTTCATTAATGCGCCCGAGGCAATCTACGTGCCCTTGAACAATATGGCCATCTAATCGAGATCCAATTTTGGTGCATCTCTCGAGATTAATAAAATCCCCAAGTTTACGAAATTGAAGGTTTGTTCTTTTCAGGGTTTCATCAATAGCCGTTACTCTATATCCAACTGCCTGTCCATATTGATTTTCTTTTAGCGCTACAACAGTTAAGCAGCAACCATCGTGTGAAATACTTTGATCAATTTTAACCTCAGAAGCCAATGGAGTCTCAATATCAAAATGAATATTTGAATTGTCCTTTACCACGCCAACGATAGAAGCAATATTTTCAATTATTCCTGTAAACATAAACCAAATGTACGATGACTAACTTAGCATAATGAAATTGATAACAAATACTGCTCAATCCGTTAAAGAATGTATTGCCATTTTTAGAACCAATAAAAAAATGATAAAAGACCTAGGTCTGGAAAATAATGATTGTGAAACTATTATCAGTCGATCCTCAAATATAAAAGGTACTTGGACCTATTTCCCAAAGGGCGACTATGATGTTTTTGGTTCCATAGATCTAATTCAAAACAATAATCATTTAGGTAAACATCGACTCCGAAGTCTTGGTATGAAACTTTCCAAAGAATTAGCAAAAAATAAAATTGACAAATTAAGTCTTGATGCTGGAGAAAATTCTTTTTGGATCGCAGAAGGTCTAATATTAGCCTCATATAGATTCAATAAACTTCTTAAGAAGAATGCCCAGTTTGCATGGGAGTTGAGTACACTAGAAGTAATTGGACTGAGCTCTAAAGAATTTCAAAAACTTACGTCATTAAAAAATGCAGTTTACGAAACTCGCGATTTAGTAAATTTTCCTTTACTGAGCTTAAATGCATCACAGTTAAGTAATAGAATTCAAACGCTTGGAGAAAAATTCGGATTCTCTACTGAAATCTTTAATCAAGCAAAAATTAAATCATTAAAGATGGGAGGTCTTCTTGGAGTAAATAAAGGTTCTGTTGATCCAGCTACTTTTAATATCCTCGAGCATAAACCGAGAAATGCAAAAAACAAAAAGCCTTATGTGATCGTGGGGAAAGGAGTCGTATATGATACCGGGGGGTTAAGTCTCAAGCCCAGTAATTTCATGGACACTATGAAGTGTGATATGGCCGGTGCAGCAGCTGTTATAGGTACTTTTTGCGCACTTGCTGATGATAATGTTCCTGCTTGGGTGATTGGCCTGATACCGGCAACGGATAATAGACCAGGAGGAAATGCAATAACACCCGGCGATGTTATTGAAATTTCAGATGGAACAAGTGTTGAAGTTTTGAATACAGATGCAGAAGGAAGATTAATACTTGCAGATGCTTTACACTATGCAAAAAAGTACGACCCTAAATTAGTCATAGACCTAGCTACTCTTACAGGTTCGGCTTCAAGAGCTATTGGACCTAACGCTATAGTGGCAATGGGGAATGCTGGTGATGAAATCTGGAGTGATTTAGTTGATAGCGGTAACCGCACTCATGAAAGGCTCGTTCAGTTTCCATTTTGGGATGAATATAATGAACTCCTAAAAAGTGATGTGGCGGATCTAAAAAATATTGGAGGAGCTGAAGCTGGAATGATAACAGCAGGTAAATTTTTAGAACATTTTACTAATTACCCATACATTCATCTTGATATTGCAGGGCCTGCTTTTTTAACTAGTCCCCATGGTTATTATGGCAAGGGGGGGACAGGTATTGGCGTTCGGCTTTTACATGACTTTTTTAGCAATATTAATTCATGAATAAATTAAAAATTGGCATAACTTCTGGTGATATTAATGGAATCGGGTTAGAGGTTATTCTCAAAACTTTATCTTCTCATGAGGTTCTTAAAAAAGCTAACTTTTATCTTTTTTGTTCAGCAGAGATCATCGAACAACATCAAAATTATTTAACGTGTGCAAAGGTTCCTTTTATTGAAATTGAACCTGGTGATGATCTCCCACCCAATACTGTTGGGCTTTGCGATCCATGGCGACGTTCCATTCATCTCAGTTTAGGGGAAAAAAATCATAATGGAGGATTAGCGGCATTAGAGTCTTTGAATAAGGCATGTTTGTCAATGGAGTTAAAAAAATTGGATGCTCTAGTGACAAGTCCCGTTTGTAAATCAAATATTCCGGTAAAGAAAAATGAGATTTTTACAGGACACACCAGATATTTAAGTCAACGATTCAAATCAAAAACNNTAATGATAATGGCTTCAGNTAACACTAGAATTGNTCTTGCNACGGAACATATTCCATTATCTGATGTCCCAAANAATNTGGATNAAAATTTACTTAAAGANAAACTATTTTTNTTTAATGAAGCNCTAAAAGTTGATTTCGGTATAAANAATCCCAAAGTTGCTATTTTAGGNTTAAATCCNCATGCTGGAGATAGCGGAGCAATAGGGAAAGAAGAAAGCCAAACCATAATACCTTTTGTTCAATCCATGAAAAACAGCTCTATTTTNCTGGAAGGCCCTTTCTCCCCAGATAGTTTTTTTACGCATAAGGTTTTCAAAGCTTTTGATGGTGTTTTAGCCCTATATCACGATCAGGGACTTATTCCTTTTAAGTTATTGTTTTTTGAAAATGGGGTTAATAATACATTTGGATTACCATTTGTNAGAAGCTCCCCGGACCATGGNGTGGCTTTTGATATNGCTGGGAAAAATATAGCAAGTGAACTTAGTTTTNAAGAGTCATTGATTCATGCNATCCAAAGATCTAAAAATCGTTCCCGCACTTAACNAGGGTTAAAACTATTGGGCGATTAGTAAAATGAGCGTACATTTGCGCGCTATAATTTNTGTTAATCCATGAAAAGCCGTGAAAACATTTTGGAATTTTCAGGTTTACCNTTGGGGGATCATGAATTTGAGTACGAATTAAGCGAAACGTTCTTTTCTTCTTTTGATCTCCTTAAATATGAAAGGATTCAGCCCTTGATTGTAAAAGTTAAGCTTAATAAGTCAAACCATATGATGGAAATGAAGCTTTCCTTTAGAGGCTTTATGAATACATTTTGTGATGTCTCTAATGATCCATTCACTCTTGAAATTTCGAATAATTTTTCACTAATTGTTAAATTTGGAGAAAGTTTTAATGATGAAAATCCTGAAATTCTTATACTACCCAGAGGTGAATTTGAAATAAACATGAAACAATTATTTTATGAATTAATTGCTTTATCCATTCCTATTCAAAAAATAAAAAAAGATACCGAGATCAAAAAAGACAAAGCATAGTTGAGCATAATTAAATCGAATTAAAATAATTAAAAATGGCACATCCAAAACGCAGACAGTCAAGCACAAGNNGAGATAAACGAAGAACTCATGATAAGGCNGTTTTGCCTCAATTAACTGTTTGTCCAACTACAGGAGAAACTCATTTAATGCATCGAGCTTATTGGCATGATGGAAAAATGTATTACAAGGGNAAAGTCGTTATTGACAAATCTGAGACCNCATAATTTGAAATAAAACACTATTTCATTTCGAATTTTGTTTTTTTATCAGCACATTTGTTAGATTAAAATTTTGAATTATGGATTTCAAAGAAGTACAAAGTTTTATAAAATTCGTAACTAAATCAGGGGCTTCTGAAGTCTCGTTAGAGACAGAAGAATATAAAATAACCGTTAAAAGTGGTAGTGATCAGCCTACTGTTATTNCNNCTCCTCAAGCTCCACCTNTAATTACCACNATTCCNTCGCCTNCTTCTCCNGAGANCCCGNCTGAAGAATCANNATCTGAAGANGAGTATGCTCATTGCACCACTGTAACCTCACCTATGATCGGAACATTTTACAGAAAGCCCAGTCCAGATAAACCATCTTTTGCAGAAATTGGCGGACACATTAATGTCGGTGATACAATTTGTATTATCGAGGCAATGAAACTATTCAATGAGATTGAAAGCGAAGTCTCTGGCAAAATTGTAAAAGTATTAGTGGATGATATGACCCCAGTAGAATTTGGCCAACCGCTATTCTTAGTTGATCCCTCTTGAATAAATCATCGTGAAAAAAATACTCATTGCCAACCGCGGAGAAATTGCAATGCGGATTATTCGCACATGTCGAGAAATGGGAATTAAAACTGTAGCTGTTTATTCGGAAGCAGATAAGGACAGTCTTCATGTTCGTTTTGCTGATGAAGCAGTTTGTATTGGGCCTCCTGCATCTACTGAGTCTTATCTAAAAATATCTAGCATAATCTCTGCTGCAGAAATAACAAATTCGGATGCCATTCATCCCGGGTTCGGTTTTTTATCAGAGAATGCAAAATTTTCAAAGATTTGTTCGGATCATGGAATAAAATTTATTGGCGCCTCGCCTGAACACATTGAAAAAATGGGAGATAAAGCCACAGCTAAAACCACTATGAAACTAGCTGGGGTTCCGTGTGTCCCTGGATCTGAAGGTCTTATAGAATCGATTGAAGACGCTTCCATGATAGCAGAAGAAATTGGATACCCTGTAATGATGAAAGCTACAGCCGGAGGAGGAGGCAAAGGAATGCGAGCAATCTGGGAGCCCTCCGAATTGGAAAAAGCTTGGGAATCAGCAAGGCAAGAGGCTGCAGCATCATTTGGAAACGATGGTATGTATATGGAGAAACTCATTGAAGAGCCTCGCCATATTGAAATTCAAATAATAGGAGACCAATATGGCAAAGCAAGCCATTTGAGTGAACGTGACTGCTCCATTCAAAGAAGACATCAGAAGTTAACAGAAGAAACTCCGTCTCCATTCATGACAGATGAATTGAGGAAAGCCATGGGTGATGCTGCCATTAAAGCAGCTGAATTTATTAAATATGAAGGTGCCGGTACTGTCGAATTTTTGGTTGATAAAAACAGAGATTTTTATTTCATGGAAATGAATACTCGCATTCAGGTAGAACATCCTATAACTGAAGAAGTCACAGATTATGATTTAATCCGAGAGCAAATAAAAGTTGCTTCAGGAACAAAAATATCTGGGAGAAATCATGAGCCTAAGCAATTTGCTATAGAATGTAGAATTAATGCCGAAGACCCTCACAATAACTTCAGGCCTAGTCCAGGTCAAATTTCTGCATTTCATGCGCCAGGTGGACATGGGGTCAGAATTGATACCCATGTTTATGCGGGTTACGTTATTCCATCCAATTATGACAGCATGATTGCAAAACTCATTGTCACGGGGCGAACAAGAAAACAAGCCATTGAGAGGATGAAACGAGCCTTAGATGAATTTATAATTGAAGGCGTAAACACAACTATTCCTTTTCATAGACAACTTATGGATCACCCTGACTATATCTCTGGCAATTACACNACAAAGTTTATGGAAGATTTTGTTCTTACTTAAGCTTTAAAGCCCTAGATAAAAAGAACTACATTTAGAAAATAACGGGATAAGGTTTTATGATTCTATCAGGACTTAGGATTGTTTTTGGTTGTATTTACCATATTTGGTACTATTTTCTGATGTTGATAAGCATATGTGGCTTATCCCCTTGGCTCTACAGCTATTCTCATAAANCCAGCAGCTTTCAGAAATTTTANGGCTTNGCAAGACTATGGAGCGCTTGGATCCTTAATGGTATGTTCCTAATTCGAAGNGTGAAATATAAAGCCANAATACCTTGGGATAGGCCTTATGTCATTGTTGCAAANCATACGAGCGAATTAGACGTNATGTACTGCTACCGACTAATAAAATCACCAACGGTTTTTATTGGNAAAAAAGAATTATCAAAGATCCCTCTTTTTGGNTTTTTCTTTAAACGNTCCAGTATTTTGGTTGATAGAAAGTCTTTAAAAAGTAAAAAAAACGTTTTGGAATTATCGAGACAATATTTAAAGCGAGATATTGGGGTTTGTGTTTACCCGGAAGGTGGTATACCAAAAAATGAAAATATTATTTTAGGTAAATTCAAACAAGGTGCTTTTAGTTTAGCTATTGAAAGTGGCGTAGATATTCTACCTGTGACTTTTGCTAATAACCGGAAACACCTTCCTGATTTTTTTAAGGGTGGACGACCGGGGNTCATACNNGCAACCGTTCACGAACCTATTAACGTGGNAGGAATGTCAAAAAAAGATATCAATTTATTGAGTGATAAAGTTCATTCATTACTTTTGAAGGAATTAGAAACATATCGAAAAAAAGATGAAGATTACAGATAATGAAATTCAAAATTTGGCACACCTTGCGAGACTAGAATTAAATAAGTCGGAATCTGTGAAAATGAAAAAAGATTTAAGCAAAATTTTAGACTTCGTAGCAGCCATTGAGGAAATTGANATTAAAAATGTTGAACCCTTGGTATACATGACAGATTCTGAAAATNTNCTAAGGNATGATATTATCTCTTCTNGATTAAGCTTAGAAAAAGNAATGAAAAANAATCCTNACCAAGGTTCTAATTATTTTACAGTNCCTAAAGTTATTGATAAATAAAGTGACATTTCTAAGCTGCAAATTCGTATCTTTTTGAANTCAAAATCTATTAATTAAAACTCATGCTACAAAGCCTCATCATTCTCTCTTTTCTATCAATTTTTGTGATTTTCTTATTGGCCAAAGGCATTAGAATTGTTAAGCAATCTGAAGCCATGATTGTGGAAAGGCTAGGGAAATATCATAAAACATTAGAATCTGGGATTAATATCATCATTCCTATTATTGACCAGCCGCGACAAATTTCGTGGAGATATAGTGAAACTGGTTTCAATGGCGANGTTATCTCNGTCTTTAAAATGAGAGANCGAATTGACCTNCGAGAAAATGTTTATGATTTTCCAAAACAAAATGTTATTACCCGAGACAACGTAGTTACGGAGATTAATGCTCTTATATATTTCCAAATAATGGACCCAATTAAGTCCGTATATGAAATTGGTAATCTTCCAAGTGCAATCGAAAAGCTCACTCAAACAACTTTAAGAAATGTNGTGGGTGAACTGGATCTCGATCAATCTCTATCGAGCAGAGACACTATTAATACAAAACTTCGCACTATTCTTGATGATGCTACCAATAAATGGGGTGTAAAAGTGAATAGAGTAGAGCTGCAAGACATAAATCCACCTCAAGAAATTCGTGAAGCGATGGAAAAACAAATGCGTGCTGAAAGAGACCGACGAGCTACAGTTTTAGAAGCAGAAGGAGAGAAGACAAGCCAAATACTCACAGCGGAAGGACAGCGTGAATCCGATATTCAACGTGCTGAAGGTGAAAAAAGAGCAGCCNTACTAGAAGCTGAAGGTCAAGCNGAGGCGCGAATACGAATTGCAGAAGCAGAAGCTGCAGCCATAAAACTTGTCTCTNATGAGATTAAAGGATTTTCAGGAGACCCCGTTCAATATCTAATTGCTCAACGCTATCTTGAAACTTTACAAGAAATGACTTCTGGTAAAGATAACAAAACGGTATACCTACCATATGAAGCCTCTGGAGTTCTGAGCTCGTTAGGAGGTATAAAAGGAATTTTAGAAGGAAAATCATAAACTCATTTAAATAAAAAGATTTTATTTCTAACCTTTTAGCTCTTGCCTAAAAACTATTTTCTTATTTGAAAAATCGTAAAGCCGCTGTTGGCTTCATTTTCGTAACCCTTTTACTTGATGTTATTGGACTGGGTATAATTATACCTGTAATACCATCTTTGATTCAAGAGCTCACTGGGGAGGGTTTATCTGAAGCTTCTCGATATGGCGGTTGGCTAATTGCATCTTATGCGATTATTCAATTTTTGTGCGCTCCAATTGTTGGGTCTTTAAGCGATAAATATGGTAGAAGACCTATTTTACTATTGTCTCTACTTGGGTTTGGAATAGATTATCTAGTTATAGCATTCGCACCTTCAATTGGTTGGCTTTTTTTAGCACGAATTATTGCAGGTTTTTTTGGCGCTTCTTTTACAACTGGTGCTGCCTACATTGCAGATGTAAGCTCACCTGAAAAAAAATCGCAAAATTTCGGATTGTTAGGAGTAGCATTCGGTTTAGGATTTATTGTTGGGCCCTTGATGGGCGGGGTATTAGGTGAAATTGGTCCTCGTATACCTTTTTTCACTGCTGCATTTCTTTCTTTTTTCAATCTTATTTATGGTTATTTTATCCTTCCCGAATCATTAGAGAAAAAAAATAGGCGAGAATTTAAATGGTCTCAAGCAAATCCCTTAGGCTCTTTAAATACTCTTAAAAAATATCCAAGTGTTTTAGGCCTGGTTGGAGCCTTAACATTTATATATCTGGCTTCTTATGCTGTTCAAGGAACATGGACATACTTCTCTATGGAGAAATTTAATTGGTCTGAGAGTGTAGTCGGCTACTCTCTTGGTTTTGTAGGAATTATGAGTGCACTTGTACAAGGTGTACTTATTAGAGTAATAATCCCAAAAATTGGGGAGTACAATACGATGATAGTTGGAATAATATTAAATATCCTAGGGAGTATTCTTTTTTCAATTGCGACTGAAGGCTGGATGTTGTTTTGCTTTATAGTCCCTTATTCATTGGGTGGACTTGCCGGGCCTGCCATTCAGGGAATACTTTCTAATCAGATCCCAGAAAACGAACAGGGCCAACTTCAAGGGGCGCTTACAAGTATGATGTCTGCAACGGGTATTTTTGGCCCCTTGCTGATGACATCCATTTTCTCTTATTTCACCTCAAATAACTCTCCCATTTACTTTCCTGGAGCCCCATTCATAGCAGGAGCAATACTTGTTTCAGTTTGTTTATTGATTATTTTGAAAAAGGGACGATTAAAAATAATAGGCAAGCCAATTAATGATTAAATTTATAAAATGATAGAGGGATTTTCACATGTTACAATTTGGTTTGCAATAGGAGTTATCTTATTAGTTCTTGAAATGTTTACACCTGGGTTTTTTTTAGCGAGCATAGCGCTAGGTGCTTTCTTAGCTTCCCTTACTGCAAGGCTCGGGGGTGAACCAATTTATCAACTTCTGGCGTTTGTTATTGGTGGGGGAATTTCATTAATATCTATTCGTCCATTATTTAGAAAATATCTGCAAGCTACCGGAACAAAAACCAATGCAGATAGGATGATTGGGAAATTAAGTATAGTAGAATTTGATGTAAAAGCGGGCGATCGCTTCTATTCAAAAATAGATGGCGTCCCATGGGATTGTATATGCAATAGTCCCCTTTCAAAAGGAGATAAAGTCAAAGTAATTTCTATTGACAGCACTCTTTTAAACACAGAAAAAATTTAAGATATATAAAGTTAAATTGTCTTTTTTAAAAATTTATTAGTGTGAGTTCAGAAAAAAAGACTTTTCTTTGCACACATTAATTTCTCAGATCACCAATATAAAATGAAAAACGGAACAGTAAAATTCTTCGATGCAACCAAAGGTTTTGGTTTTATCAAGGATAATGATGGCGAAGGAGATTTCTTCGTTCATATCACGGGAACACTCGAACCAATCGCTGATGGCGATGAAGTTGAGTTTGAGTTGAAGGAAGGTAAAAGAGGTATGCAGGCAGCTAATGTTCGCAAACTTTAAAAAAATTTTCTATCAAAAAATTAAAAGCGACTTAATAGGCGCTTTTTTTTATCCACGAATAGCTTTTTCATCTGATATCCAAAATGTAGATATAGCAGCAATCATTAAGCATATGCCTGCTAGAACCATAGCATAAATAGCCTCACTACCTAGAAATTTATATAGTGGGCTTAGAAATTTTGCTGCCAAAATTTGCGGAAAAACAATAAACATGTTAAATATTCCCATGTAAACACCCATTTTTTTTGATTCAATAAATGAACTCAACATGGCGTATGGCATGCTAAGTATTGAACCCCAGGAGATTCCAATCATTATGAAACTTAGAGATAAAATCTTAGAATCATTTATCCAATACATGCTTAAAAAACCAATACCTCCTATCGTAAGTGATCCAAAATGTAGTAGTTTTCTATTAATTGATCTCTTTGCAGTGTAAAAAGTTAATAATAAAGCAAAAAACATAGAACTTAGACCATAGTAACCCATTTGAGCCCCCACTTGATCTGCTGCATTATTATATGATTTATCTGCATCTTCATAAATTATTTTTTCTGATTCAGAAGAATTCGACCAAATTATTTGGGCAGGCTTGGGAGCGTCGTAAACATGCTCAGTGAGAGCAGGAATAGCTAAAGCCCACATACTAAAAAATGCAAACCAAGAAAAAAATTGAATTAAACCTAATTTTTTCATCGCCAAAGGCATATTCAAAATATTGCCAATTAATTCTGATGCTATTTGAGAAATTTTTAATTTCTTTTTTCTTTCTTTTTTAAATTCAGCTATGTTTTCAGGGGGAGATTCGGAAGTCGTGAGTACTGTATAAATAATGGATATCAAAAAAACAAAAGCCCCTACTGAAAAAGCCATTTTTACTGATAATGGGACCTCTCCGGGTTGAGAAATATTTGTTACTCCCATTTTATTAATTATTAGCGGCAAGCTTGATGCTACCCATGTGCCAACCCCAATAATTAGTGTTTGTGTTACGAATCCATAACTTCTTTGAGAAATTGGAAGTTTATCCGCAACTAAAGCCCTAAAGGGCTCCATTGATATATTAATGGAGGCATCTAAAACCCATAGCCCACCAGCAGCAACCCAGAGAGCTGGACTGTGGGGTATAAAAAAGAGAGTTAGGCTAGCAAGAATTGCCCCTATTAGAAAGTAGGGTCGGCGACGCCCAAATCTAGAACTCCAGGTATTATCACTTAAATAGCCGATTATTGGCTGAACAATCAGTCCTGTTAAGGGCGCAGCAATCCATAGCATAGGTATTTCTTCCTCCCCAGCTCCTAAATTTTGAAATATCCGACTCATAAAGCCACCCTGTAAAGCAAATCCAAATTGGATTCCTAGAAACCCAAAACTCATATTCCAAATCTGGAAAAAGGTTAGCTTATCTTTTTTTGAATTAGATCTCATTATTATAATGAAAGTCGATCCTTATTCCAGGAATAAAGGCGGGCAGGCTTATGAAAGACTCCTGTTTGTTTCTCATCTAAAGGGATAACCCAAGAGTCATTCAATGCTTTTTTCCTAAAATTTCTTTTATCAAATGAAGAGTTTAAAATCGACTCATGTAATGATTGAACTTGCGTCAATGTAAATTTTTCTGGCAGTAATTCATGGCCTACCCTTAACTCTCTCACATCATTTCTAAGCTTATTTAATGCAGTGGTCACAATTTCCGAGTGATCAAATGCCAATTCTGGAATGTCTTGAACTTCCTGCCATAGAACACGCTCAGCGAAACTTGAAGCTGATGGATTAAAGTCCGACATCTTAACAAGAGCATAATAAGCAATTGTAATAACTCTAGCCTCCGGATTACTTCGATTACTTTGTAACCAGGGTAAATCCTTTATGTTTTTAACTCGGTCTGGATCTCCAAATGCACCACTTTGTCTCAAGTATAGACCGCTCAAGCTTGTTAACTCCCTTAAAACACGTTGCGCTGCATTATCAAAATTTTCATCTTCTTCTAGATGATCTCCAGGCAGTGCAAATTTTCTAGATTGCCCAACATCTTTTTGCTCGATTAGCAAAACGTTTAAGTTTTGACCGTCGAAACCAAAAACAACGCAATCAACAGAAATATTGGGATTTATCATACGTACTTACAAATGTAATTACAACACTATTCATTTCCCTTTGATTAGTTAGGGTATATTTTACACTATCTTTGAGGATTCTTTTTTTATGACATTAAATAATTTAGCTATTTTAACTTCAGGAGGAGACTCCCCCGGCATGAATGCTGCCATTCGAGCTGTTGTGAGAACTGGAGTGTTCTATAAAAAAAGAGTTTTTGGAGTCCAGAGAGGTTATGATGGGCTAATCCAAAATGATTTTAGAGCTTTGGACGCGAGAAGTGTAAAGGGTATACTTTCTCGAGGTGGAACAATATTAAAATCTGCGAGGAGCGAAGCATTTCGCACAAAAAAAGGAAGAGAAGCCGCAGCTTACAACTTGAATAAAAACAATATCAACGCACTAATTGTAATTGGTGGGGATGGTACTTTTACGGGGGCTCATTTATTGCATAAAGAATTTGGTTTCCCCATAATAGGAATCCCTGGAACAATTGATAATGACCTTTATGGAACTGATAACACTATTGGGTATGACACTGCTAACAATACAGTTGTAAAATGCATTGATAAAATTCGTGATACGGCTAATAGTCATAACCGTCTTTTTATAGTCGAAGTAATGGGAAGAGATTCCGGATTTATAGCCCTTAGCGCTGGAGTGGCGACTGGGGCATTAGATGTAGTACTCCCGGAAACCGCGACCAACTTCGATAGAATGTTTGATGCTGTGCAAAGGGGAGTCAAAAATAAAAAAACAAGTAATATAATTGTTGTTGCAGAGGGGAATAAGCTAGGTACGCCATTTGAAATTTCTCAAAAACTTATTAATAAGTATCCTCATTTAGATATTAAAGTCACAGTTCTAGGCCATGTTCAACGCGGAGGCTCTCCTTCAACATTAGATCGTGTTAATGCAAGTGTTATGGGGGTTGCAGCTGTAGAAAATCTAATAAATGGTAAGTCTGATGTGATGGTCGGAATTGTCAATAATAAAGTTAAATGCACATCGCTAGAGAGATCAATTAATAACAATGCCTCAATTAATTTCGAGCTTGAAAGAATATCTAAAATTTTATCTACCTAATTAAATTAATAAAAAATGAAAAAAATCGCAATCAATGGGTTCGGTCGAATTGGTCGACTTGCTTTTAGAAATTTATTAGAGAAAAAAAACCTGGAAGTAATTGCCATTAATGACCTTACAGATACACCAACACTTGCGCATCTCCTTAAATACGATAGTGCTCACGGAATTTTCCCCGGTGATGTTAAACATACCAATAATAGCTTGATCATAAACGGTAAAGAAATAAAAATAACAGCTATAAAAAACCCATCTGAACTCCCTTGGAGAGAGTTAAATATCGATATGGTTGTCGAGTCAACTGGACTATTTACATCCGCAGAACAACTTCAGATGCACATTGCTGCAGGTGCTAAAAAAGTTGGTTTGTCAGCGCCAGCAAAAGGAAATGTCAAAACTATAGTTCTTGGAGTAAATGATCATCTCTTAACATCTTCAGATTTGATATTAAGTAACGCTTCGTGCACAACCAATTGTCTCGCGCCAATGATGAAAGTTTTAAACGATAACTTCGGGGTTAACAAAGGATATATGTTAACTGTTCATGCTTATACTAATGATCAAAATATTCAAGACGCACCCCATAAAGACCTGCGAAGAGCAAGGGCTGCCGGAATAAATATGATTCCAACAACAACAGGTGCAGCGAAAGCTGTAGGTCTTGTTTTGCCTGAACTTGAAGGGAAATTAGATGGTTATGCCATCCGAGTTCCTGTCATCACCGGATCTGCCACAGATATAACTGTGGAATTAAATAAAAACGTTACAAAAGAAGAGGTGAATGTCGCAATGAAAACTGCTGCAGAAACTTATTTAAAAGGAGTGATGCAGTATACAGAAGACCTTATTGTTTCATCAGACATTGTTGGGAACACTCATTCGTGTATTTTTGACTCAGGTATTACCTCAGCAAATGAAAACTTAGTTAAAATCATGGGATGGTATGATAATGAAGCCGGCTACTCTGCAAGAATGGCAGACATTACGGAGCATTTTGTGAATTTATAATTACCCCGCTATGATTTTAATTATTGAAAGCGGCTCAACTAAAGCGGATTGGGTTTGTCTTGATAATTCCGGTGCCGAGATAGACCGATGGTCTATCATGGGCTTTAACCCATACTTTCATTCTGCAAATTTTATAAGTCAAACATTACTAAAGCATCCTGAAATTCGTCAAATTAAAGAAAGTGTAGACCAAGTTTGGTTCTATGGTGCAGGGTGTAGTTCGGAATCATTGAACAAAATTGTTTTCCACGGTTTGACCTCTGTCTTTCAGAATGCAATGGTCAGAGTTGATCACGACTTAAAGGCTGCGGCGTTTGCAACCTATAATGAAGAGCCTCATATAGTATGCATACTTGGGACAGGTTCAAACTCTTGTTATTTTGATGGTAATAAATTAACTGAAAAAGTTCCAGCTCTCGCATACATACTTGGAGATGAAGGGTCTGCATGTTCGATTGGGAAAAAGCTATGCGCAGACTGGATGTATAAATTGATGCCTAAAAGTTTAATTGATGATTTCAATGAATCTTTCAAAACATCTAAAAAGGAAATATTAGAAAATGTTTACCATCGTGAGCATGCCAATGTTTATCTAGCTTCCTTTTCCCGATTCGCTGGAAATCATTCTGAAAATACCTATATTCAAAAAATTGTGCGAGATGGCTTTAGAAAATTCTTAGAAATCCACGTGATGTGTTTCGAAGAAGCGAAAATTGGTGTTCCTGTGAATTTTGTAGGCTCCGTCGCAAAAGCTTTTGAGCCGTTATTAAAAGAGGAGTGTGAGCGGCTTAATCTCTCATACGGAAGAACTCAAGCTAAGCCCGTCAATCTATTAGTGCAATATCATTTAAAAACGCTTGATATTCTTTCTAAAGAACTAAACAATTGATAAAAGCGATAATTTTTGATTTAGATGGTGTAGTCGTAGATACTGCAAAACATCATTTCAAAGCATGGTCACTAGTCGCTAAAAAACTAAATGTACCTTTCGCTGAAGATCAAAACGAAGATTTAAAAGGCGTTTCAAGGGCCAATTCATTAGAAAAAATCCTTCAATGGGGTGATTTGGAAATTAGTCTGGATAAAAAGCAAGAATTATTAGACTATAAAAATAAAATATACCTGAATCTTATATCCAAAATCTCTTCAAAAGATCTTCTTCCCGGAGTTTACCATTTGATTGAAACATTTGGAAAGAATGGTTACAAAATTGCCTTAGGCTCTTCCTCTAAAAATGCAATACCAATTTTGAAAAAATTAGAATTATTCGATTTGTTCGATGAGATTGTTGATGGAAATTTAGTTTCTATTTCAAAACCTAACCCTGAGGTTTTTCTAAAAGCCTCATCATTATTGGGTGTTCCCAAAGAAAAATGTCTTGTTTTTGAAGATGCTCAATCTGGTATCCAAGCAGCCTTAAATGCCGGAATGTATTGCATAGCCGTTGAAAATAAAGGAAACCTAATTGGAGCTCACAAAAAAGTAAATTCTTTAAATGAAATTTCAGATATTTCTGCCTTAATTAATGATCTAGCCGATAAGAAACCCAAAACCTAATGAGGCCAAATATTGATATTCACGAATGGAAAATAATTGAATCCCATTGGGACTCAAATCACCAAATCATTTCAGAAAGCGTCTTTTCTCTTGGAAATGGAAGAATGGGTCAGAGAGCAAATAATGAAGAAGGTTTTAGCGGTAAGCATCTACTCGGATCATATATTGGAGGGGTATATTATCCAGATAAAACGAAAGTAGGATGGTGGAAAAATGGATATCCTGAATACTTTGCTAAAGTTCTAAACTCAGTCAATTTTTCAGGATTACATCTCTTAATTGATGGAGAAGTCCTAGATCTCAATAAAGTCAATGTCAATTCTTTTAAACGAGAACTTGATATGCAGCAAGGAATTCTCAAAAGAGAATTTCAGGTAATTATGAAAAGTGGCATTAATGTTACTGTGCATGCTGAACGTTTTTTAAGTATCGCACAAGATGATCTTGCGGTTATGCGTTACCAAATTGAGATAGACAAAAATGGCATAATAGATATAGAGCCTTTTTTAGACTTTAATATCAAAAACTCAGATTCGAATTGGGATGAAACATTTTGGGAGCCTATTAAACAAGGCGCTAATGAAGAACGTGCATTCATTCAGAATAAAACAAAAAAATCAGATTTCCATGTGTGCGCTTCCATGGAGTGTCGTTTAGAGGGAGTCAAAGGGGTACCTGATGAAGCTAATAACAAAGTAAAAACTTGCTATAATATTTCAGCAAAAGGTCATAAAAAATATATTTTATACAAATATGTTTCAGTAGTCAGTTCACAAAACATAAAAAAAAATATAGGCAATTATGCAAAAAAAAGAGCTGAATACGCCGCGAATACTGGTTATCAGTTTCTGATAAACGAACATAAAAATAAATGGCTAGAAAAGTGGAAGTATGCGGATATTAAAATCAATGGAGACCCAAAGGCCCAGCAAGCCATTCGTTTCAATATTTTTCAATTATTACAAACCTTTACAGGTGTTGATCCTAGGCTGAACATTGGACCCAAAGGTTTTACCGGTGAAAAATACGGGGGATCTACATACTGGGATACAGAAGCTTATTGTCTTCCTTTTTACCTTGCCTCTGCAGATCCTGAAATTTCTAAAAACCTATTGGTATATCGATATAATCAACTCGATAAGGCTATAGAAAATGCAGAAAAGTTAGGATTTAAAAATGGCGCTGCCTTATTCCCTATGGTGACTATGAATGGTGAGGAGTGTCATAATGAGTGGGAAATTACTTTTGAAGAAATTCATAGGAATGCCGCAATTGTTTATGCGATATACAATTACATACGACATACCCAAGACTATAACTATTTAGAAGAAGGTGGTCTTGAGGTTATTATTGCCGTTGCAAGATTCTGGGCTCAAAGAGTTAACTGGAGCGATGAAAAAGAAAAATATGTCATTTTAGGGGTCACTGGCCCAAATGAATATGAAAATAATGTGAACAATAACTATTTCACCAATTTTATGGCTTCTTGGTGCTTGAAGTATGGTATTGATTCTATCGACACATTAAAAAATAAAAAAAGTCACTCCTGTAAAAGAATTATCAGTAAAACAAACCTGAAAAATAAAGAGCTAGAAAATTGGAAAGCAATACAAGAAAATATTTTTATACCCTACAGTGAAAGCTATAATATTTTTCTTCAGCAAGATGGGTTTTTGGATAAAGACATTACTCCCGCCGCTGAAATTCCCAATGATCAAAGGCCCATAAATCAGAATTGGAGTTGGGATCGAATTCTACGATCTCCATATATTAAACAAGCAGATACACTTCAAGGTATGTTTTTCTTTGAAGACCAAACCCCTATGAACGTCTTGAAGAAAAATTTTGATTTTTATGAACCTCTGACGGTACATGAAAGCTCCTTGAGCCCGAGTATCCATAGTATACTTGCAAGCCGTCTTGATTATAAAGAAAAAGCTTATCAACTGTATCTAAGAACAGCACGTCTTGATCTTGATGATTACAACAATGAAGTTCATGAGGGACTTCATATAACTGCGATGGGAGGAACGTGGATGGCCATCGTTTATGGTTTTGGTGGAATGAAAATTAATGGAGAAATGTTATGCTTTGAACCAAAATTGCCAGATCAGTGGGAAAAACTATCATTTCATATTCGATGGAGAAAGTCGATATTGAAGATTATCATAGATGCAAATGGGTTTTCCATTGAAAATATCCAAGGAAATAAAATTAATTTCAATGTCTATGGAAAAGATCACACCCTAGAAGTTGATCAAATTTTCGATAGTCGAGTATAGATACCCGAAACATAGAATTTCATTTCTTCAACTTTTAAAGAAGTTTATTCAAAAGTTGTAAAATTGTAATGATATTTATAGTGTCTTCGAATTAAAATCTCCATTAGTGAAATGAAAAAAATCTTTTATATTGTTTTCACCATTTTTATTTCCTTGTCTTGTTCGAATAGCAAAACTAAAAATAGCTATGTTGACGGAAATAGCCTTGGATATAGACCATTTGAGCTGAATGCTGAAACCAGTAAGTTTTTTATCGATGATTTCTCAATTTCAAGAATAAAAAACGTAAGGTGGCCCAAGGGGTTGTATTCAACTTTTCAGAAAGACTCCTCAATATACAGAATAACAGGGAAAATGAGTCGGCCTCTAGATTTAGCTAAATTTAATACCGGCGATAGAGATATCTCCATTTTAATCAAGCAAAAATATTTTGAGACTATTCAAATTGAATATAAGGGGAATTCAGGCGATTCAGTATATATTTTTGGGAGTTTCAATAATTGGAAACGAGGTTCAAACCTGATGAGACCAAAAAATAATTCCTTGTCATCAGATAAACAAGATTTCACTTATGACTTAAACCTTTCCCCGGGAATTTATGAATTTAAATTCCAAGTAAATGGGAACGAAAGAATTGATAATACCAGTCCATATCAACTAGTTAAAAATGGTTCCGGCAGTTATAATCATAAGTTAGTTGTTAATCCACCTGGAGAAGAGTCTGACCCATTAAGGGTCTTCGATATTGGCGTTCGAAACTTCAAGGGGTTTTCGAAACCCTGCGTTATTATTGACAGTCTTCCAAAGAATCAAACTCTTTACGCATTCTGGAATACATCATTAATTTCAAAAGAGCTAATTACACATCAAAATGATGGTAAGTTCTGGATTCAACTTCCCAAAAAATCACTTTGGAACGTCAGAAATCACCTTCACATATACTCAGATAATGGAAGTCAAATTAGTAATGATTTGCTTATCCCTTTTAGTCAAGATGATGTTATTAAATCTGTTAATGAGCTCAATCGACAAGATTGGGAAGCTGCTACTTTGTATTTCCTTATGGTAGACAGGTTTGCAAATGGAAATTTTTCAAATGATATGCCATTAAAGCAAAATGATGTTTTGCCTTTAGCTGATTATTTAGGGGGAGACTTGGAGGGAATAAATAAAATGATTGACAATGATTATTTTGAAGACTTTGGTTTTAATACCGTTTGGCTATCTCCAATAACCAAAAACCCAAAAGGCGCTTGGGGTTTATGGGATAAAGGGGGAGTTAAGACAAAGTTTTCAGGTTATCATGGGTATTGGCCAATTAGCTCTACCCTTCCCGATAATCGCCTGGCCTCTAAAGAATCTATTTCAAATTTAATCGAAACGGCTCATAGTCGAGATTTAAATGTTTTACTTGACTATGTTGCAAATCATGTACACCTTGAACATCCTGTATTTAAGAATAACCCTGATTGGGCAACAGAATTATACTTTAAAGACGGAAGTACAAATACAGAAAAGTGGGACTCTCATCGCTTAACAACTTGGTTTGACAACCATTTGCCTACGCTCGATTTAAGAAGGCCAGATGTTGTTAATCCGATGACAGACTCAGCCATTATTTGGCTAAAAGACTATGGCTTTGACGGATTTAGGCATGATGCAACAAAGCATGTTGACATCTTGTTTTGGAGAACTTTATCAAAAAAAATTAAAAATCAGATAAGCAAGAAAAAAAATAAAAGAGTATTTCAAATTGGCGAGACCTATGGAAGTCCTGATCTAATATCTAGTTATTTAGGACCTGGGCTTCTCGATGCACAATTTGACTTTAATCTTTATGACGCCGCTGTAAATTTTTTTGCAGGCTTTGATAACGACTCTGAAAAATTAAAAGAGACACTGATCAATAGTCTGAACAAATATGGATATCATCACCTGATGGGTAATATTTCTGGAAATCAAGACAAGCCACGATTTATTTCATTGGCTAGTAAAGAGGTGAGTCCCAATGAAGACACGAAATTAGCTGGGTATGTGAGACAAATTGGAACTAAAACTACCCCATACGCTTATTCTAAACTTGCTTTACTCCATGCATTTAATCATGCTATTCCTGGTGTCCCCATAATTTACTATGGCGATGAGTTTGGAATGCCTGGAGCAAACGATCCCGATAACCGAAGAATGATGAAATTTGACGGATACAGCCCTGAAGAGATGAATCTTAAAATTTTAGTTCGTCAAATTGTTCAGGCAAGAAGAAAACATATGGCTTTAAACTATGGCAATACAGAAATTATAAGTCTAAATAAAAGCGTAATTAATATCAAAAGAAGCTATTTAAATGAACATATTGATATTATTTTGAACAACAGTAATTTGCCTTTCACAATAAAAATAGATTCCAAAGCCCGAGTAATTGCTGGTAATGGTAATTTAGGCATTAGCCAAGTAACGGTTCCTGCCTTTGGCTTCGTTTATCTTTTAACCTAGAATTCAATCTCAATGAAAAAAATAGCATTATTAATAATCGTATTAAACTCATTTGCTTGTAATCAAGCTGCTATTGTGAATGACTCTAGCCACCACCCCTTTCATCCTGAATGGTCCAAGCATTCCAATATTTATGAAGTTAACATAAGACAATACACTCCGGAAGGAACATTTAATGCCTTTGAAAAACATCTTCCAAGATTAAAAGAATTGGGGGTAGATATACTGTGGCTCATGCCAATTCAGCCTATCGGAAAAATAAAGCGAAAAGGAATTTTGGGATCATATTATTCCATCAGTGATTATTCTGCCATAAACCCTGAATTTGGATCAAAGGAAGACTTTTTGGAATTAGTCAAAACTTCTCATAATCTTGGAATACGAGTAATTCTAGACTGGGTACCTAACCACACATCGTGGGATCACCACTGGATGAGCGAGTCTCCTGATTTTTATTTTAGAGATCCACAAACAGGAATCATATCAAATGGGCTCGATGATCATAATAATCCAACAGATTGGACCGATGTTGCAGAGCTTGATTATGACAACCCCGCTATGCAAGAAGAAATGAGGCAAGAAATGCTCTGGTGGCTTGAAGAATTTGATATTGACGGTTTCCGATGTGATATGGCAGGGGGACAATCTGATGAATTTTGGGAAGAGACCATTTTATTTCTAAGAGGTGTTAAAAAAGAACTCTTTATGCTGGCTGAATCCGAACATCTCCCTTTACACAATTCTGGCTTTGACATGACCTATGGTTGGGAGTTTCATCATCTTTTAAACAAGGTTGCAGGGGATATGGAAAGTGTAAAATTATTAGATGACTATCTTGAAAAGCAAAGGACTTCTTTTCCTCAAGATGGATATCGAATGTATTTCATTGATAACCATGATGAAAATTCTTGGAATGGAACGGTAAAGAGCAGAATTGGAGATAATGCACATCCAGCATTTATACTGTGTTGTACAATGTTAAATAGCATGCCTCTAATGTACTCGGGTCAAGAAGTTGGACTAGATAAAAGTTTAAGGTTTTTTTCAAGAGATACAATCAGTTGGGAGACTCCATCTCAGGAAAAATTTTACTCAAAAGCCCTAAGCCTGAAAAGAAGCCAAAATTCTCTTGCTAATGGTAATTGGGGGGGCACGCAAGACCGAATTTTAGTTGAAAACAACTCCGTTTATGCTTTTTATAGATCGAAAGGGAGCAATAAGGTTGTTGTTTTTATCAATTTCAGTGATGAGCAAATAGAAATTAATTACAAAAATTCTGTCAAAGGAAAATTTAAGAATTGGTTTACAGGAGATAACATAACCTTGAAAAAAAATGGTACGCTGACCTTGGGACCAAATGATTTTAGAGTATTTACTAAAGCATAATTAAATAACATTTAGTTTTTTTCCAACTTCAATAAAGGCGTTAATACATAAGTCTATATCCTCCCGCTCATGCTCAGCACTCAGTTGAACCCTAATTCGGGCCTGGCCTTTAGGCACTACTGGGTAGAAGAACCCTATTACGTAAATGCCTTTTTTAAGAAGCTCTTCTGCAAATTTTTGCGATAACTCAGCTTCATAAAGCATTACTGGAACAATAGCCGAGTCTCCATCTTTAATTTTGAAACCCGCAGTCTTAATTCTTTCCTTAAAATAAGTTATATTTTTATGAAGCTTATCTCTTAATGAAGTAGACTTACTCAATAAATCTAAAACTGCAATCGAAGCACCAACAATTGATGGCGCAAGAGAATTACTAAATAAGTAGGGTCTTGATTTTTGTCTTAATATTTGAATAAGCTCCTTTCTTCCAGTGGTGAAACCACCCATAGCTCCTCCGAGTGCCTTGCCCAAAGTTCCCGTAATTATATCTACCCTTCCCAAAACATTCTTTAATTCTATAGTCCCTCGACCTGTTTTGCCGATCAACCCAGTAGCGTGACATTCATCAACTAAAACTAAAGAATTGTATTTTTCTGCCAAATCACAAATTTTATCTAACTGAGCAACATAACCATCCATAGAAAAAACTCCATCAGTTACTATTAGTTTTGTCTCTGCACCAGATTTATCCGCTTCAATCAGTTGATTTTCTAAATCTAGCATATCGTTATTTTTATACCTAAAACGCATAGACTTACACAACCTTATACCATCAATTATAGAAGCATGATTTAAACTATCACTAATAATAGCATCGTTTTTTCCAAGTAGCGGTTCAAAAACACCTCCATTGGCATCAAAAGCTGCAGCATATAAAATTGTATCCTCAGTGTGTAAAAATTCTGCTAATTTTAATTCAAGATCCCTATGAATGTCTTGAGTTCCGCAAATAAATCGTACTGAACTCATCCCAAAACCATGAGAATTTAGGGCATTTTTTGCGGCATTTAGCAAGGTCGAATGACTGCTTAAACCGAGATAATTGTTAGAGCAAAAGTTTAAAACTTTATTACCATCATTTAATTCAATTTTTGATCCTTGAGAAGATGAAATTACCCTTTCCGTTTTAAAAAGGCCTTCAGCTCTCAACTGATCAAGCTCTTCCTGAAGCTCTAAATAAAATTCTTCCTTAGTTTTCATGTATTACGATTTTATCACCAATATAAAGCAGTATTGTTTGTGGCTGTACACCAATTACTGACCCTATCCCTATGGCATAATTATTAATTTTCTTTTGATGTTCCTTCTTTTGTTCTCCTGTTTTATAATCAACAACAACCCACGACCCATTTTTACACTTAACTAAACGGTCTGGGCGATAAATTCCTTGGCCAGGAACAATTAATGGCCTCTCAGAATAAATCTCTTCAGCATTAAAAAGCATACTTAACCTTGAATCATCTAAAACTGAATTTATTTTTTTAGAAATAAAATTATACTCCTCTTTTGACCATTGAAATTCCTGATTCGCCATATCCATTGCCTTTGGCATATCCCCTGGCACACGTACCCTCTCTAGAACACGATGTATAGAGTTTCCCATACGTTGCTCTCGTCCAGATTGAGAATTAGAAAATATTTTTACCGTTTCCGTCCAATCTGAAGAAAAGCACTTATTCAATTTTACAAAAAACGAATCTTCTCCCTTTTCATTTGTTCCTATTTCTGTAGATCGATAATTGCCAATAATTAACTCTCCATTTATAAACTCATATTTTCTAGAGAGCTCATTAAATATCATTTTACCATAAACTGATTTGTCTAAGTATATTGTTAGACTTTCTTGAGGCCTGGTAAAAGCAACATATAATAGATTTATATCATCAAAAATTTGCTCATCTTGTGATTCAGAGGATCTATTCACATAGTCTGGATAAATTTGGCTAATTGAAGCTTTTAAGGGTTGAGCCCTTCCTTTAAAAGACTTAAGAGAAAGTAAAGTTCTTGGTGGATGTTCAGAATTTAACTCAAAAACAGAATTATAATTTAATTCAAACCAATTCTTTTCATCATTTTTTGAAGGGAAAGAAACAAATGGAACGAATACAATAGGAAATTCTAAACCTTTTGATTTATGAATCGTCATGACATTTATTGCATCTACTATATCAGGAGAAGATATACTCCAATCTTTTTTCTTCTTTTTAAATTCTATCAAAAATTCTTGCAAGTAGTTTCCTTTTTTAAAGGAGAATTCATGTGTTTTATCCAAAAAGGAAATAATAAACGGATCTGCTTTTTTTGCAACTCCAATTGCCCTTAGCATGTACTCTGCGAGTTCATATAAATTGAGCTGAGATGCTATTTTCATGTGAAAATTTGGGAGAATTTCTTTAATTAATTGTTTAAAGTTATCTGGATGATTATCTGATATGATTTGCCCTTGATAATGAAGCTCATCCTCGTTTGCTTTCCAAATACCTGCCTCAAATAATCTCAAAATCAATTCCCATTGTCGAGATTTTTCATCTGGATAAATCATCCATTCCATTAATGAAACCATTGTCAAAACATACCTTGAAGAAGCGAGAGAAAGAAGCTCTGGAGAGATTATGTTAATCGACTCCTTAGCTAAATGATTAGCTACTTCCATGCCTTGTTTTTTTGTTCTTACCAAAATTGCCATGTCACTTAAGCACCATTCCCGATCTTGAGCTGATCTAATATCTTTAACCAGCATATCTAATGCATTTAGTTCAATAATTGAATGATCATTTTCTAGAAGTCTTAAATGAATTCGACCTTCTTTTAAACGCCTCGGGATTTGTGTAGAGTCTTTGTATGTGTTTTTGTAGAGATCATTTGAAAAATCCTTAGCCTCTAAAATGGATGAAAAAAGATCATTGTTAAACTCTACAATACTCTTAGCGCTTCGCCAATTTTCATTCAAGCGAATATGCTCAGTTCGACCTTTCAAAGAGGGCAAGTTCAAGCTAGGTGAGTCATTTCTCCCGCAATGCTCCATTAAGCTTAAAAATTTTTCGGCACGAGACCCTCTCCAACGATATATTGATTGCTTAGCATCTCCCACAATCATTACAGTTCCACCCAGGGTTTGATCTGATGTCGAATTTTCTAAAAGGGGCCATAAGTTTTCCCATTGTAATTCAGAAGTATCTTGAGCTTCATCTATGAAAAAATGTTTATATCTATCACCGATTCTTTCAAAAATATATGATGCAGGCGCCTTGTTTATCTCGTCATTAATCAAACCATTGAACTTCCAAATTGGTTGAATATTTAATTGATCAAATATCAATTCTAATTTTTTTGATATCTCTGTCAATACTGATGAAGATCTATCATTTTTTCTGACTTCATCTAATAAAATAGCTTTTGCGGCCAGCAACGAAACTTGATTTAGTTGCTCTATAATTTGGCCAATAAGAATTGAATATTCCTTTTTTTCTGATAGATATTCTTTTTTAAGCAACCGGTCTGGATTTTTTCCAATAGCACTTAAACTCTTGCTTGGGGCCCAACCTAAAGGATCTTTTAATTTTAAGCGTTTGATAATACTTTCCCACCAATCATTATGATACATTTTTTCATTGGGGATTTGTTTTAAAAGCTTAATTATTTCGTTTGAATGCTCTCTTGCGATTTTAATATAACTTCTCTCCAGAGAGGTGAGTATCTTTTGAAACGATAGATGCTTATCCAATGACCATTCCTCCATGCTTTTCATCGGATCAATGGCGGTTTCTTTGGTTAATTGATATGATATTTTTAACAAGGCCGGAAATATGTCTGTGTTTTTTTCATTCTCGACATTTGACTTTGCAAAATCAACTAATAATTCACTTAAAGAATGATTCAGCCCAACATCCTGAATCAAATTATATATTGCTGTTTCTAAAATAAGATCACTTTCGATTTCAACATCAAATCTTCCGGGAAGTCCCAGTTCCAATGAGAAAGTTCTTACCAACCGGTGTGTGAATTGATCTATTGTTCCTATTGCTATCGAACCATAATCATGAAGCATCTCCTCAATAACCAAGCGAGACCTATACTCTAACTCTGAAGTCGAAATATTTAAAATAGAACAAACTGTTTCTCCAATTCCTTTGGATTTACCTGATCTATCTTTATTTGAAAACTCTTTTAGGGCTTCAAGTATTTTCTGTTTCATTTCATTCGCAGCCTTGTTTGTAAATGTTAAAGCCAAAATTTCACGAAATTTATGTGGTTCATTAACATTACAAAGAGCTACCGAAAGGTATTCTGCTACAAGTCTAAAAGTTTTTCCAGCTCCAGCGCTTGCGCTAAAAATTGAAATTGGTTCTTTACGAATTTGTAGCCCCCCCATCCCTTAAAGATAGCCATGCTAACTGATGGTTTTGTACCTTTATAAAACAATAATCTTAAAAAATTATATTAAAATGTTTACGCTTCCAAATCTTCCTTTTGCCTACAGTGCGCTTGAGCCACATATAGACGCATTAACAATGGAAATTCATCATTCTAAGCACCACCAAGCATACATTAATAAGGTAAATGCTGCCCTAGAAGGTGGAGACTTATCTGAAAAAACCATAGAAGAATTGATAAAAGAAAATACAGATACTCCGGCAATAAGAAACAACGGGGGAGGACATTTTAATCACTCATTATTCTGGACAATATTAAGCCCAAATGGCGGTGGTAAGCCGTCTGGGGAAATGGCTTCAGCCATTAATAATACATTTGGCTCCTTAGATGGGTTCAAAGAAGAATTCTCAAAAGCTGCTGCAACTAGATTTGGCTCAGGGTGGGCTTGGCTTTGTGTCCATCCAGGTGGAAAATTAGAAGTTTGTAGTACTGCTAATCAAGATAATCCTCTTATGCCAAATGTTGGATGTGGAGGTGTCCCTATCTTGGGGTTAGATGTCTGGGAACATGCCTATTATTTGAAATATCAAAACCGAAGACCTGACTATATTAATGCTTTCTTTGAAGTTGTTAATTGGGATGAGGTGGAAAGAAGATTTGAAGAGAGTAAATAATAAATTGATTTTACATAATCAATTTTTACCTAACCCTTTCTGTTCATATTCGTTTTCGCTCCTTAGAATTGTTCCTGTTTTTTCAGAGAATGATGCCCAAGTAAAGTGATATATCCAATCACCTAGATTTATAAAATTCTTTCCATTCGGAAGTTTTTCTGTCATAGGTAAATGGCGATGTCCAAAAATCCATGTATCAATATCTATTTTATCTGACTCCTGAATTGCGAATTGAAAAAGTGGCTCCTTTTCTTTGGGTAGTTCTATCAGGTCCTTTTCGCCAGAACGCAAGCGTGAACTTTTGGATAGCCATGATGCCAATTTGACTCCAAGATCTGGGTGCAAAATTCTGAATGCCCAGTGAAAGGTTTTGAAAAGAAAAATCCTCTTTAAAAATTTATAGCTACTATCTCCAGGGCCCAATCCATCACCATGAGCAATATAAAACTTATGACCGTTCCAAGAGTGAATTGCAGGGCCATGAATAATCTCAAAACCCACTTCACGAACTAAATAATCTTTAACCCACAAATCATGATTACCTGGTAAAAAATAAATCTTGATTCCTTGATCTGACATTTCTGCTAACTTCCCCAAAACCCTAGTAAACCCTTTTGGAACTACCTTCTTATACTCAAACCAAAAATCAAAAAGATCCCCAACAATGTATATCGCTTGAGCGTCAATAGATATTTTATTTAGCCAATTACAAAATTTGCGTTCTTTTTCATGAGAATCCCTTATTTCATAAGCTCCTAAATGTAAATCACTCGCGAAATATATTTTATTATTTCGGTTTAGTTTAAAATTGGCAGGCATAGATCACAAATATAATAGGCCTAAGTGAGTTCTTACCATATCAATTTGTTGAAGTTATGATAAAAAGTTAGGAATGACTAACTTGCATAAAATTTCAATAAAAAAAATGAAAGAGTTTGCTCTAGAAAATCCTGTACTCGCTGCCCTAATGGCAACAACATTTACCTGGCTTTTAACTGCATGCGGAGCTGCTTTAGTTTTTTTATTCAAAGAAATGCCCCGAAAATGGCTTGATGGAATGCTAGGTTTTACAGGAGGAGTCATGATTGCTGCAAGCTATTGGAGTCTTCTAGCTCCATCTATTGAAATGTCTGAAAGCTTAGGCTATATTCCGTGGCTTCCGCCAGCAATAGGATTTTTCTCCGGTGCAATGTTTCTTTTTGGATTAGATAAACTCATTCCTCACCTTCACATTAATTTCAACAAAAGTGAAGCAGAGGGTGTAAAAACAGACTGGAAATCTACAACCTTACTTGTCTTAGCGATAACAATTCACAATATCCCTGAAGGACTTGCAGTAGGTGTTGCATTCGGGGCCTTTGCTGCAGGAATTGATGGGGCTACTCTCGGAGCAGCCATTGCACTAGCCATAGGTATTGGGATTCAAAATTTTCCAGAAGGAGTTGCAGTTAGCTTTCCTTTACGACGAAAGGGAGTGTCAAGGTTTAGAAGTTTTTGGTTTGGTCAGCTTAGTGCCATAGTTGAACCTGTAGCAGGAGTGGCAGGGGCTGTAGCTGTATTTTATATGCAGCCCTTATTGCCCTTTGCACTAGCATTTGCGGCAGGAGCCATGATATATGTTGTCATTGAAGAGGTTATTCCCGAAACTCAACGTGACAAGTATACAGATGTTGCAGCGTTGGGCTTTATCGCTGGATTTATAATAATGATGTGTCTTGACGTAGGTTTAGGATAATTAATCTATTGAAATAATTTATAAACGTCATTTCCATTAACCAATATGAATAAGCTTAGTAAAAGAATAAACCCTACCATCTGAGCCACTTCCATAACCTTAGTTGGTGGTGCCTTTCCCGTAATCATCTCAATAATTACAAAAACTATATGACCGCCATCAAGCGCTGGAATCGGTAAAATGTTTAAAAAACCTAAAGCGATACTTAAAAATGCGGTGAAACCCCAAAAATATTGCCAATCCCAATCTGATGGGTATTGCTGAAAAATCGTTATAAAACCACCTGCCTCCTTATAGGCTTCAGTTTTAGGCTGAGCAATCAACTTTAACTGACGCGCATAAAAACTCAATTTTGAAACCGCTTCTTTCCAGCCCTGCTTAACTGCACCAAAGCCGCTATATTTTATTGTTTTTAAAGGAAATATCTGAGACAAATCGTTCTTGTAATAAACACCCATTTGTCCATTTTCAGCCACAGTAAAATTAAAAAACAACACACTATCAGATCTTAGCACCCCCAGAGTTATTTCTTTATTGGCATACTTGGGAATTTCTTGTATATACTGATCAAAATAGAGCATGCTTGCACCATTGAAAGAAATAATTTTATCTCCCGGAACTAAACCAGCAATTTCAGCTGGAGAGTCATCTGTAAAGCCTTTCACAAAATAAGGGATTCTAGGGGTCATCCATGGAGACTTCGATTTAATTGCATCCACCACAAATTCGCTAGTTATGGGAATATTTATTATCTCATTATTTCTATTTACTTGCATTTCAGAGCCCGCCCCGAGAAGCATTTCAATACTAATTTCAGAAAATCGTTCTATTTCGTTACCATCGATTGAGATAATTCTATCTCCTGTCTTTAAACCTAGATCTTGTCCTAACTGATTAACCCAAATACCATCTTTTAAACTGTCATTTGAAACATATGTGTCACCATAATATGCCATCATTCCTGAATAAATCATTATGGCTACAATGAAATTCACTGTAACACCGCCTGAGAGAATAATTAATCTTTGCCAAGCGGGTTTTGATCTGAACTCATAGGGTTTTGGAGGCTTAGACATTTGGTCCTTATCCATAGACTCATCTACCATTCCTGAAATCTTAACATACCCTCCAAGAGGCAACCAGCCAATACCGACTTCTGTTCCTCGAATTTTAGTTTTTACCAGAGAAAACCATGGGTCGAAAAAAAGATAAAATTTTTCTACTCGCGTTTTAAAAGCAATTGCAGGGATAAAGTGGCCTAATTCATGAAGTACGATCAATAAGGATAAGCCGAGAATAAATTGAAGTATTTGTATTATCATAATTAAAAGTGCGGCGAAGGTACAATGCCTTCTTAACTTCGGCAATAAAATGAAGCACTTCGTAAATAAAAAAATATTGAATCAGATAAAACTATCTGAAAAAATAGAAATAACACATATTAAAGATTCCGAATATCGAATCCAGTCCGGGCCCAAACACCTTCAGGTATTCTTAATTAAATCGAAATCAAACTTAAAAACCAGTTCCTGGTGGATTAATGGAGAAAAATATATCGTTAATTCCCAAACAGATTTAGATCAACTTCTTAAAAAGCTGGGCATGAATTCAGGAAATGAAAAAAAAGTTAATGAACTTTATGCACCAATGCCTGGATTAATTTTAAGTGTCAAATTTTCCAATGGTGATAAGGTCAAAAAAGGGGATACAATTTTAATCCTGGAGGCTATGAAAATGGAAAATCTTATAAAGTCTCAAATCACGGGAGTGATAAAAAACATTTATGTAAAAGAAGGAGAGTCTATTGAAAAAAACTCCTTAATGGTCTCTTTTGATTCTTAACAAAAAAAGGGGGCATTTTGCCCCCTTTTATTTCGAAATTATAATTCTCAGAATTTTAATCTGTAGCTAAAACTAAAATTTCTTCCAGTATTTGTCCACCCTTCTTGAATGTCGGTGCCCAAACCATTGTCTACAGCCTCAATAAAACCCTGATAATCAAGAGCATTAAAACAATGAATTTGGAAATACCCTTTATCTCCCGTTTTAAAGCCGACTCTAAGGTCTAACTGACCATATGAGTCCAATTGAAACGGTTGCACCTTGTCTGCTTCATTCTCATAATCTGTGGGGTCATAAGAAGCATATAATCTGTCATTGTAGATATATGTTGCTCCAAAGTCAATAGCATCGGTAAATTGCCAAATAGCTCGTCCTCCAAATTGAGTTTGAGGCGCATCTCCAACTCTTAAACCGTCAGTATATGCGGTTGCAGTTGCCGTTATTGATTGATCAAAATCTGTGACGATTTGGAATTCGCCATCGCCAGTCCATGTCCAATCACCAAGAGATGCCATGGCTCCAAAGGAGATATTATCTGTGGCTTTGCTCATAAGCTCCATTTCAAGGCCTCTATGGTGCGCCCCCAAGCCACTCATCAGAGCGCTAGTTTCATTGCCATCCGGTCCAGTAAATTCAGCTGATTCAATAGTTTTATCAAGCCAAACTGTATTATATGCATTTACATTTAAAGAAGTTCTCTCTGTTTTGTATCCGTATCCTAATTCTACAGCTTGAACCCTCTCATTAACTAGGTTCGTCGCGAGGGTATTTTGATAGTTTTGAAAAACAAATGTAAAGAATGGAGC
Organism: Owenweeksia sp. TMED14; assembly: GCA_002167805.1. Lineage (GTDB taxonomy): Bacteria > Bacteroidota > Bacteroidia > Flavobacteriales > Schleiferiaceae > TMED14. Next base: position 22,673 of record NHBT01000029.1, on the reverse strand, counting down.
TCTTGAATAGAGGCCCGCATTTATATACAAATTATTGTTTTCATCAATATTGTAGTTCGCCCCTAATTTAGCATTATACCCTGGTAAGGTGGCATTAGTTGAAGTCTGATCCTCGACGTTTAAATAATTATAACGGTCAACCCTTGTGTAAGATGTTGAGGATAAGCTTCCAGTTGCATAAGCAGATAATCTGTCTTTTGAATACTCCAATTGAGCAAATACTCCGCCATATCCAACTCTACCATCATTATCATAGGCGATACGGTTTGAAGCAGGAGTTTCAGCAAATACGTTCCAATATGAAGTAGAATTGGCATCAACAGTTCTTTGCTCAGCAGGCCGAGAGTCAACGGCGTATTTAAACGTCTCGTTATAGTATTGCGCACCAAGCAAGTCTCGCACCTCTCTAAAATGCTCTCCAACATAAAAACGTGCATCAATTCCTGAAATCAACTTTAAATTATCATTAATCTCTAGACTGTATGTTGATAATGCGCCCACCCAGCTATGATTATTTACTGAATTTCTTATGATTCCAGTTGCAGAACCATCCGATGACGCTTGATTCGCTGAACGTAAGCCATCAAAATCATAATAACCCTGCCTATCGCCAGCTCCGTTTCCAAACCTTTCAGCTCCGTCTCCTAGATCTCCTGTTCCACCACCATGGCCAAAAGAAAAATATGCTGAAGTACTTAATTTAGATTTACTATCTATGTCCCAATAGTGATTTAACGCAAATTGTGGCTTATGATAATAATTGTTTTCATAGCTTAACTCTCTGTATGAACCGTTCTCGGTAATATAGCCAAGGTCTTTATTATATCTTCCTCCATAGCGTGCTACATCATCTCGAGTAAGTTTTGTATCTCTCTGCCCATGTTCTTGAGGGGCGCCAATTCCTGTAAATACAAGACGATGGTTTTTGGCGAGCTCCTTAGAATAAGAGAAAAAATACGAATACGCTCTAACATATGTTCCCTCAGCCCATGCTCGACCTTGCGTTGTTGATAGTACAACGGATATAGCAGAATTATTAGCTAGTCTTCCCGAATTATATCCTATTAAAGTTTTAAACTTCCCATAATCGGTCGCAGAAAACTCAGCAAAGGTTGATTGCGGAGCAGAAGTAGATTTTGTAATCATATTCATGGTTCCTCCAATAGCATTAATTGCTAATCTAGAGGCTCCTAAACCTCTTTGCACCTGAATCGACTCAACGGCATCTCCAAGGCCTGCCCAATTCGACCAGTAAACTTTACCATTTTCCATATCGTTCACAGGAACTCCATTAATAAGAACAGCAATGTTTTGTTGATCAAACCCACGAACATTAATACGCGCATCCCCGACACCACCACCTTGTTTCGTGGAGTATACTCCAGGGGTCATTTTTAAGACCTCAGGAAGTTCTTGAGAGCCTAATTGTTCGTTAATGGTTTTATTATCTACAGTTGAAAACGCAACAGGTGTTTTCCTGCCCACAGCAAAAGATGAAATAATCTTAATTTCATCCAGCTCTGTGTATAATGAATCGATTTTTTTCATGGCATCGAGATCTGATGTTTGCGCGAAAGCCGAAAAGCTTAAAGCCCCAAAAACACCAAGGGTAAATTGTTTTAAAAACGTCGAGTTTAGTTTCATAACTTATTGAGTTAGTTTATTAGATGTTACCGCACAAATAAAACACAAAAGATTGAACCCTTTATTTCCAAATCGTTAAGAAAAGGTTAAATAAAGGTGAAAGTGAACAATTAATACCAACCTTCTAAATCTCTCCTATCGCGCTTAGTTGGCCTTCCTAATCCTTTATTATTGTTAGTTTTTAAAGCTAAATCCAGTATTTTTTTCTTCTCCAATTCTTCATCAGGTGTTGTGATTTTTATAAAGTTTTCAAGAAGAGCATTTCCCAATCTAGATTTTGGGAAATCTAAAACTACAAATCTTGAATAATAGCCTTTATGTTTAATTTTTATCGTGTCTCCTATTTTTAGATTTCGACTTGACTTAATAACCAAATTGTCAATAGTCACTCGGCCTGATTTAATATCCGTGGATGCTAAACTTCGAGTTTTATATAACCTTACAAACCACAAAAAACTATCAGCACGCATGAAGTATTTTAGCTTAAGTCTGTTAGGCTTAAAAGTTCGTTTTTTCGACTTTCGATCACTTCAGTACTCAAGTCTTCTAAGCCTTCTGGGCCAAATTTTTGAACGCAAAAAGAAGCCATTGTCGAGGCGTAAACCAATGCTCTTTTTATATTGGAAAAAGAAATATCATCTGTTTGAGATAGGTATCCCATAAGTCCACCAGCAAATGTATCTCCCGCTCCGGTTGGGTCTAATACCTCTTGAAGCGGAAGAGCTGGAGTGAAAAAGATTTCTTGCTCTTTGCCAAATAACAAAGCCCCATGCTCTCCTTTTTTTATTATCAGGGTGCTTGGCCCCATCGTTTTGATTTTTTCTGCTGCCTCTATTAAATTATTTTCTTCAGAAAGCTGTCTAGCCTCTTCATCATTAATTGTCAATAGATCGACTCTTTTTAACATTTTCTTGAGATCATCCATCGTTGCATCCATCCAAAGATTCATGGTGTCCATCACAATTAACTTTGGCCTTTGTGTTAACTGTTCTAAGACCATTAATTGTATCGAGGGGACTAAATTCCCTAACATTAAATACTTACAATCCTTATAATTCTCTGGGATAAGGGGATCAAAACTTTCTAAAACGTTTAACTGGGTTTCTAGAGTATCTCTACTATTCATATCATTATGATACTTCCCTTTCCAAAAAAAAGTTTTTCCTTCCTTTATGATTTGAAGGCCCTCGATGTCAATATTTTTTTCTTTCAGTAATTCAATGTCAGCCTCTGGGAAATCTCCCCCAACTACGGAAACCAGATTTACCTTATCTACAAAATAGCCAGCAGAAATACCAATGTATGTTGCTGATCCACCAAGTATGGATTCGCGAACTCCAAAAGGAGTTTCTAAACCATCAAACGCCACAGTACCGACAACAAGTAAGCTCATATTCTTTTATTTTTTTTATGATCGGTACAAATATACCTTTGCAGCTTGTAGTAATATGAGTCTATTCGTATTATTGCACCCCTTAAAAGAAAAATTCCTCCTTAGCTCAGTTGGTTAGAGCATCTGACTGTTAATCAGAGGGTCCTTGGTTCGAGCCCAAGAGGAGGAGCAACTTATAATGATAAAACCGTTATACTATAGTGTAGCGGTTTTTTTATTTATTGTCGATATATCTCATCCCTTCAACACCCTTGCTAAGGATCACATCAACCTTCACTTCTGATCCATTTTCATTTTCAAAATAAACAGTTTCATCTTTGCTGATATATACTTTAGTTCTTCCTTTAGGTGCTAATCCGAAACTTTGAGTTACTTCTCCTGACTTTTTATCTACAGCCTTAACTATAACTGTCAAATTTGAACGGTTGATTAACTCAGCAGTGTAATTCTTGTCATTAAATTCGCCTAATAAGAATGTTTGATTGGCAGGAATAGTTAATCCTGATTTAAAGGTCGAACAAGAGTTTAGAGTTAGAAGGATGGCAAATGCAAAAAATAATTTTCTCATATCATTTTTTTTATAGACAAATCTTCTTGTCCTTTGTTACATCGTAACGAATAAAAAATACATTTTGTTTTATTCATGCTGCAACTTTGAATAACAGGGGGAGCCNTATTAGACAGGAGGTCATTTTTGACCTCCTTTTTATATTTATTACTTTTTAAAACATTGGTTGACATCATAATAGCCTTAATCGCTGGATGAAAATGTGGTTGCAACTCTCTAAAATCAAAATTCTTAATTTTTGTTAAAGAAACCGCCAGTATTAACTGAAAAAAATTTGTTTTTCGAAAAGTGGAAATCTTGTACTGTTTTATTGAATTAAAACAGATAAATAGCCCAAATGTTAATTTAATGTAAACTTTATGTTAATATATGTTAATTTTTTGTTAACTTTGAGTTAATTATAACATAATTTTAAAAGCTATGAGGGCAATATTATTTTTACTTTTAACCACATTTAGTGCGAGTTTTTTAGCGGTAAATGCTCAGACTATTCCTGTAAAATACAGACCTGATTTATCCCTCACTTCTAGATTAAACTATTCAAATCCAACCACACTTAACTTCTCATCAGAACAAACATCGTATTATCAAATTACAGACAACCTCATAAAGGTTATTGATCCATCTGGAAATTTTTATCATGTCGACTCAAGGGGCATTCGTCATGGGGAATTTGAACTAACACAAAGCATCGACAGAATGACTAATGTTACAGTTAAAGGGCAAATGAATAATGGCAAATATATCGGTAAAGTGTTTCATCTCTTAAATTGTCAATTAGCTCTCATCCGAGTTTACGATCAAAGTGGAAATCTGACCAAGACTACACGCATCCATGATATGAATGCCATAAGCAAATCTGTAGCGCAGAAATAGTCGGTAGCTTACGGTATTCTTTACTCATTTCATATTTATATCCCTTCAAAATTTCTCGTAGTTCGGAATAGTCCTTTCCTGCAACAAACTTGGCATCCAATTCTTCAATCATAAAATTGAAGGTGCTTACATAAGTTTTGTCATTATTCATTAAGCCATCTTTTCGAAGTATTAAGCCATCTTTTCGAAGTTGAAATACTAAAAAACTTATGGCTGTTAGCTTTACCTTATATTGTTCAAAGTCAGCAGTAAAGTCTTTGTAAATCTAACAGCCATAAGGCTTAAAGTACTTAGGGTACAGATTTTCATACTCCGAATTATCATTCTATTAACATAACTGTAACATAATGTTAATTCTAACATAATGTTCTCTTAATGTCAACCATCTAGGTTCGCAGAGTGATTATCATTTAACCAAATAACAACTAAAAAAAACAACAATGAAAGCACGAAATATTTTTCTCACTTTATCTTTATCAATCTTCGCATTGACTTCATGCGATACAACTGAACCAGTAGATCCCGTAGATCCCACACCTGGTCCGGCACTTGTAGTAGTCAATTCGAATGTAACTTCAAATACAACTTGGTACTCTGACACAACTTATCAATTGGGTTCTCGTGTTTCAGTTGAATCTGGAGCAACCTTAACCATTCAGCCTGGAACAGTCATCAAAGGTGAAGCTGGAGCCGGTGCAAATGCAACCGCATTGGTAGTTGCAAGAGGAGCAAAATTAATGGCACAGGGAACGGCCTCAGCTCCAATTATTTTCACATCAGTTGCTGATGAGTTAACTCCTGATGATGTTGCATCTGGAAATTTTGCGAGTCCAAATTTAGATCCTACCATTAATGGTCTATGGGGAGGTGTTATAATCTTAGGGAATGCCAAAATCTCAGCATCTAATAGTGCTGGAGATGTCTCTGAGGTTCAAATTGAAGGTATTCCTACATCAGACGCTAATGGTCTTTATGGAGGAACTGATGATGCTGATAATTCAGGAACACTTCAATACATTTCAATACGTCATGGTGGAACTAATATCGGGNCAGGAAACGAAATTAATGGTTTAACCATGGGTGGCGTTGGAACTGGAACCGTTATTGAAAATATCGAAGTCGTGGCAAACCAAGATGATGGTTTAGAATGTTTTGGTGGAACTGTTGACTTAACTAATGTAGTTTCATGGAATGTTGGAGATGATGGTTTTGACACAGATCAATCATGGGCAGGTACTCTTGATAATTTTGTTATCATAAGCCCTGACGGACACTGCTTTGAATTAGATGGTCCAGAAGGAAGTTATGAGGCAGGGCATACAATTAAAAATGGCCATGTCATTGCAAATGGAGACAACAATTCTGGTGATTTGATTAACGTTGATGAAAATTCAAGAGTTGCTTTGCAAGATATTTATATCATGGATATCGAGCCTGGACAGCAAATCAACAGAGTTACTGCTCCAGCTGTTACATTTACAGGAATTGTTTTGGACGTCGATACAGTGGATAATTATGTGAATGGCACTGTACCAGCAGGAGTAACTGCAGGGCAAACTCCTAAGGCAGACATTAGCGTTTTCTCATGGACTTGGGCTTCTTCATANGGAGTGATTAAGTGAACCTAAACACCTAATCAACCCCTAGTTGTTATTTATTGAATGTTAGTAAATAACCACCCCCCCTCAGAGCATTTCTGAGGGGGGGTATTATTTTATACCGCTCAAAATTTCCAAATGCGACAAATCTCACTTTTTATTCTCCTCGTTCTATCTTCTTTTTATTCTATTGCTCAAAATGGTCTTATCCGTGGTATTGTAATTGACCAAGAAACAGGGGAAACTATAATTGGGGCTGCAGTTATATGCCAAACTTGTCTTTCCAACACAGCGACTGATTTAGATGGAGCTTTTTCTTTGAATGCTTCCCCAGGGGAACATAACATCGAAGTAAGTTATTTCACCTATAAAACCTTAAAAATCAATGGAATCAATGTTGTTTCAGGGGAAACGTACTTAACGGGTAGTCTACAATTAGTTTCTGAGGATAACCTAAAGCTAGACGAAGTAGTCATTGTAGCAGAAGTATCAAAAAATACTGAAACTGCGCTGCTTACATTAAAGAAAAAGGCAACACGAATCATCGATGGAATTTCATCTGCGAAAATTTCACAAATTGGTGATGGAACTGCTGTTGAAGCCGCAAAAAGAATTACTGGGGTTTCAATCGAGGGAGGGAAATACGTTTATATACGTGGACTTGGAGACCGCTACACAAAAACCACTTTAAACGGTTTAGATATCCCGGGACTTGATCCTGATAAAAACACGATACAAATGGATATTTTTCCAACAGATTTAATCAGTAATATAATTGTTACAAAATCTTTTACGGCTGATGAACCTGCAGATTTTACAGGAGGCCTTTTGAATATTGAAACAAAAGCATTCCCGGAAAAAAAGATTTTCAAGATAGACGCTTCCACCAGTTACAATCCTTCTATGAATCTCAACCCGAGGTTTCTATCTTACAACGGTGGTTCAACAGATTTTCTCGGTTTTGATGATGGAACCCGCAGACTTCCAGAACTTGCAAGAAGATACAATATTCCAACTCCCATTTCTGGAGCATCTGGTGAACAGGTAAATTCCTTTGTAAGAAGTTTTGATCCAAATTTAGGGACGCAGGAGCAGACGAGCCTTTTGGATCTTAGTCTCGGAATTTCATTAGGAAATCAATGGGAATGGAAGAATAAAGTAAATGGCAAAGGAGAAATCCCAAAACTGGGGTATATTTTTTCTATGTCTTACAAATCCAATTACAACTATTATAATGATGTTTTTTTCGGAGAATATCAACGCTACAATAATCCGGATTCTTTGAACCTTCGCTATGCCACGACGCAAGAAGGGTCTATTGGAGAACAAAATGTTTTACTAGGCACCCTTGCTGGAATTGCCTATAAAACAAACCTTAGCAAACTTCGGGTAACTTTAATGCATCTGCAAAATGGAATTAGTCGAGCTGGTAATTTCATTATTGACAATGACGGTGAAGCAGTGGGGCAATCAGGATATATCGCAGCCTCAGATAATTTAGAATATAATCAGCGGTCTTTAACAAATTTACTAATCAATGGGACAACTGTTAAACCGGAAAAGAACATAGAAATAGATTGGCGAATCGCCCCAAACCTCTCTATTTCNACTGATCCCGACATTAGGAAAACGGCATTCACTTTTGAAGGAGATACTGCATTTATGGCTGGTGCCGGCGGTAACCCTTCTAGGATTTGGAGATACTTAAGAGAGATAAATATTCCAATGAAATTAAATGTAACAAAAAAAATCACCCTCTTTAATGAGCCATCAAAACTCAAATATGGTTTGGCAAACACGTTCAAAGCCAGATTCTACGAAATACTGTTTTTTGATATGCAATTTTTTGGTTCACAAAGCTGGGGAAATAATGCAGACCCTCAGCAAGTGCTGGCACCTCAAAATATATACCCAAATTCACCAAATCGAATTTATTATCAATCCGGAAATAATAACCCAAACCCTAACAGATACTCATCTAATAGTAATGTATTAGCAGCATACATATCCAATGAATTTGTTTTAAATATAAGACTAAAAGGGATCATAGGAATAAGAGCAGAGCACTTCATTCAAAGACATACGGGCAGGGATCAATCCTTTGCCAGTGGCGATCAAATTAATGGAAAAAACTTAGAAAATGAATTAGTATTAAATGCCCTAGACCTTTTCCCGTCACTCAATATAATATACTCATTAAACGAAAGTCAGAACCTACGTTTTTCTGGCTCAAGAACCGTTGCTAGACCTTCGTTTAAGGAACTCTCATTTGCTCAAATTGCAGATCCAATTACCAATAGAATTTTTAATGGGAGCTTTTTTAGCTATTCTGCTTGGAGTGGAGATCTTGTTGAGACGTACATAAACAACCTTGATTTAAGGTGGGAAAAATTTATGAAACGCGGGCAAATGTTTTCAATTAGCGGTTTTTTCAAAGACTTTTCGAATCCTATAGAAATGGTCAGAATTGCTGAGCAGCAAACTAGTACTGAATTTCAACCTAGAAATGTGGGCAGGGGTACGATGTTAGGGACCGAAATAGAATGGAATACTTCATTAGAAATTGTATCTAAATACTTTAAGAATACATTTTTCAATGGAAATATTACTCTTATTAATTCTTCTTTAAGAATGAGTGATGTAGAATATAACTCGAGAAAAGACTATGAGCGCAATGGTCAAAATGTAATAAATACCCGACAAATGGCCGGTCAATCCCCCTATGTTATCAATTCTGGACTATCTTTTTATAGTAGAAACAATGAATCTAATTTTGGAGTCTACTACAACGTTAAAGGACCTACACTAAGTATTGTTGGCTTGGGGTTATTCCCCGATGTTTACTCCATGCCTTTTCATTCATTAAACGCAAGTTTTTCCTCGTCATTCGGGAAAGAAAGAAAAAATGACATAAAAGTTCGAGTCAGCAACCTATTGAATGATGAAAACTTTATGGCTTATCGATCTTTTGGGGCCGACAACGAAATTTTTAGCCGTTATTTCCCTGGATTTAGNCTAAGCATAGGATGGACTTCAAACTTCTAGACGAATAGAGATGAAATTCAGTACTATTGCAATTATATGAAATCAAATTANATAAGTGTTTCACTACAGGGTTGAGTTNTGTGTTGCAACTATTGAAAAAATGGGGGAGCCGTCAAAGACCAAGAGGTCATTATTGACCTCTTTTTTATTTGCGCCCCTGACTAAAGTATAAGCCCAAGTGGGTAAAAAAGGTACTCAACAAAAAACAAGACCCAATAAAATCGGTAAAATACTTTTACGTCCCTATTGATAAAAGGATTGGCTTTTAACGAGCCCAATAAAAACAACACCCATACTACAAAATGAAAAGAAGACAAGAATACTGTATTAAAACCCGGCAGCCCAATAAAACCCCAGATAACAAGGGTTAAGTAAGAAAAGGACACCAAAGAAATAGCCCCGCGAAAAACCCACCGAGAACCGCGGTTAACAGCTAATGTTTCTATTCCATGATTGCGGTCTCCTTTGATATCTGGTATGTCCTTTAACCAGGCAATTCCAATACTAAAAAGAATCATAAACATTACCAGGGGCCCCATATATATTGGGAATTCAAGCGTCTCCGCAATTTCCCATTGAAAGTGCAAGAACATAAGAATATTAACCAATACTCCACGAACCAAGGTTATACTAAATGCGGCGCCAAGATGGTGCTTTTTAAATTTTAATGGAGGGACTGAATAGGCCGTTCCCAAAACCCCGACGATTAATACTAGTGCGAACATAAGCCATCCGGCCCAGTAGGCCGAAATAACGGAAACAAGAGCACTAACCGTGATTATGACTCGCGCAGTACTTCTACCAATTTCCCCAGACGCCAAAGGCAAATGGGGCTTATTTAGCTTATCTAATTCAATATCAGTTATTTGATTAAGGCCAACTATGTATAGATTGCACCCGATAGCAGAAATAAGCGTTAAGAGAAAAAGTGCAATTTGGTTTTTTACCTCCGCCTGCGGGTACGCGGACATAAAGTATAAAGACCCCGTACTGAACAGGGATCCGATTATGGTATGGGGCCGACTGAATCGCCAGGCTATTGAAAATAATTTCATTCACATTTTTTTTTGCTTCCAACTAAAGCACTTACTCGGCCAAATGAGAAAGGTACCATTTCAACGCTCCAATTAAAAGAAGAATCACTTACCTTTTCAGCGAGTTGACAAAGATAGCTAGGAGAAGGCGCACGAAGAACCGATACGAGTCCGTCCCAACAAGTAACAATCGGAATAACGGGTAATAGATAAGTCCAAAAAAGACGTGCCCATGAAAAGGATGAAACAAATGGAGCCAGCAGAAAATGCAACGGCCCGGTCAGAAAAAATATTCCTANNAATGTAAACAAAGAAGGNGTCAATGGNTCCGCCACTAGCGCCCAATTTCCCTTNGACATTTTAAGNAAAATTTGTTCCTGTTCTTGAGTATTAAAATGATGAAATGCATTGAACATGGTATAACCATCTGACGGAGGCAATTCATCTGACAAAACNTCGATATCCAAAATGGTTTTGTCCGAAGGGTAACGGTCAGAAAAGGTCAGGGTCAATTCAATACTTGAATTCTCCTCCCATGTCTTTTTCANCATTCGNGCAGGACCNCCGGTTCCNCTNGCTAAGTCAAGCCAATCTTGTTTCGAACTTTCAAAACTAGCCCCTTTAAGGTCTTTGTATGGATTCAATAGACGAATGCAAAAACGGATATAATCCATTTGCCATCGGCGCCAATGAGNNGGAAACCAAGGTTGATCTTCGAATTCAAATCCTTTCGCAGCCATGTTGTGAAGGTATGCCTTATTGAACCGATTCACTACCTTCGGAAACATGACAGAATTCCTTTGGTTTGGGGTGCTTATAGCAGCCGCAACAATTCTAACTGCCTTTGGTGAAATATCGGCTCGAAAAGGCTGGATCTCTCTATTTAATGCACGAAAAGGAGTACATGTAACCGTCGCCCTTTGTTGTGCTCTAGCCATTGAATTGATTCCCATAAACAAATGGTTCATTGGAGCTGTGGGAGCAATCGTTATCTTACTTCTATNCAGTGTATCCAAGAAGTGGTTTTCCATTGATAATACCCATAACCGAACGAGTTGGGGGATCTTCTATTTTGGCCTCAGTTACTTTCTGCTACTCATTTTCTGGGGAGAAAAATCTCCTATAACCGTAGTTTTGGCCATGGCGGTCATGGGCTTGGCCGATGCAATGGCCGCTCTCGTCGGTCGAAGCTTTCCTATCCCTAAGTTGAAACTTGGGAATGAAGACAAGTCATGGGCTGGCAGCGGCAGCTTTTTCATGATCAGTTCTATTCTATTGTTTGGTGCGCTTCATCTGNTGAATTGGTTGAATTACCCCATTGCAATGTTGGTTCTTTTTGGTTTTGTTCTCTGGTTAACCCTAATTGAAAATAGCTCCGCAAATGGTAGTGACAACCTAAGTGTTCCTTTAGTTTTCGGAGTGCTTTTCCCATTTTTATTTGGACCACTGAGCCGAATTGAAGTGGCGAGTCGTTTTCTTGAAATACTTCCATTTGTCACTCTATTCGGCCTACTTAGTTTTCGTTCTAAAAGCCTCTCTAGTTCGGGGACTATTACTGCCATTTCCTTGGGGGTTTTACTTTACAGCCTAGGTGGCTGGATCTTTGTTGTCCCGATTATAGCTTTTTTTATAAGCGGCTCAGTTTTGAGTCGCTTACTACAGACTAATGAGCAGGTCCTTGAGAAAACTGGGGCCCGTGATCCCCTCCAAGTTATCGCGAATGGCGGAGTTCCTCTTCTTGCATTACTCTTGGGAGTTTTCGGCGGCAACATGGATTGGGCGATAATGGGGTTTTTGGGATCTGTAGCATCGGCGACATCGGATACTTGGTCGACTGAATGGGGTATGCGATTCGGAGGTNCTCCAAGNCATATTTTGAATCTGTCNCNNNTNGAAAAGGGACTTTCTGGAGGCGTAACTTTGCCCGGTTTCATGGGAGCTCTAGGCGGCTCTGTGTTCATCGCATCAATGGGCCTTTTCTTTATGGCTTTTGGAAATTGGTTTTGGGCAATAATTGTCATTGGGGTCTTTGGATCTGTAACAGACTCACTTCTCGGCTTACTCCAAGCAAAATATCAACTACCCGAATCGGATGATCAGTTACCGAATTTGACAGAAAAGAAAGTATGGAACGGCATCACATTAAAAAAAGTGAAAGGATTAAAATGGATTGGAAATGATGTCGTTAACTTTTGCTCGAGTCTTCTTGCTCTCTTCGCCAGTTTTCTATTTGCTGCAATAACTCTCTAAGCTGCGACCATGGTAAAAGGTTTTCCACGTAAACCATTGAGTTGTGCTGCAACTTTTGTCTAAAAACAAATAATGGCATAAGCCTGAGAGATCCTTATATTTGTTTAAATCCGTAATTACAAGTGTCTTATGCGTAATCTTATTCTATTTGCTTTTCTTTCTATTTTTTCATTTAGCTCATTTGCTCAAGGTNCAGCGCAAATGGCGTATGGAATAGGTGNCACTTATTTTATGCCNGATGAAGGCTCTGCTTTTGGTTCTTGGGGAAGTAATGAAGGAGGCTTAGACGGATTCAATGTCACTGCAAACTTGAATTTTGACATGCTTATTTGGGACAATTACTTCGTACGCCTTGGAAGCGATGTGCACTATTTTAGGGCAATTGAAACAAATAAAACCTCAAACATTGCNGGTATCTCACCACATTTCGGATTAGGAAAAATATCTGCATTAGAAAACGGCCATGTGTTGCGTTATGGATTGACAATGGGAATCTCTCAAATAAGAACCTGGGAAAAAGATAGGAATTCGGGGACAACAACTGCTATCAATGCCACTTCATTTCTTTGGGGGTCTTTGGCAGTACCCGCCGGCATTTCATTTCGATATGAAATACCCAGTGATAAACGAACTTATTATATTGGTGCGGACTACCGTTATTTAATGTTTGATGATGGAATTGACGGCGTTGGAGTTGGGCGTCGAGTAGGCTATGATGATCAAATGTTAACCTTCTCATTTGGAGTAAATAATAAAAAGAAATACCGCTCTAAAAAACTTGCATCCTTAGAGAGTGAAGCAGCTAAATCTCGAGCTGTTACCAGCCTGAAAAAAGAGCTTATTCAAGCAAGAGAAGAAAGTGATATGGTAAAAGATGAGCTTGAAGTAGCCAACTTAAAAATTACTGAAGTCAATCGCCAACTAGATTCTATAGAATTGTTTGCAACACAAACTCAAGAACAAGGCGCTACAGCCAAAAACGTAGAAAAAGAATCTCAAGGTAAACAAATTCCACTACCCCCTCTTACTAAAGGGTCATATGTTGTAGTCATAGGCTCTTTTGAAAACAAGTCTCTTGCGTCAAAATATAGTGCCTCCATCGACTATGGATTACCTATTAATATGTTCAAGGCCAATAATAATTACTATCGGGTTTTTCTTGGGCCTTTCCCTTCTTTTTCAAGAGCTAAGGAGGTGCTTAATGATGTTCCAGGAAGAGCCTGGATTCTTAGGAAAAAGTAAAGTAAAAACTTTTTTAGTTTAGGGTTCATTCTTTTCAAGTGAATTAGCCAACCCTTCTGAAGGAAAGTATATTTGTCGCTCAATAATAATTCTATCATGAAAAATATTTTANTATTNATTGNANTTAACNTAACNNTTAGCCTNNNTGCCCANAACAAAATTGAATTTGAAGAATTTGATTTNAAAAATGGNCTTCACGTAATTCTTCATNNAGATAGAACAACACCTATTGTTGCTGTGACCATGATGTATCACGTAGGCAGTAAGAATGAATATCTAGATCAAACAGGTTTTGCTCACTTTTTTGAACACTTAACTTTTGAAGGATCTAAAAATATTAAACGTGGCGAATTTGATAATTATGTGAACTCTGCAGGTGGTCAGCTAAATGCCAATACCTCACCCGACAGAACTTTTTATTATGAATTGCTTCCCTCGAATCAGCTAGAGCTTGGCTTATGGCTTGAAAGCGAACGTATGCTTCACGCAGAAATCGCTCAAATTGGCGTTGACACACAAAGGGAAGTTGTTAAGGAAGAAAAACGTCAGCGTTACAGTAGGCCTTACGCCACTTTTCCTGAAAATATATTTAAACGTCTTTACACGAAACACCCCTATAACTGGACTCCAATTGGATCAATGGAACACTTAAATTCAGCGAGCTTAGAAAACTTCATCTCATTTTATGATCGCTTCTATTCTCCAAATAATGCAACATTAAGCCTTGCTGGAGATTTTGACATTCCTGAAACTAAGGAATTAATAAAGGCATATTTTAATGATATACCAATGGGGCCTAGTGTAGTTCAGCCTACCATTAAAGAAGATCCTTTAGGAGAGGAAAAAACAGCGATAATATATGATGACATCCAACTGCCTGCAATAATGCTGGGATATAGAATGCCTCCAAGGGCGTCTGATGATGCTTACGCACTTCAAATGCTAAGCACGGTACTCAGTGGAGGGGCTTCCTCTAGGATGTATAAGCGGCTAGTAGATGATGATCAGTCTGCTGCATTTGTTCAGGTATTTCCATTCACTTTAGAGCAAGGAGGTGCTTTTATAACCTTTTCTGTAGCAAATGCCGGAAAGTCCATAACAGATATGAAGCCTGCAATTGAAGAGGAAATCGATAGATTAAAAAATGAATTGATTTCCGAGAGAGAGTTTGAGAAAATTCAAAATCAAATGGAAAGTAGTTTTATTCAAAGTAATTCAACCATGGCTGGAATAGCCGAATCTCTAGCAGACTATCACACATTTTATAATGACGCCAATTACATAAATACAGAGATCGAGCGCTATCGAAATGTAACTCGTGAGTCTATTCAGCGTGTGGCAAAAAAGTATTTAATTAAAGAAAATCGGGTAGTGCTAAGCTATTTACCAAAAAGTCAAAAGCCCGAATCTTCAGAAAACAGCAAATAAAGTTATCCGATGAAAAAATATATATTCTTATTCACATTAATTTTCTCAACCTTACAGATATCTGCTCAAACGTTTATTGACAGAACAACAGCGCCGGTTCCTGGTGCCGCGAGAACACCTGAAATCGCATCCTATGAAAGTTTCACTCTGAAAAATGGACTGAAGGTTTTTGTGGTAGAAAACCACAAACTTCCAAGAATAACTATGAGACTTATTTTAGAAAGAGACCCTATCGTTGAAGGTGATAAAGCTGGTTATGTTCAAATTGCTGGAGACCTAATAGGTGCTGGAACTAAATCTAAAACAAAAGCTGAGCTTGATGAAGCTATTGATTTTATGGGTGCTGGTTTTTCGACATCTTCATCTTCCATTACTGCAAACGGGCTTAGTAAATACACGGATAAACTTTTAAGTATTTTCTCAGATGTTCTATTAAATCCAAGGTTTTCTGAATCTGAATTCTCTAAGCTTAAAGGTCAAATGATTTCAGGGATAAAATCTTCAGAAGATAATGCCGATGCCATGTCTCAAAAATTGACACAGGCATCCATCTATGGCTTAGAGCACCCCTATGGAGAGGTGCTAACTGAGGCTACTGTTAATTCGATAAAACTCGAAGACTGCAAATCATATTGGGAAACATATTTCCGTCCAAACATAGGCTATATGGTCATCATAGGGGATATCACCCTTCAAGATGCCAAAAAGAAAATAAGTAAGACTTTTAAAAAATGGAAAAAGAAACCTGTTCCAAAAGCTAGTTATAAAAAAACAACACTGCCGAAGTCTTCAAGGGTCTTATTGGTGAACAAGCCTTCAGCGGTCCAGTCCCTAATATGGATTGGAAACGTTATCAATCTAAATCCTGGGCACCCTGATATCGAGCCGTTACGAATTGCTAATAAAATATTGGGAGGAGGAGCGTCAGGAAGACTTTTTATTAATATTCGAGAAGACAAAGGGTATACCTATGGAGCTTATTCAAACTTTGGAGTTGATCGGCTTAACAGCACCTTTAGCGCTTCTGCAAAAGTGAGAAATGAAGTTACAGACTCCGCTATTGTTGAATTTCTTAATGAGTACGAAAAAATCACAACTGAGAAAGTAACAGAGCTGGAACTCAAAGCAGCAAAGTCAAGCTTAAGTGGCTCTTTTGGCCGCTCGCTAGAAAGCCCTTCAAGCGCAGCTTCTTTCGCTCTGAACATTGCCCGCTATAATTTAGATTCTGACTATTATAACAATTACCTAAATCGAATTGAAAATGTAACAGCTAAAGATGTTCTCAGGGTTGCCAAAAAATATATTTCTACTGAAAAAACAACCATTGCGGTTGTTGGAAAAGCTCAAGATATTTCCTCAAAACTAGAAGCATTCGGGAACATCGAATATTACGATGCCTTTGCCCAGCCTACTTCGGAGCCAGAATTCCTATTTACTCCTGAAAATACGACACTTAAAGATGTTTTAAGTAATTATTATAAAGCACTGGGCGGTTTAGAAAAACTAAAAAAACTACGTGCTATTTACCAAGAATCATCAATTGAAATTCCAGGAGCCCCTCAAAAACTTAGTGTGATAAGAGCTAAAATGGTCCCCAACAAAGTTCTAGAAAAACAAACCATGGGAAGCATGACAATCAATAAAACTTTATACAATAACGGAAAAGCTGAAAAAGGCGGAATGCGTGGCTCTGGACCTGTTGAAGGTTTAGAACTCCAAGAGTTAATTAATCAGGCTAAATATGTAGTTGGAAAAGTAGGATGGATGGATCGTTTAGAAAATTTTAGCTTTGATGGCCAGACCCTGATCAGCGGAAAAGAGGTTTATCAAATTTCAGAAAATTTAGGAGGAATTGGTGGAGATGTAGAGTCAAAGAAAATTCATTATTTCGATGTGGCATCCGGCCTCATTTATCAAAGTATAGAAAATCAAGAATCACCTCAGGGAAATATTTCAATTACCAGTACTGTTTTAGAGTGGGAAGAAATTAATGGTATTAAATTCGAAAAAATTATTGAAACTTCAGCTGGGCCTCAAAAATTTAAAATTACAGTAGACAGTACTCTACTTGATGACGATGTAAAAGAGTCCGTATTTAAATAAGTCTGGTTTTTGATCCGGCTTATACTCGAGATTACTTTACCACAGTTTGAAATACAAGTTCGCGAAATCTTTGTGAGGTGTAATCATTTGCAATATTCTGAGTTTGTTTAAATAGTAGTCCGATTATTTTTTCTTCTGGATCTGCAAAATAGATGGTATTAAAATACCCTCCCCAAGTCAAAGTTCCTACACTGCCTCTACCCCCTTGATAAAGGTCTTTCTCACTCAGGATTCCTGTTGCTATACCTAGTGACCAATCCTCAATTCCCCTTAATTGGTTTTCATATAATAATTCACAGGTCTTCTTCCCTAGAATTTGTTTATTATTCCCATTACCGTCCTGAATCAAAACTCGCAAAAATTTAGCATAATCTCCAACAGTACTTGATAGCCCTGCTCCACCTGAGAAAAATGTCTTCTCCTCCATTAAGGGATAATCCACATCATATACTTCAGTTTCAAAAATTTTCCACTCTTGATCATCTCTTGTTAAAACAGGGACCAATCTATTTTGATCTTTTTTAGGCAGATTAAAATAAGTATCATTCATGTCTAGCGGCTTAAATATTCTCTCGCTTAAAAAATCAGCGAAAGACATTCCTGAGATTTCTTCTACAAGAGAACCAAGGACATCAATCCCAAGACTATAGGTGAATTTGGTACCTGGTTCGTGATGCAGTGGCTGTCTTGCTATCTCTTTTGCAGCTTCTTTCATTGTTAAGCTTGGAGAAAAAATATCCATTAAACCATTTTTCCAATAAATAGCCTTAATTGAAGGGCTTACATCTATGTCACTATATCCAATACCTGATGTATGAGTCAATAAATGTCTAATTGTAATCTTGGTCTGATTTGGTGTCGTGGTATATGAACTATCATTGGGGTCGTATGATTCTAAAATACCTGTATCTGAAAACGCTGGTAAATATTTTTCTATGGGATCATCAAGAAAAAACATTCCCTCCTCCCAGAGCATTAGAATAGCAACAGAGGTAATGGCTTTGGTCATTGATGCTATTCGAAATATATCATCGGATGAATACAGAGAGCCAGTCTCTGGATTTGAAACTCCCCATGCCTTTTCATATACCACCTCACCATCTTTAAGAACTAAGGCAACTGCTCCCGGAATTACATTCTCACGAATCGACTTTAATATCATAGTATCAATTCTTGCCATTCGATCCGCTGATATACTATGAGGTTTACCATAATTTTTGTTACCCGTTTGGATGTCATATGTAAAGCTCATATCGCTGCAAGAAGCCAAGGATATTGCTGAGATAAAAAGGAAATTAAGTCTTCTCATAAAAATAGGATTTAGAACAAAAAGAGAAGACATGAGTTATATATCTGTAATTCAATTTATTGTCTTCTTATTTCATCGTATATTTTATACCTAAAATATAATAAAAATGTACAGCTATTACGATAAACTATTTTCTGAGGGAACGCGAAACTTAATTCAAACGATTACCACAATACTTGCTGTACTCGGCTTTATTGCTCACCTAATTTTAATTGGACTTACGTCACTATCCATTATTGATCTTTCAGCTTATGGACTCTTTGACAATCCTATTAATGCGATATATACCCCATTCTCATTCATTCTTATCTATGAGATATATCTATTGGTATTTTACCTGCCTAGATCATTCACAACAAGCTTGTTAAAACAGTTTGAAATAATATCCCTCATCATTGTACGAAGAGTATTTGCAGATATTACAAANATTGATTTCACAACAGTAAGTCTCTCAAATCCAGAACTTGGAAATCTATTTGTCGATCTAGGTGCCGTTTTAATATTAGCTCTGACTATCCTTCTATTTTATAAAGCGAAGGCAAAGCCAAAAGAAGAGCCGGTAAATACATTTGATCTAACTCTTGAAAACCGTTTCAATAACCTCAAAGAATATGTTTCCTCAGCTTTGATCATTATTCTCGTTTTGATCAGTCTTGTCCATTTTGTGGACTTTGTATTTTCATCTCTCACTGGTGAACANCTAATAGCCTCAATGAAAAATGATCTAAACTCCATATTCTATAAGGACTTCTTTACAGCATTAATACTAACCGATGTCTTAATTCTACTAATGTCTTACAGCTTTTTTCAAGACTATTTTCGACTTCTTAGAAATACTGGATTCGTAATTGCAACCATTTTAATTCGCCTATCATTTGGTGTTACTGGTTCATTAAATGTCATTTTGATATTATCGTCAGCTGCTTTTGGATATCTCATATTGCTCGTTTACAACCATTACTTGCGAACCACGACGGAAAAACTCACCTAACAACAGAAATCCATTTGAGGCCTTTTCTAGATCCTGAAAATAGTAGAGGCTCAAATACACTTAAATCATGAAAAAATGACATTTTTGGCTCTTTTTATACCATTTTAGATCAAAAAAGACAAAAAATTGAAGAAAAAATGGACTTTTCAAAACCAATATTCGTACTCGTTGAGAGTTTGAGTATTTCAATATCCCGAAAATGGCGAAAATTGACAAAAAAAATTGATTAAAAGTCATTTTTAAGCTGTTTTTTAAGCTTTTTTATCAAAAAAGCAGTGTTTTTTGAATTTATCTGTTTCCTTTTTGCTCAGATCATATCCACGGATATTTAAATAACTAGAAAAGACCGTAAATTGCTAAAAATTGGCGAAATATGAGTGTTTTTGGCTCTTTTTTGCNCATTTTTAGTCGAAAATCATCGTTTTTTAAACTTTTAACTGTTAAAAATGCACATATTAATTACCGGAAGTACAGGTATGGTCGGAAAATCTGTCTTAATTGAATGTCTTGAGCACAAAAATGTTAAAAAAATAACACTAATCAATAGGTCTAGTTTGGGTTTAAAAGACTCAAAAATTAATGANATTATTCATAAGGACTTTTTGAACCTTAGGTCTATAAAACCAAAAATTGAAAGCTATGATGCCTGTTTTCACTGTATGGGTGTTTCCTCCATAGGGATGAAAGAGGATCGATATACTCAGCTCACTTTGGGTATTACAAAAAAACTAGTTGATCTAATGTTTAAAAAGAACCCAAGTATGATATTTAATTATGTCTCTGGAACCGATACAGATAGTTCAGAAAAGGGAAAAATAATGTGGGCTAGAGTAAAAGGAATGACAGAAAATTATATATTCAAAAAAGGATTTAAAGATGCATACGCATTTCGTCCTGGGGGAATTATTCCAGAAAAAGGAGTGAAATCTAAGACAGCATGGATAAATTTTCTTCTAATTATTCTTCGGCCCTTTTTCCCGCTATTTTCAAAAATATTTGTACGAAGTAGTGATTTTGGTCTTGCAATGATTAATTCTGTAATATTCCCTCAGGACCTAAAGATTCTAGAAAATAGAGATATTAAAAATTTATCAAAAAAATCTTAACTCAATCATTGACTTATTCCATTAATGATAATTCTCTTCTTTTTTTAAAAATACCCAAAGCGCCAGATAAACAAATAATCCGCCGCCTGTAAATACCACCAGCGCCCTCCATAGTATGGGATCAATACCAGTATGTTCGCCCATACCATGACAAACTCCGGCGATGTATCCTTTATCTGGATACCGCATTAACCTATTGGCAGGGTACCTCATTTTGTCCCAGTGAAGGACATGGTTAAGGTTTGACCACTACTTTCAACAGTAATCGAATAATCAATCTGACTTGCAGTAAAAGCCCCCGATCCAGAAAAATAAGAGGTTGTATCAGCGCCAGCCTGGGAAGGAATTTCAAAAACACCAGATTTGGAGGTCGTTAGATTTGCGTATATGCCGGCACCAATATTAAAATATGTCACCCCTTGATTATTTGAGTTTATGACTTTCGAATCAGCGTAACTCGATGAATTTCCTTGGCTATCAGTATAAGTTGTTGTTCCGCTGTAGGTTGCAAAATACTTCTCGCGCTCTTCNGTTCCGCAATCNTCACCTTCATAAAAGTCTGGACACACGCATGAGCCGTCCAGACATGAGCCTCCATTCAAACAAATTTTATCTACACAAGGATCTACGCAAGCCGTAAGAAAAATAGTACCTAATAAAAAAAATGTTTTTGTCTTCATCGTTATTGCTTTTAAAAAATACATTTCTATTGAATTATTATAGGAAGAGTTTTAACTCCTAGGTTTGACTTAATCTGAATACGATAAGCACCTTTAGGTCGAGCGCGAAGATCTATGGCCGTCTTCACGTCGCGAATAATGACATGTTCTAACACCCTTCCAACTCCATCTATTATACTCATCTGCGCCCCAATAAATTGCTCTGGTATTTCAACAGTAAAGTAACCATCTGTAGGATTAGGATATAGCTTCGCATCGATAAGATCCCTATCGCTAAATCCAATACCACTAATTACTAGGCTTATACTTGTTGAGTCTGTACAGACTCCATTTGATACAACAAGCCAAACAGTTACTCCCGTATCTGGAATTCCCCACGTAACCAAAAGACTATCGGTTCCTTGTCCTGACGTTATAACGCCACCACCAACATTCCACTGGTACGTTTGATTCGTGTCTGTTGTGATCGTAAAGCTAGTACTTGAACCACTAGCTACCCATCCCAGTCCATTTGAGATAATCTGTGGTAAGACCACATCAGGAACTACTGTTATTGCGATTGTGTCGCTATTTGCGAAGCATCCATTTGTAGTTGTTGCTGTCACAAAATAGTCCCCTGTTGTATTTACAATCGAGACTTGTGTCGTATCTCCATTATTCCATAAATAACTTTGGCCTGGCGCTGCTGTTAAGATGGCTGAATCGCTTGCACAAAATAGCGTCTGCGAGACTGCAACCGAGGTGTCTGCATCTGCAAAAATAGTTGTGGAATAAACTGCTGAGGTATCTACACAGCCATTTATTGTTGTTGCTATAAAGCTGTATGAGCCTGCTTGTGTCGAGGTTATACTTTGTGAAGTGTCTCCTGTATTCCACAGGTAGCTTTGGCCTGCGGCCGCAGTCAATGTTACATCTTCATAGCTACAGAAATCCAGTGCTCCACTAGCCGCTACAGATATATCAGCATCAGGGAATATGGTGGTTGAATAAACAGAAGTCGAATCAACACAACCGTCTGCCGTTATAACCACTGCGTAATAAGCGCCTGCCATATTCACGGTAACACTTTGAGAAGTATCACCATTACTCCATAGATAACTCTGACCTGATGCTGCAGTCAAGGTGACATCCTCGTAACTACAGAAATCTAATGAGCCACTCACTGTTACACTTGTATCTGGATCAGCATACAAGGAAGTGGTATATAGCGCCGTATTTCCGATACAACCGTTGACCGACGCCACCGTCGCTGAGTAGGTTCCTGGCTGAGAAACGTTTATACTCTGCGTTGCCGCCCCATTACTCCAAACATAACTTTGACCAGCTGCTGCTGTCAATGTAACCGAAGCGTCACTGCAGAATGTTAAAGGACCACTTACTGTTACCGTAGTGTCAGGGTCTGCAAA
>NHBT01000028.1 GCA_002167805.1 Owenweeksia sp. TMED14 | reverse complement strand
CAACGGTAATACTTTTGATGCACTCTATGCAAATGTTCTTAGAGATTTGAATGATGCTAAAGGAATTATTAGTGCAGATGATGCATTACCTGCAGCTGAAAAGGCAAATCAATTGGCCATTTGTGATTTACTTCAAGTATATACTTATCATGTATTGGTAGACATTCATAACGATGTTCCTTATTCTGAGGCGCTGACTGATGATGTGACTCCTAAATATGATGACGCCGCGATAATCTATGCAGATTTGATTGCTAGAATACTTACTGCTCACGGAACTTTGTCTGGTGACAATGGTCTTGGTGCTTATGATCTAGTTTATGGTGGTGATTCTGATGCTTGGAAGAAATTTGCTGCATCGTTAGCTCTCAAGCTTGCTGTTCGTTCAGCAGATTATGATTCCGACGGAACTTATGGAGCCAAAACAGTTGGTGAAGCGGCACTAGCTGCTGGAGTATTTACTTCAAGCGCTGACAATGCATCTCTTGCTTACACTGCTTCACCTCCTCACACAAATCCTTTGTGGGATGATTTGGTGCAGTCTGGGCGTACAGATTTCTGTGCTTCTAATACGATGGCTGGAGTTATGAATGCTCATAATGATCCTCGTCGTGCGGTGTACTTCCGAAATTTAGATTCTCTAGGTGATTTAACTGGAGGTGTTTATGGTCAGAATTCGGCCTATAATTCGCACTCTCAGCCTGGTGATGCTTTAGAAGACCCTACTCTTGCTGCTCATTTCATGAGCTTTGGTGAGGTTAGTTTCCTAACTGCTGATGCTGCTAATCGCGGATGGAATGTTCAAGCAGGTACAGCTGCCGAGCATTATGAGAATGGTATTCGTGCTTCTATGGCTCAATGGGGTGTTTCTACTACTGATGCTGATGCATATATGGCTCAGACAACTGTAGCTTGGGATGCTTCTAAAGCTAATGAACTGCTTGGAACTCAGAAATGGTTATCAATGTACATGCGCGGTAATGAAGCTTACAACACTGTGCGTCAATATGATTACCCTGCAATGAACATAGCAGATGTTGCGCAAAGACTTCCACCTAACCGTATGAGTTATGGAGTTGATGAGTATTCTTTGAATACCACAAATGTTTCAGCTGCTAACGGTGGTAGTGACGATGATACTGATAAAGTATTCTGGGATGTTAACTGATTAATGTTAACGATGAACAGATTTGTTCAGTAAAAAAATAACCGCTCTGGAGACAGAGCGGTTTTTTTTTGATCATTTTTTCAAAGAGTTAATTGTCAAACTTCTAAATCTATACGATAGTGTTTATTGAGTTTAGATTCTATTTGGCTCGTTCTTTGTAAGTACCATCCGCAGTATTCACAACAATCTTCTCTCCAATATTTATAAACAGAGGAACTCTAATTTCGCTTCCTGTTTCAAGNGTNGCAAGTTTAAATGCATTGGTGGCCGTATTGCCTTTAACACCGGGTTCTGTATACTTTATTTCTAAAGTGACAGTCGTAGGAAGCTCTACCCGCAATGCTTTATCCTCGTCTGCATGAAANAAAACCATNCATTCCATTCCGTCTTTTAAGAAATCGGGTGCATTTATTACTTCTTTCGGCATTTCTACTTGCTCATAGGTTTTTACATTCATAAAATGGTAGCCATTCGGATCGTTATAAAGAAATTGATATGTACGATACTCAATACTTATATCATCCAGCTTTGCGCCACTGGGAAAGGTGTGTTCTAAAATACGTCCATCGTTGAGATTGCGCAGTTTTGTTCTAACAAATGCAGCTCCTTTTCCTGGTTTAACGTGCAGAAACTCTACAATTTGGTAAGGAGCATGGTTGAAATGAATGCAAAGCCCATTTTTAATATCTGATGTAGAAGCCATATTAGAATCTGGTGTTAAGGATAATAATGTTTTTACTAAGGTACGACGGACTTNCCGGTGGGTAGAAAATATGAATCGCAGTCGTATAATTCTTCATTTACATAATTTGATGCAATTATAACAATCCGGTCCTCGAAATATGATGTTGGGGATGTATTGGCAGCTAGAGTCTTTTGATACCATTCGATACCTTTCTTGTCGAGATGACTGCAGGGTTCATCCAACAATAATAGGGGTGACTCACTAAAAATTGATAATGCTAATTTTACTCTTTGCTTCATCCCGCTAGAAAAAGATGAAAGTGGTACATCAAATTCTTGACTTCTTAAACCGATATCGCTTATTGAATTCCCATTTCTGAATGGCTTTAATAAACTATGATATTTAAAATGTTCTTTGACGGTAAACTTATCAAATAATTCAAGGTGTGGACTGCAATAGCTTGCTAATAGAGGTAATTTTTCTGGAGATTTATTCGAGATTAAAATTTTTCCTGAGGAAGGGGTTAATTGCCCAGCAAGTAACTTTAAAAATGTACTTTTTCCGGAACCGTTTGTGCCTAAAATTCCAATTTTTTCAGTTGCTTCCCATTTTATATTCCACTCAGGTATTATTGTATTGGAACCAAAAACCTTACTCAAGTTAATTAGCTCTAAACTCATTCTTAGAGATTTTTTACAATTCCGCGATCCGAAGCTCTTAAAAACTTTAAAATATCTCCTATTTCTGGGCTTTCTTTGACCTCAATTTCAATTTGACTAATTGCTTGAGTTGTATTTAATCGACTTTGATATACAAGTCTATAGGCATGATGAATTTCCTCTATCCTAGAATTTTTGTACCCCCGCCTTCTCAGACCAAGAACATTAACTCCTTCATAAGATAGTGGTTCACGTGCTACGGTGATAAATGGCGGAACATCTTTTCTCACCAAAGATCCACCTCCTACCATTACATGAGGGCCAACCTTAACAAATTGATGAACTGCAGATAGCCCGCCAATAATAGTCCAATCTCCAATTTCAACGTGTCCTGCAAGAGCCACATTATTCACAAGAATCACATGATCATTTAAAATACAGTCATGGGCAATGTGAACATTTGCCATAATCAGGCAATCTCGTCCTAAAATAGTTTTGCCAAATGCTTTTGTTCCGCGATTAATTGTTGCACATTCTCGAACAGTGGTATTATCTCCAATTATTACCTGACTATATTCCCCTTCAAACTTAAGGTCTTGAGGTATACCCGCAATAACAGCACCTTGAAATACTCTACATTTTTTCCCTAATCTAGAACCAGAAAGTATACATGCATGGCTGTAAATGACCGACCCTTCTCCAATTTCTACATCAGCCTCGATAACGGCAAATGGTTCTACAGTTACATTCCCAGCTATTTTAGCTTCAGGATGAATAGATGCCAAGTCTGAAATCACAATAATTATTTTTCTTTTGTTATTAGAGCTGTAAAGAACCCTTCAGATACCAGTTGATTTCCAACAAATGCTTTTCCTTTCATTTGTACAATTCCTCTGCGTATCGGAGCTGTGAGTTCAAGATGAAAAATCAAAGTATCTCCAGGGTTCACTTTTGCTTTAAATTTCACCTCGTCCATCTTTAAAAAATATGTGAGATAATTTTCTGGATCGTCGACCGCACTTAAAGCAAGAATACCTCCAACTTGTGCCATTGCTTCTAACTGGAGGACTCCTGGCATAACCGGGGATCCTGGGAAATGACCTTGGAAAAAGGGTTCATTCATCGTAACTGCTTTAACTCCAACGATATCCGTCTCGGATAATTCAATAATTTTATCCACGAGCAAGAAAGGTGGACGGTGAGGGATTATGGACATGATTTTACTGACATCCATAATGATTTCTGAATCAGGACTGTATGAGGGTATCTTTTTTGTTTTAATAGCTTCTTCCATGATTTTTTTTGCTAATAAGGTGTTTATTTTATGTCCGGGTTTAAATGTACGAATCTCGGCCAATACAGGCTGACCTATGAGTGAAATATCTCCAATTAAATCCAGAAGTTTATGAGTTGCAGGTTCATTATTTGATCTGTATGGGGTCAATGGTAGTTCTCCAATATCTTTTCTTCGCTTGAGTGGAAGACCTATAAATTTTTCTAGAGCCTCCCATTCCTCTTGACTTGGCACTTCATCAATAACAATTACGCCTGCCCCTGGGTCAGCTCCTTTTAGTAGCCCTTTATTTATAAGTGGAGTAAGATGGGTAGATAGCGTAAAAGTCCTTGCATACGCAACTTTAGACTCAAAATCATCACTAAATGAAAATTGAGCTTTTGTTAATCCAATGGCCTCTTCTTTATGACTTAATTCTACATGGAATTCAATTCTATCCGATGGAATAGCTTCAGCCCAAGCTCCTGTTAACTCATCCTCTACCCGAATTTTATTTTTAAGCCTTAGACCAAATGCTAAATTTTTTGCGGGAGCCACACCTACAGATTTTATTGCTTTTACCCATGGAAGGGAACTACCATCTAGAATAGGTATTTCACTATTGTCTAGTTCAATCCGGGCATCATAAATAGATAATCCATAAAGAGCAGCTAGCAGGTGCTCAGCAGTATGAACAGTAGTAGTATTCTGGGATAGAGTAGTTCTTCTTTGAGTATCGGTAACACAATACGGATTTACTTTCAAAATTTCAGAATTTTCTTGGTCGATTCGATGAAAAGTGTAACCTTGATCAGGTTCTCCTGGATATACTCGAACTTTCGTTTCAACCCCAGTATGAATGCCTTTTCCCGATAATTCAAATGGTTTAAGTAACCTGTAATTTTTCACTTACTTTTCATATTATAATTTGCGAAATTACGTCGCCATATTGATGCCTCTACTGCAGGGCTACCAATGATTGTTTTTCCTTTTTCAACACTCTTGTGAACGCCACTTTGAGCACCAATTCGGACAAAATCTCCAATTTTAATATGACCAACAATTCCTACTTGTCCTCCAATTTGAACATGATTTCCAATTTCTGTGGATCCAGCAATCCCTACTTGCCCTGCGAGAACACATCCGTTTCCAATTTGAACATTATGTCCAATCTGACATAGGTTATCAAGTTTAGTCCCTTCTCCAATCGATGTAGCTCCAACAACAGCGCGGTCAACACAAGAATTTGCACCAATTTCAACATCTTCATTTAAGATCACATGACCTATATGAGGAATCTTTTGAAGGGTTTCCTTCGGATTTTCGGGTAATGCAAACCCAAACCCATCTGCACCAATGACTGCGCCTGAATGAATAATACAATTTTTCTCAATTATCGAATTGGGATAGATTGTGACATTTGGATGAATTACTACATTTTCTCCAATTAATACATTCTCCCCTATGACAACATTTTTCGCAATTTTTGCGGATTTATGAATGTTAGAACTTTTAGATATTTCTTGATTTGACCAGGTAATTGGAGATCCCAACTTTGAAAGTAATTTACCCCATGCTTGGTATGGGTTCTTAACTCTTAGGCAAATAGAATTGCAGTCATCCGGGCATATTTGTTTTTCATTTATTATAACAACCGATGCTTTGGTGTCTTTTAGTCGTTTTATGTATGAGTCCTTTGCTAAAAATGAAATTCCACCTGGCTCACCTGGGAACAAAGTGCAAAATGAAGATACTTCTTGATCTTTTTTTTCATCAAATATTGCATTCAAAATTCTCGCAATCTGAGATATTTTAATAGGTTTTATTGTAGTTGCAGTTAATCTATCCATCTAATTTCTTTTGGCCAACAAACAAAAGGCCTTGTTATTGTATGATTATAAACGCTCAAAGGAAGAATTTCTGATGCCTCGGATAAAGGAATTATGTTTCCATCTCGATTTAGGATTTTAATTTCTTCTTTATCCGATACATATGTTGAGTTGCTAGCTATCCCTTGAATTAAAAAATATTTTGAATGCTCACTGCTTATATGGAACTGAGTTCGAATTTCTTTGTCTAAAGAATTTTGTTTCTTTTCAGAAATCTCTTTTTTTAAAAATTTGATTTGAAACAATTTTCTGTCTAATAATCTTTCACTTAGATCGCTTAAAACGAGATCTTTATGATTTTTCCATTGTTTCATTGCCGCTAAAATATCAGCATCATCTAATTGAGTAAATGAGTTGAGAACATCAGGATTTGTATCAAATTCTTTTTTACCAGGTTTATTTTGAAGAAAATATTTAAGCTCTTTCCCTGCAAATAAATCATTGTCTTTTTGAGCTATATGATGTGCTCTTGATAATAATTGTACTAACATATTTTCTGCACTTAAAACTGCCTTGTGCATATATACTTGCCAATACATGAGGCTCCGACTGATTAAAAATTTTTGTACTGAGCTAAGTCCTTTATCATCGATCACAAGTTCACCATTTGAAATATTTAACATCGAGATAAGTCTTTCAGAATTTATGGCACCCTCGACCACACCAGTGTAAAAAGCATCCCTTCTGAGATAATCTAAGCGATCCATATCCAGTTGGGAACTTACTAATTGGTAAAGAAATCGTTTTTTGTGATTATTACTGAAAATCTCAATGGCTTCATCTAGTCGACCATTAAATTCTTTATTCAAATGCTGCATGATTAGAAGAGAAAGGGACTCATGCGTAATGTTTTTGATAAGTGAGTGCTCTAAAGCATGTGAGAATGGACCGTGTCCAATATCGTGAAGTAAAATTGCAATTTGTACAGCTTCAGCTTCAGATTTTGAGATTTTATGACCTTTGTTTATGAGAACATTAACTGCTTTCTGAGTTAAATGCATAGCCCCCAATGCATGATGAAATCTACTATGGTATGCTCCAGGATATACCAAGGAACTTAATCCCAATTGTCCTATACGTCTTAACCTTTGAAAAAAGGGGTGTTCAATTAAATCAAAAATTAATTCTGAGGGTATAGCAATGAAACCATATATTGGATCGTTGAATAGTTTGAACTTATTGGTCTCTTCCCTTTTAGACATTTGAGAACGGTATGTCAGGTAAATTGTAATTTAACGAACAGTAAAATTAAGATTAACGAACNGTAAAATTAAGAAATCAATATGGACAATGGGCGAATTCTTTGGGTTGATGATGAAGTAGAGACTTTAAAACCGCATATAATCTTTTTAGAAAGTAANGGTTTTAAGGTTTTAAGTGCAACGAATGGTGCTGATGCACTGGTTATTATTGCTGAGAACTCATTTGATGTGATTTTGCTTGATGAGCATATGCCTGGTCAATCTGGACTTGATGTTCTACCCGAAATTAAGGCACTAAAAGTCAATGTTCCTGTTGTTATGGTAACCAAAAGTGAAGAAGAAGGCTTAATGGATCAGGCTATAGGAGACAATATTGCAGATTATTTGATAAAACCTGTTCAGCCAAAACAGGTATTATCAACATTAAAAAGATTATTAGAGAGAAAGAATTTGATATCAGAAAGAAGCATTCAAAGCTATCAGATGGCCATTAGAGATATTAGTGCGTCTATAAATGAGGCTAGCTCTTGGGCACAATGGACATCTGTTTACAAAGAACTTGTAGTTTGGGATAAAAAGCTAAATGATTCTGAGGCCGAGTCCATGCGTCCAATGCTTGACCATCAAAAAGAAGAAGCAAATCGATTATTTTCCAGATGGTGGAAAGAATTTTATCCAAGTAACTTAAAATCAAATGAATCTCAATGTGATTTTAGCCACCAAATCCTTGAGCGTAAGGTTCTTCCGCACCTCAGGTCGGGTAAAAAATCGGTTCTATTAATTTTTGATAATCTCCGACTGGACCAGTGGGATGAGTTGCAGCCATTTTTTAATAATTCGTTTAGAATAGAATCCAATGAACTGTATGCAAGTATACTTCCCACAGCTACTCAGTATGCTAGAAATTCACTAATCTCTGGATTATTACCTGATGAATTGACTCAAAAGTATCCGGATAAGTGGGTTCCTGATCTTATTAATTCGGAAGGAGGAAGAAATTCAAATGAGTTATTTTTCCTTAGTGAATGGGCAAAAAATAATGGGATTCAGGACTTCAGTTACGCCAAAGTAACAAATCATGTTTCCGAGCAAAAGTGGGTTCGTCAATGGCAAAGTCGAAAAAATGATAATTTAATTGTTTTAGTCATAAATTTTATTGATATGATTAGTCATGCTAAAACAGATCAAAGCATTGTCAGAGATATAGCGAGTAGCGACAGGGGATTTCGAGCATTAACAAATAGTTGGTGGAAAAATTCTCCATTACGACCTTGGACGGAAATGATAGCGGATAATGGTTTTGAATTATTCGTAACAACGGATCATGGCACTATATCCGTAAAAAAACCCGTTTCTATTAAGGGACCAAGAAATATAACAGCTAACATGAGATATAAGATTGGTCATGGGTTAGAATTTAATTCAAAGGAGGTAGGATTGAGTATTTCTCCTGCTGAAATTGGTTTGCCCTCTGTCATGCTTGGAGATACTGCTGTTTTTGCTTCAGAGAGTGGCTATTTTGTATATCCCAATAAATTTAATGAGTATGCAAGTAAATTTGAAAGTTCATACCAACACGGAGGAATTAGTATGGAAGAAATAATAATTCCATTTGCTCAGTTGACTCCCAGATAATTTATGATGTATTTTTATCTTTAAGCCAGTGGTAGTTGAGAAAGTTTTAAAGTCTTATAAGGACTGGCAGAAATGGTCAGACGAAAATAGAAAAATAATTTCTGGAATTGTCGCTATTTACGGAGAAATGGGTGTTGGGAAAACTAGCGCTGTGAAGCAATGGCTAAAATCATTAAATTCCAAAGATTTAGGTTCAAGCCCTACATTTTCTATAGTAAATGAATATTTAAGTCCGACTGGAGTTATATATCATTTTGATTTTTATCGATTGAATAGCTTAAATGAAGCAGAAGATATAGGGTTAGACGACTATTTCTCAAGTGGTAGACCATGCTGGATTGAATGGCCAGAAAATATTGGAAATTTATTACCTGAAAATAGCCATCATTTGCATATTGAAAAGCAGCCTGATGATTCTCGAAAATTGACTTTAGAAATTTATGAAAAATGAAAATTAATGAACCCGGATTCATGCCGCAAGAAGAACATTTGTTGGTTCCAATTCAGCCGGAGAGTGTGCTTATAGGAATCCCCAAAGAACAAAGTGAATTTGAAAATCGAGTGGCTTTAACACCAGAGGGGGTTTATCTTTTGGTTGAAAGGGGTCACAGTGTTGTGGTGGAGCAGGGAGCGGGTATCTCCTCTGGATATACAGATCTTGAGTATTCAGAAGTTGGAGGAATAATATCTTCTAATCGAGATGAAATATTTGATTGTCAATTAGTTGTAAAAGTAGCTAAACCTTGCGCGGAGGAAATTAAATTATTTAAACCGGGTCAAATACTCTTATCTGCCATTGATATAAATTCTTTAGATCAAGAATACATAAATTCTCTAAGGAAAAAAGGTGTTACTGCATTTAATTATAGTAAAATAATTGATGAGGAAGGTAGAGCATCTTTTGTTAGGTCTATGTCTGAAATCGCTGGAAATGAATCAATAACATTGGCTATGGAGTACCTTAATTCTCTTTCGGGAGGACTGGGCTATTCTATGGCAGGAGTTACAGGAGTTCCACCGTTAGAAGTAGTTATCCTTGGAGCAGGCACCGTCGGCACAGTTGCTGCTCGATTGGCAGTAGCTCTTGGGGCAAAGGTTAAAGTTTTTGATTCGTCATTAACCAGATTACAAAGACTTCGCGATCATATTGGAGCAGATGTATACACATGCACGATTCAACCAAGAATACTCTCTAATGCAATCAAAGAATGTAATGTCGCAATCGGAGCGATGAGACCGGTAAATGGTAGATCCCCTATGATTATAAGTACAGAAATGGTTTCTTCAATGCAAGAAAAATCAATAATTATAGATGTCAGTATAGATAATGGAGGTTGTTTTGAGACCTCTGAGCTCCGAACTCTTGAATCTCCAAATTATATTAAACATGGAGTAATCCATTACTCAGTTCCAAATATTGCCTCAAGAGTGTCTAGAACAGCTTCTTTCGCATTAAATAATTTAACCTCTTCTTTTATTTTGAGAATAGGCGAAGAAGGAGGAATAGAAAATGCTCTAAATCGCAATGAATTCCTAAGAAAAGGAATTTACATTTATAAAGGCACTATTACCCACCGGGAAATGGCTGAGCCTTATGGTATACCTTTCACGGAAATAGACCTTTTATTGTGATTTTTTTCCGTCGGCTTTTATGGTACTGTTTTGGATTGCTTATGGGAGTTTTACTAGTTATTTTTTTATTTAAGGATCACGATTTTCAGTGTACATATTTGCCAAATAATCGAGTCCTGGTGGATTTGAATGATCAACGAGTCAAGTCTATTGAGTTGGATTCAAGTTCAATTAAATATATTCAAATGTTTAAGGATTCGATATTTTTAAATTCATTTTTTTTATATGGAAATGTTGATTTTAAAGAGAGTAAAGTGATCACTCGAGAGGAAATTAAATATTCCCAATATCCGATTCAGATAAATTATCAAGGGACTCAATGGAAAGCGATTTGGGAACGAAGAGAGGACACCGTCGTTGTCTTAAGTCTAACAAAAATGACTAACTAATCATCGTATGCTTTTTCGTCGCTTTAATTCCGTTTTAATTAATGAAAGTTCTCTTCCAGTTTGGCCTTTAACTGATGTATTTTCTTCGGCTCTACGAAATAAATAAGGTATTACTTCTCGAATGGGCCCAAATGGTAGATACTTTGCTGTTTTATAACCTGCATTCGAAAGATTATAACTTATGTTATCGGACATCCCAAAAAGTTGGGCAAACAAAACAGGCTCCTCTCCATGTTTCCAACCATTTTCTTTTAGGGTTTTAATGGCTAGCATCGTACTTTCTTCATTGTGCGTGCCAAGGATTAAACTAACTGATTTCTTTGTTTCTGGTTTATCAATAATTTTCAGGATATAGTTCATACAATCATTGAACTCTTTGTCGGTATAAAATTTGGATGGATGGATCGGGGATTCATAGTCCATTTCTTTAGATCGCGAATTTTCTTTTTCTAAATACGCCCCTCTCACCAACTTAACACCAAACATAAATCCTTTTTCTTTTGCAGATTTAATATTTTTTTTGAGACCAACTAACTGATTTTTTTTATAACATTGAATGGTATTGTAAATGATAACCTCTTTTCTATTATATAATTCCATTCCATTATAAGCAATTTCATCAATTGCCTTTTGAATCCATGATTCCTCGGCATCAATCATTATGGGTACATCTAAGGAATTTGCAAACGATAGTATTTCATTGACTCTTTTAATACCTTTTTCCCAATCGTTTTCTTCTTTTTTGTCAAATTTCAGATTGGCACTTTTTTTCTCTAATAGTTTTATATTGATTAATCCTGTGACTTTAAAAACTGCAAGAGGTACTCCGTGATTATTTTTACTGGTCCTGATAGTCTCTATTATGGCTTCTTTTGTGTTATTAAACTCAAATTCGTTGGTTTGCCCTTCAACACTATAATCAAGAATGCTGCCCACTTTGAATTTCCAATTTTCAGATATCACTTCTTTGCTGTCCTCAACTGTTTGTCCACCGCAAAATTGTTTAAAGACCGTTTTTAGAATTAAAAAATTTATTGGAAGCTTTAATTTGAAGGCAAATACTGTTAATGACTTTCCAATTTTAACTAAAAAGGGATTTGATATTACTAAAAACAACCACTTACTTCTTTGAAGAGATCTTGTGCTATGCGATTTAAATGCGATGCTGGTATCTCGAAAGTCTAGAGACATTAACCAATGTTTTTCTTAATGATTTTTCAAATATAGTATCTTACAGATAAGAATTACCGAACTTTATAATATGTCAAATTGGAACACTTTTTTTGGCCCTGTTACTGCGGGTAAAACATCATTGAAATCATTAGATGAATGGTTTTCCAAGAATAGAATTAATTATTCCAAGGTTATAATTCTCACGGATTCGAATGTATACCAATTATGTATGTCTATTTTTTTTGGTGAGTTAAATAATATTGGAGAAACTTCGGTAATTGAGGTTGAGGCAGGTGAAGAAAGTAAGTCATTAGAGATTCTTTCTGAGCTTCAACTCGCTATGTTGGATAATGGAGCTGATAGAAATAGCTTATTGATAAGTCTTGGAGGAGGAGTCGTTTCTGACATTGGTGGGTTATTATCAAGCACTTTTATGAGGGGAATAGATCATTTAATAATTCCAACGACTTTGTTAGCAATGGTTGACGCTTCGATAGGCGGGAAAAATGGAATAAATATCAAAGGTTTTAAAAACTTATTAGGAACTTTTTCATCTTCAATAGGGGTATACATCTATCCGGATTTTATAAATACACAGGCTAACGGAGATATAATTTCTGGATTTGCAGAAATGATAAAACACGGGATGCTTAGTGGTAGTTCATTATGGAATGAATGCCTGGAATTGAGGTCAATGAGTGATGTTAAGAAGCTAATAATCAAAGCTATTGGAGTTAAAATAGATATTGTACAAAAGGACCATTTTGAAAAAAACGGTGAGCGGGTTTTTTTAAATTTGGGCCATACCATAGCTCATGCAATCGAATATATTCAGGGCCATAAGGTTTCTCATGGTAATGCAGTCGCAGCAGGTTTATTTATTGAATCTGAAATTGCCTTTGATAAGGGATTATTGGATAAAAGAGATCTAAAGAAGTTGCAAGCATTGATTGATAAATGGTGGTCAAGGCTCAAACTGGCTAACGATGATTTATTAGAAGGTATGTTTGGGGATAAGAAAAAATCATCTAATTCTAAAGATTATCATTTTTCCTTATGGCTTGGGCCCGGGAAAGGAGCTCGCCTAGAAAAAGTCTCTGAAAAAGAGATAAAAAAAGCTCAGGAGCGCTATGATAAAGATTAGTCTTCCAATTTCAAAAAGTATTGCTAATCGATATTTAGTTCGATGCGCTATTTTAAATAAGAAATTACCAGATTTTGATGAGAATTGGTCTGATGATATAAAATCCATGTACCATCTATTAACTTCAAAGAATGAATTAATTAATGTAGGTGCTGCAGGCACAGCTTTTCGATTTGGAATTGCTTTTTGGTCAGCAAAAAAAGGTGTAAATAAAATTATAACTGGTGATGATAGTTTGATAAAAAGACCAATTGACCCACTAATAAATTCATTAAGAGAAATGGGGGCCGATATTATAAAAATGGATAATGGAAGTTTTAAAATCTCAGGAAAAAAGTTATCTGGTGGAAAGGTTCGTGTAGACTCTTCATTTAGCTCTCAATTTGAAAGTGCTTTGATTCTAATCGAACCTTTGTTATCCTCAAGACTAATGGTCTCTCGCAAAGGGTTTGCAGTCAGTTATCCATATATAGAAATGACAAGGTTGATTTGTAAGAGTCCTTTGAGATGGCCTCCAGAATCAGATTGGAGTAATGCTTGGATTTGGATTTGTCGTTCGACAATAACTAACCAAGAATTTTTACTCAAGGGTTTAAGCAAAAAGAC
This sequence comes from Owenweeksia sp. TMED14, assembly GCA_002167805.1. Classification (GTDB taxonomy): domain Bacteria; phylum Bacteroidota; class Bacteroidia; order Flavobacteriales; family Schleiferiaceae; genus TMED14. The sequence goes on along the minus strand of NHBT01000028.1, from coordinate 115,316 downwards.
CCTTCAAGGAGATTCTATTTGCATGAAATGGTCAAATTTTTTTGGTTTCGAAGTACAAGAAAATAAGTTAGGAATTCAGGTTAATCAAAAGCCCTCAAAATATAAAGAAGTTAAAATTGATTTTTTATTGTGTCCAGATTTGGTTCAGGTATCTATAGCTATGGCAATTTTGTTAAAAATAAAATTTTCATGTTCAGGTCTTCAAACGTTGGCACATAAGGAGACAAACCGTTTTGAGGCATTGATTAATGCATTAAAAATACTTGAAATAGAAGTATTTGATCTTAAAGTGAAAGAATCTTTTTCATTTGATGCGAGTAATTGGGCCCCAAACAAAGAAACTATTAGAGTATCGAGTTTGGGTGATCACAGAATGGCTTTCTTCTGGGCTATTATTGGATTAAAACAACCAATAAGAATTGATTATCCCGAAACTGTCAGTAAAAGTTACCCGTCTTTTTGGAATCAATGGGATAGTATTGTAAATCGTTTGAATTGAAAATAAAAAAAATTGTTTTTCATTTTATGAGATGTTTCTGTAATCAATTGAATTTTATAAAGTTTCATAACGGGATTTTTTTATTAATCTTTTTATCTCTTTTTCTCCATGCTAATAGTTTTGGTCAGATAATTAAAAATGCTGTAGTTGTTGATCAATTAGATGTGGATTTCAATGACTTGAATATCACAGATATGATTATAGACACATCTGGCGAATATCTAATGACAACGAGTAATAAAGGGGTTTTTCGTTTTGATGGTGAAATTTTATCTCCAGTAAATGAAATATTTGAAACTAATCTAAATCCCTTTTATTCCTCGATTATATCTATTGGGTTTGATCAATGGATGATTGCAGGTAAAGGCATTTCTATTTTAAAGAACAATACTTTGATTCCGGATACTACTTTTCTAGGAGGGGATGAGATTTGTATTGATTTATTGAATAATGGAATGGGTAGAATCTATGCCTTAACTAATACGAGACTTTATTATCGAGGTATTAATTCACAAATTTGGTTTGAGGATACTATTATGGGTCTTGAAGGTGCTTCTCAAATATTACAAAATGAGGGGTTAATTATGATCTCTTCGAAAAGTGGTTTATGGGTTAGATCAACCTCTGGGGATTGGAATACTATGAAAACTATGCCCGTAATATCATCAATTTCTTTTAAAAATAATCTTTATGTGGTTTCAAATAATGGATTAGAAAAATATGAAGATTCATTATGGGTGCTTCAAGAAAAGGATTTAAATGGATATCATAATTTCTTGAAAACTAAAGACGGTTTGGGGGCATGGGTTTTTGGTGAAAGTGGATTATGGTTTATTGATGATCTTGGTACATGTACTCGCCTTTATACTCAGGGAGGGTTAATGATTGGGACAATAAATAACGCATGCGAAAATGGCTCAGGTGGCCTTTTACTTGCCGAAGAAGATAATTTAACTCTGATAAATTCACCATCTGTATGGTATGATCTTAGAACTTTGCCGTACAATGCTGGAAAAATTAATTCAATTTCTATCATTTCTAAAGATTCATGTTGGTTAAGCACCTCTTTGGGTTTCTTTTCAGTTGGAGCTAATTCGTTTAAAAAATTTCCAAATCCTGAAGGTGGTATTTCTATTGGCATTTTGCACATCCCGGGTTTTGGGATTACAACATATGGAGAATTTGGTATCGTAAAATGGAATAATGGCTTTTGGGAAAATATTTATGATTCAGAATGGGTTTATGATGCAATTGCTGAAGATGGAGGAATAAAATTATTGACCTCTAAAGGCGTTTATTCTGTTTTGGATTTCAATTTTGATAAATTGGAATTTATAGGTACAGCATTTGAAAAGATTCCTACTAGGGAATCTAAATTCAAAAATGATATCCTTGGTCATTCCAGTTTTGGACTCTACAATAAATCCAACAAGCGAGACCTAAATGTTTTTTTAGATCCGGCAGTTTTTGTTCGAGAAGTTGATCAGTCATCAGAGAAATCAGGGGAACTAATTAATATTAAACTTGGAATAAGAGGTAGGAGTGATATTTCAAAAATAATATCTCTTGAGTATCAACTAAACGATGGTTTATGGATATCCATTGGTCTCGGTAGAAGAATAGTTCTTCAAAGACTTAAACCAGGGAAGTACGAATTAAGAGTGAGAGCTGAAGAACCTCATAGAGACAAACTTTTATCCGTTTCTCATTATATCGAAATTGAATATCCATTTTGGAAACGCCCAGAGATTTTTCTTTCTGTTTTTTCCGCTTTATTCATTTTGATTATTATTATCATATACTCTTACAGCAAGAGAAAAATTGATAAGAATAAGTGGTTAAAAGAAAAATCACAACTTGAGAGGATGGCTTTCAGACTTCAGATGAATCCACACTTTACATTTAATGCCCTAGAGTCCATATCAGCCTACATCCTTGATAGTGAGCCAAAACAGGCAATTGTTTATCTTCAAAAATTTTCGAGTTTAATGCGTTATACTTTAGAAAGTGCAGATCAACAATATGTGTTTTTAGATAAGGAAATAGGTGCATTAGAAAATTATATTGCTTTAGAGCAAATGCGATTTGATTCAGGATTTCAAAGTGTTATTCAATTAGATTCAGAAATAGATCGGGATTCTTTGGCAATACCTCCAATGTTAATTCAACCATTGGTAGAAAATTCAATCCTTCACGGACTTAGACCACTTATTCAACAAAAACGAGATAACGGACTACTGAAAATTTATTTCATGATTCACCCTCAAGAAGAAAATTCGCTATTAATTCAAATNGAGGATAACGGTATTGGNAGAAAGGCTTCTAGATCCAATAATACNGGCGATGAGGGAGAAAAAAGAAGTGCTGCGACAAAAATATTAAGTAAACGTCTTCAGGCCATGAGTTTAGAATCAGGTTTNCCACANAAAGTCTTTGTGCATGATTTAAATGCGGGAACGCGCGTTTCTCTTGTGCTACCGATGATACGAAATTGGGAATTCTCTGATTAACTTTAAACTATGTTCTTCAGTGCCCTAATCCTTGATGACGAATTAAAAAGTCGAAAGGCCTTGAGTCAAAAATTGAATTTATTTTGTCCTGAGGTAAAACCATTGCTTGAGGCCTCAGATGTAGATTCGGCATGGAATCTTTTTAAGCAAAAAGAACCAAATATTTTATTTGTTGATATTCATCTCTCAGGGGAATTAGGTTTTGAATTGTTGAATAAAATATTAGAAAATAAACCTGAATGGGATGGTGCAATAATTTTTGTTACCGCTCATGAGAATTATGCCTTGCGGGCGATAAAATTTTCAGCTCTTGATTATTTGCTAAAACCGGTAGATCCAGAAGAGCTTGTAAAAGCAATAAGGAAATTTGACAAAGTCTCGAAAGCAAAGCCAAGACTCGATGTTCTTTTTGGTCATCTCAAGGACCGTGATAAGAAGTTGATTATATCAAGTTCTGAGGGATTGCATGTAGTTAAAATTAATGATATTTTGAGATGTGAAAGTACCAGTAATTACACGCAATTTTTTCTTAAAGATGGAACTAANATGCTNGCCTCGAGGACTTTGAAGGAGTATGAGGGTCTACTAAAGCCTCATAATTTTGAAAGAATTCATAAATCACATTTGATTAATATGGACAGTGTCAAAAGGTATGTTACTGCTGATGGAGGTTATGTGATACTTGAAGATAAGAATACTGTGCCTGTCGCAAATAGAAAAAAAGAATTTTTAGTTAGTCGCTTAAAGTCTCTATAAATGGCTTATTATTTATTTTCTATTGATGCTGACATTTTTTTTACAGCTTCNACCATTTCTTTTTTTAAAGNCTGAATCCGTTCACTTAGCTCCATGTTCTCTAACGCTAAAATTTGACCAGCAAGAATTGCAGCATTCGCTGCTCCATTTAGTGCGACTGTTGCTACTGGAACCCCTTTTGGCATCTGAAGTATGCTTAGAATTGAATCCCATCCATCAATGGAGTTACTTGATTTAATTGGGACTCCAATTACTGGTAATCTTGTTGATGCAGCAATCATTCCTGGAAGGTGGGCTGCTCCCCCTGCGCCCGCGATTATAACTTTTATGCCTCTTTCAGAGGCATTTTTTGAATATTCTATCATTTTTTCCGGAGTTCTGTGAGCGGAGACGACATCCATTTCAAAGGGAACTTTAAGTTTCTCCAGTTGATCTGCTGCTTTTTGCATGACAGTTAAATCGCTCTTGCTACCCATTATCAATCCTACCATGATTATAAAGTTAAAGTTTTTATTCAGAGATTTTTACTTTGTACTAAAAGGATAGATTTAAATTCCTTCGCTTTTTTACGCGCATCTTCTATGCTATCGCTGATAATGGTTACATGCCCCATTTTTCTATGGGGTCTAGTTTGGGTTTTTCCATACAAATGCAANTTTGCGTAATCAATTTTTAATGCATCATTAAGACCAACATATTTTACCAGCCCTTCAAAACCAGGCTCGCCAACAATATTAGCCATTACGGANGCTGAATTGAGTTTTACTTGGCTCAAGGGNAATTGGCATGCACATCTTAAAAGTTGTTCNAATTGTGANACGTTACAGGACTCAATTGTCAAATGACCTGAATTATGCGGTCTTGGTGCTAATTCATTTACCACTATTTTATCATCTTCTAGAATAAATAATTCAACCGCAAGAAGGCCATTTGTTTTTAACGACTGTCCAACTGATAAAGCCATTTCTGTACATTTTTGCGATAGGTTTTTAGAAATTTCTGCTGGACATGTTACAAATTCCACTTGGTTCGCATCATCGTGAAATTCCATTTGAACAGGAGGAAAGGCAATAATTTCTTCATTTAAATCTCTTGCTANGATTACACCAATTTCTTTTTTGATACTCTCTAAGGATTCAACTATACATTCTCCTTTAGCTAGATTATCAAGATCCTTAAGGTTTTTAACAATTTTAACTCCAAAGCCATCATAACCACCTTCTGCAATTTTCCAAACAAACGGTAATGATCTCTTCCCCTTTGAAATATCTACTTTTAAGGATTCGAGATTTTTGTATTTTTTATAATCAGAAGTGGGAATTTCATGGTCTCTGAAAAAATCTTTTTGCCGTCCTTTATTTTGAATTATCCTAAGGACCCTGCTGGGAGGAAAGCATGGGATTCCTCTGTTTTCAAGCTCTTCCAGAGCCTCAACGTTGACACTTTCTATTTCAATTACTACAGCATCAGCATCAGAAGCAAACTTTATGACTGTATCGTAGTCTTTGAAGTCTCCCTTTTTAAAAAAATTGGCTCCCTTTTTTGCTGGCGCTTCAGAATTGGGATCTAATACATTAATTTTTATATCAAGCCTTCCAGCCTCTGCTAATAACATTTTCCCTAATTGACCACCTCCAAGCATGGCTATAGAAAAGTCTTGATTATCAAAAGAATATTGCACAATTATATAAGTTTCACTTCTACAAGCGGATGTATTGTAAAGATAATGCCGCTAGTTAATTCAGAGCATTCATATCGAGTTTTTCGTTTAACACCAAGCTTAAATTTTTTCCCATTCTTTAATTGGAAATGACATCCAAAAGGAAGTTTTTCAATGGTATTTGGATTTTCCAGATCAGGATTGAAAGCTTTCATTAATTCGACACTAGCTCCACATGATGCTTTGGGAGAGGCTATTTGATTCTTTAAAGCTAATTGAACATTTGTGCTAAAGATATCCTTATCTAGGAATGGTGAAATTAAATTTCTAAACCTATTCTTCCACTCTTCTCCATGTGCTTTAGCAATTTTTGTGTCTAAACAATAAACATGATAATGAGCTATTTCATGCAGAAGGGTAACTAAAAATGTATCGGGTTTTAAATCATTGTTTATGCTTATTGATGTTTCGCCATTTTTTTGCGCTCTAAAGTCACCTAATTTCGATTTTCTCGGTTTAGAGAGTTTGATAATTCCTTTAAAATCTTTAATGATTGGCTTTACTAAAGAATAAGACCTTTTCAAAATATGCGGTTCAATTAGAGACCAATTATCCATGAATTAATTGATCTATTAATTTTATATTATCGCTGTAATTCTTAAAACTTGGGCAATCGCAATCTCTTGTACTTCTGCATGAAATACTTGATAATATTAATATGAAAACTACAAGAATTCTATTTCTTATTTTTATTAATCTCATGACGCCCCGAATTTAACCTATTTTTGGCATATGATTTATGGCTTTTTTGAGGGTTTAGGTGCATACTTTAATTTTTTAACCGAAGTTTTTAGGCGTCCAGAGCATTGGAGAGAATATTATCGCTCTTTTTTAAGAGAGGTTGATTTATTAGGCTTTAGCTCTATTGCATTGGTATGCTTTATTTCCTTATTTATGGGGGCAGTTGTGCTAATTCAAACAGCAATGAATTTAGATAACCCATTTTTAGCCGATAGTTACATAGCTATTGCGGTGAGAGAAGCGATAGTATTAGAGTTTGCTCCTACTATTGTGAGTCTAATTTTAGCAGGTAAAGTAGGTTCTAACATCGCATCTACTCTAGGAACGATGAGAGTCACAGAACAAATGGATGCATTGAGAGTTATGGGTATTAATCCAGCATCCTACTTGGTTCTTCCCAAAATAGCGGCTTGTTTACTTTTCAACCCTATTCTAGTGATTTTTGGAATGCTTTTAGGAATGGTTGGAGGTTACCTTGCTGGAGACCTTCTAAACCTTGTGAATATAGAAGTCTATTTATCCGGTTATTTTATGGAGTTTTTTCCTCATTATGTGACTTATTCATTGACAAAAACATTTGTATTTGCCTTTATAATTGCGACTGTTTCAGCATTTTTTGGTTATCGTGTTGAAGGCGGTGCAGTAGAGGTGGGTAAAGCGAGTACAAAATCAGTTGTAGCTATGTCATTTACAATTATATTATTTAATTACATCTTAACAGATATTTTATTGTAATGATACGAGTAAAGGGAATTACCAAATCTTTTGGAGATGAGCAAGTGCTTAAAGGAATTGACGTGGAATTGTTTCCAGGAAAATGTAATTTAATTATTGGTCTAAGTGGTAGTGGTAAAACTGTTTTTCTTAAATCGATTTTAGGATTGCATACAATAGACTCGGGGGTCGTTGAGTACGATGATCGTATTTGGGATAATTTGAATAAGAATGATAGAAAAAAATTAAGGCAAGAAATGGGAATGGTATTTCAAGGCTCTGCCTTGTTCAACAGTCTCAGCATTGAGGAAAATGTCGGATTGCCTTTGAATTTTTTTTCTGGTATGACGGATTCAGAAAAGGTGGATAGAATAAAATTTTGTTTAAATCGAGTGAGAATTCCTGATGAGGCATTTAAGAAAATGCCCTCAGAGTTATCAGGAGGGATGCAGAAGAGAGTTGCAATTGCACGGGCAATAGTCTTGAATCCAAAATATTTATTTTGTGATGAGCCAAACTCAGGGCTGGACCCAGAAACAGCTATTGTAATTGATAAACTCATACATGAGATTACTCATGAATTTGGCATGACTACAGTAATAAATTCGCACGATATGAATTCAGTTCTAGAGATTGGTGATCATGTAGTTCTGCTTCAGGGAGGAAGAAAGACTTGGGAAGGTGCAAAAGAAGAAGTTCTTACTACAAATGAAAAAGCTATTGTTGATTATGTTTTTAGAAGCAATTTATTCAAGCAAATGCGTGCTGCGCTGAAAAGTATCTAATATATTTTCTTACTTGAGAGAATTTAGAATAAAATTATTGACTTCTTCGCTATTCCATAATTTTTCTATGTTCTGAATTTTCATCACTTTCTGCATTATTGCATCTTGTTTTTTCCCTTCGGCAAGAGCCTTTGAGTATCGAATTTGCGAGAATGTTACTTGGGAATACAAGGGCATCCATTTGTCAGGATACAGGTTACTAAAGTTATTTTCTATTTTTTTTCGCAATAAAAAATCTGGTTGCCCAGTTAAGTCCCTCATCTCAACAAAATTTTGCATGGCTAAGTCTGAAATTGCATCTGCATCTGGCTTTCTTGTAATACTAAAGGATTCAAATGCCGTCTCCAGGCTATCCGATTTTTCCATAATCTCATAGAGCACTCTGCAATCTTCGAACCCCGAATTCATTCCCTGGCCATAAAATGGCACTATTGCATGGGATGCGTCTCCTAAAAGAATGGATTTACCTTTAACATTCCATGGGTCACATTTTATGATCACCAAACTAGAGGTAGGATTGGTGTTCCATTGATTTTCAAAATCTTCCATTAGTTCTAAAGCATCGCCAAAGTTTTGTGACATGAATTCTTTGGCTTTTTTACTTGAGTCAAGAGATTCAAAACTTAATTCCCCCTTCATTGGAAAAAACAATGTACACGTAAAGCTCCCATCTGGGTTCGGTAACGCAATAAGCATATAACCTCCTCTCGGCCATATATGTAGTGCTTCTTTTTCTAACCTAAATGAACCTTCTGGGCCAGGGTTTATATTTAGTTCTTTATAGCCGTGTTCTATGTAGTCTTGAGAATATGAAAAGCCACTCCTTTTTTGAAACTCCAATCTTATTTTGGAGAATGCCCCATCTGTTCCAAAGACCGCATCATTTTTTATTTGATTGGTTTTTCGCTGGTGCTCAAAAGTTACGGATGCATCGTTTAGGTTTGCTGCAATGCACTTGTGATCAAATGAGATTTTGATATTCGGTTTTGATTCAGCTTTTTCTATCAAAAGACGATTTAGACCACCTCTTGAAACTGAGTATATGGCTTGACCGTTTTTTCCATAATCTTGATAGCTTAGCTTTCCCTCAATATCATGCATTACTCTTCGGTACATAGGTATTGCATCAAAAAGAACCTCTTTTTCTATATCCACTTCCTTCAGCGATGCCCATCCTCGCTCGCTGAGCGCAAGATTTATAGATCTCCCCTCAGATTTTTTGTTTTTTCTTGGATCTTTCCTTCGTTCATAAACATCTACTTGATGACCTTTTTTTGATAGGTAGAGACTTAAAAGAGATCCAACTAATCCAGCTCCTACAACTGTATATCTTTTCATGTTTCTATAGAATCTTTTAAAGCTTTTTCAAGTTTTGATATGTCTTCATAAGAATTGTAAAGTGGTGCAATTGCCATTCTTATGGTTCCAGGCTCTCGCCAGTCTGCAATAACACCATTTTTTGAAATTTGTTGAAAAAACGAGTTATTTCTATTTTCAAATTGAACTGATACTTGACCTCCTCTTTTAGCATCNTCTCTTGGAGTAATTATTTTTATTTTTTCTCCGGTCTCTTCTGACAAATGATCAATCATTTGCATAATACATTGACTAAGGGCTAGTGATTTATTTCTAAGGCTTTCCAATGGTACAGNATCAAAAATATCNAATGATGCTCTCAAAGCTGACATNGAAAGGACTGGAGCGTTACTCACTTGCCATGATTCTGCAGTTTTTATTGGATCGAATTCATCGCCCATTTTAAACCTTGTTGCTTTATTATGCCCCCACCATCCAGCTAATTTTGGAAGGTCATTTTTGTGATGATTCTCATGAATAAACATTCCTGCTGTTCCTCCAGGTCCAGAATTTAGATATTTGTAAGAACACCAAACCGCAAAATCTATATTCCATTTGTTCAAGTTTAGTGGAACGTTCCCTATGGCATGAGCCAAGTCCCAGCCAACAGTGATGCCTTTTTCTTTCGCAGCTTTTGTAATTCTTTTCATATCATAGAGCCTTCCCGTATAGTAATTGACTCCGCCTATTAAAACTAGAGATATGCTATCTCCATGAATTGAAATAGCTTTTAAGATGTCTTCATCATTTGGGACTCCAGTAGAATCTGATCCATGAACTTCTAATAATTCTGATTCAGTGAGATTATGCATTTTTAGTTTGCTGATTAATGCATATCTGTCGCTGGGGAAAGCTTTTTTTTCACATAGTATAATTTTCCGTTTTTTTGATGGTCTGTAAAAGCTTGCAAGGGCAAAATGGAGATTTGCAGTTAAAGACCCCATGCAAATAACTTCTGTTTCCTTTGATCCTGTGAGTCTAGACAAAGATTTGCTAAAGTATTCATGGTATGAAAACCAAGGTTTATTTGCTTTAAAATGACCAGCTACGCCCAGCTCTTCCCAGTCCTTGAGCTCCTGTAATAATGCTTTTTTTGTGTTTTTGGGCTGAGGGCCCAAAGAGTTTCCTGATAGGTAAATTGAATCTTCACCTTTCCATTTTGGGAGATAGAATTTTTTTCGCAATGGACGTAATGCATCTTCTGAATCTAGAGCCTTTGCATCGGAAATAGTTAAAAACACGTTCATAACCGTAAACTTTGAACTGCAAGTTAGGTTATATGAGAAGTAATTTTGTGTTGTATAAAAAGTTATAATTGAAAATATGTCAACTGAGTTTACAGGTCGTCATGTAGGAGTCAACGATGAAGATCATCAAAAGATGATAAGTGCAATTGGGGTTAAATCCCTCGAGCAGTTAATCGAGGAAACTGTTCCTAGTTCAATACGTTTAGCTGATGAAATGCAAATAGAAGAGGGCATGACAGAAAGTGATTTCTTCCGTCACATGAATTCTTTGAGTAAAAAAAATGTTATTCATAGTACGTATATCGGAAAAGGCTATTATCCAACAATTACTCCAGCCGTAATACAGCGCAACATTCTTGAGAACCCAGGATGGTATACTGCTTATACCCCTTATCAGGCGGAAATTGCTCAGGGGAGGCTAGAAGGCCTTTTAAATTTTCAGACCATGATTATCGATTTGACGGGCATGGAGATAGCAAATGCTTCCCTATTAGATGAATCGACAGCAGCTGCTGAGGCAATGAGTATGTTTTTAGGTGCTCGATCTAGAGACCAAAAAAAGAGGGGTTCAATTAAATTTTTTGTAGACTCTCATATTTTTGATCAAACCAAATCTTTATTGCAAACTAGATCTGAGCCTATGGGCGTAGAGCTCGTTTTTGGAAATTTAGAAGATTTTCAGCCCAATAATGAATTTTTCGGAATTTTTTGGCAATATCCAGATTCGCAGGGCGAAATAAAAGACTTCAAACACCTTGTTGATTTATGTCACTCGATGGAGATCCAGGTTGCTGTTGCTGCTGACTTACTTTCACTGACAATTCTAGAGCCACCAGGAGAATGGGGAGCAGATGTTGTTTTGGGATCGACTCAAAGATTTGGAATTCCTATGGGTTTTGGAGGTCCCCATGCTGCCTACTTTGCTTCGAAGCAGGATTACAAGAGATTTATGCCAGGGCGAATTATTGGAAGAACTATAGATATTGATGGGAACCAGGCCTTGAGAATGGCGCTTCAAACAAGAGAACAGCATATAAAGAGAGATCGAGCAACTTCTAACATATGTACGTCTCAAGTTCTTTTGGCAATAATGGCAGGGATGTATGCTGTTTATCATGGAGCAGAGGGTTTGAAGGAGATTGCCTTGAGAATTCATCAATATGCTAGTGACTTAAAACTGACTCTGGAAAACCTAGGATTTAAGGTTTCAAATTCTCATTTTTTTGATACGATTCATATTGAAGTAGATATTGATTCAAAGAAAAATATTAATGACCGAGCTCTGGAAAGAGGAATAAATCTTGGTGAATCTCGATTAGGAATTATGATTTCTATGAACGAAGTCATGAATAATGAGGATTTCATGGAACTGGTAAAATGTTTTTCAAACTCAAAAAACGAGAAGCTTAAAATAAATAAAAGTAAAAGGGGATCTGACCTTCCTAATAAATTATTAAGAAAATCAAAATATCTCGATCACCCAACTTTTAGTGTGCATAGGAGTGAAACAGAAATGATGCGCTACCTAAAAAAATTAGAAAGACGCGACATAGCTTTAAATCATTCAATGATCCCATTGGGGTCATGTACTATGAAGTTGAACTCTGCAGCAGAAATGTTACCTCTAACTTGGCCTTCATTTTCTCAGATTCATCCATTTGCTCCCAGGGATCAAGCCGGTGGCTATTTAGAAATTATCAAATCTTTAGAGCATGATTTAGCTGTAATAACAGGTTTTGATGCTACTTCAATACAACCAAACTCTGGTGCCCAAGGAGAATATTCAGGACTTTTAGTGATCCGCGAATATCACAGGAGCAGAGGGGATTTTCAAAGAAAAACAGCTTTAATTCCTTCTTCCGCGCATGGCACTAATCCGGCTTCGGCTGTAATGGCAGGTATGAATGTTGTCGTTGTGGATTGCGATTCGAGAGGCAATATTGATTTAAATGACTTAATCCAAAAATCAGAAAAACATGCTGATACTCTAGCATGTTTGATGATTACTTACCCGTCAACTCATGGTGTTTTTGAATCTGCAATAAAAGATTTGACATCTATAATTCATAAGCACGGTGGACAGGTATATATGGATGGTGCTAATATGAATGCCCAAGTAGGCTTAACCTCGCCTGGATTAATAGGTGCTGATGTTTGTCATTTAAATCTGCATAAAACATTTGCTATTCCTCATGGAGGAGGGGGGCCAGGAGTTGGTCCAATATGTGTTAAAAAACATTTAGCTCCTTTTTTACCAAATCATTATGCTGTTCAAACTGGAGGTGAAAAGGGTATTGGTTCCGTTTCGGCCGCTCCTTTTGGTTCAGCTTTGATTTTACTGATTTCATATGGTTACATAAAAATGTTAGGTTCCAAAGGACTTACAAAAAGCACCAAGGTTGCTATTTTGAACGCCAACTATATAAAATCTCGTTTAGAGTCTGTTTACCCGATTTTATACTCTGGGGAAAACGGTCGTTGTGCGCATGAAATGATACTTGATTGTCGTCCTTTTAAGAAAGATGCTTCGATTGAAGTCACTGATATCGCAAAGCGTCTTATGGATTTTGGATATCATGCTCCTACAGTTAGCTTTCCGGTGGCGGGAACAATGATGATTGAGCCAACTGAAAGTGAATCTCTTTTTGAACTGGATAGATTTTGCGAAGCCATGCTAGAAATAAGATCAGAAATAGATGAAATTATTAATGGATCTTATGAATTGGATAATAATCCATTAAAAAATGCTCCGCATACTCAAGGTGTTTTGGTAAACGATAACTGGTCATTGCCTTACTCAAGGCAAAAAGCTGCTTTTCCCTTAAAATACTTGGAAGAAAATAAAATTTGGCCTTTTGTAAGGCGCGTGGATGATGCATTCGGTGACCGTAATTTGATTTGTACATGTGCCCCAATTGATAGTTTTAGATAATTTTTTGTCTAATCGAGCCATTTGAATCATTGATTAAAAAAATATTTGTTGTTTTCTTCGTAGATTAGCCATGTTACAAACAAGTATAATTAAGAATTCAAATGAAAAAATTTACAATTTTAGCTGGGGTTATGATTTTATCACTCTCAGTGTTTGGTCAAAGCTTTGAGAGAACTGCTCCCAATGCAAAAATGATGGATGATGGTCGGGTAAAGCACTTATCCCAAAAGCAAGCTGAGTCTTTAAATGGAAGTGAAACCCCAATATGGTCAGAAGACTTTGCAAGTGGCATACCTTCAACATGGTTAAATTTTGGAACAGCAAACTTAGTCTCCGACACAGATGCTGTTTGGGAATATAGAGGAACTGTGACTAACCCTTCTAATACTGTTGGTTCTCGTGGGGCTTACATGTCAAATCAAACTCCCATGTCCTCGGCTACAGCTTCTAATGGATTTGTGATTTTTGACTCAGATTTCTTAGATAATGCGGGTGTTGCAGGTAATTTTGGAAACGGAATAGCTGCTGCTCCTCACTTAGCAGAACTTATCACCGATATGATTGATCTCACTCAACATTCGATCATCGATTTATCATTCACACAATATTACAGACGTTTTGCGGGACCAGCGGGATCTCAAGCTGTTCCAGCTACTTACGTAGACTTTTCCGTGGATGGTGGAGCTACCTTTCCATATAGTGTTACTTTGAATTCTTCAGTTGCGGTAAATAGCTCAACTGCTACAAACGATGTGGTAAATATTATTGCCGGTAGTTATATTGGAGGACAAGATTCCGTTAAAATTCGCTTCAGATTTGATGGAGATTATTATTTCTGGTGCATTGATGATATTCAGATCCTGGAAACTCCAGCGAATCGAATGTCTTTCACTGAATGGCAGGGTGCGCCAGCTCAAGACATTATCTACGGCCCAAGTACAACTGGATCTGCAAGAATGGGACATATGACCTTAAAACAGGCCCGAGGCATTTCTTTTGATGCGAACGCAGTGAATTCAGGAACAGCTGCTCAATCAAATGTAAAATTATCGGTCAAAGTTCTAGATGAACTTGGTACACTTATTCAGACTGTTACCTCCGCCACTAAGAGCGTATTAAATGCAGGAGATACGGCTACATTTAATGATTTAAATACATATGCAACTGCATGGACTCCAAGCGCTAATGCGGAATATCAGGTAGTATATAACTTGTTATCTGATTCTGTTTCAATTTTTTCAGACACCACAAGTCTCTTTGTAACAGATTCTACAATGTCAATGGATTTTGGTTCTTGGGATAATAGTATTGGAGCTTCATCAAATACTACTCAATGGGGAGATGGATCTCAAATGTATAATCGACATGATCTTGTAGATGACGAATTATTATTCGGTGCCAAGGTTTATCTTGGTTCAACTACTGTTGCAGGAGGGATTCTAGAATTATCTGTTTATGATTCTTCAGCTTATGGAGGAAATACTTCTGGTTGGGATGTAAATAAGCTAGTTGCTTATGGTCAGAAAGTTTTAGATGCCCAAGATGTTAGCCAGGGTTTTGTTCGTTTTGATTTTACCGATGCTACAAGTGGTCGCGGCGTTGATTTAGATCAATCGAAAGGAGCTTACATGTATAATTTAACCATGTATGATAATCAAGGAGTCAATACTCTATTGGTTCGAAATGATCAAACATGGGGTAAAGTTGGTGGATCAGGAGGTATGTATCTTGCTGCCCTTGGAAATTGGTATTCTGGTTATTCCGGCTCAAGATCTCTAAATAATCTTTGGATTCGCGGTATTAATTGCCCTGCAACCAATGCTGCTGCTTGTATGAGTATTGGAATGGATGAAGAGTCCGTGAATGCAATTACTTTTTCACCAAATCCTGCTTCCGATTATGTCTCCATTGATTTTGGGCTTTCTGTTGGTAATTATGATATTTCCATCATGGACTTAACAGGTAAGGTTCTTAAGTCAGAGAAAATCCGTGCTGCAGCAGATTTTAAGCTAAATATTAGTGATCTGAATGTCGGTATGTATTTAGTGAGAATTCAAAAGGGTAAGTATGTTAAGACAAGTAAATTGTCGGTACTCTAAAATTTAGTTAAAAATCTTAAAAGCGGCCCTTGTCTTGACAATGGCCGCTTTTTTTATTTAAATATTTTTGGATTCACCTTTGAAGTAATGAAATCCACATTTTTTTTCCATCCTCGAGCGGGACTATGGGATCGCCCATAAAAAATGATTTGAAGGTGTAATTTATTCCATTTTTCTTTTGGGAATAAGAGTTTTGCATCTTTTTCAGTTTGTAGAACACTACTACCATTTGATAATCCCCATCTTTTCATCAATCTGTGGATATGGGTATCTACAGGAAATGCCGGGTGGTTAAACCCTTGACTCATTACTACTGATGCTGTTTTGTGACCAACAGAAGGAAGAGATTCTAGTGCTTCGTATGAATCAGGAACTTCTCCATTATATTGATTGCAGATAATTTCGGATAGTCCCTTTATTCCTGTGGACTTCATTGGAGTGAGGCCACAGGGTCTAATGATATCAGCAATTTCCTTGACACTTAATTTTGCCATCTTTTGTGGCGTGTCAGCTTTTTTAAATAATATCGGCGTAATTGTGTTTACGCGCGCATCGGTACATTGTGCAGATAGAACGACGGCAACGAGCAAAGTGTAATTACTATAATGGTCAAGGGGGATTGGAGTTTTGGGATAAAGTTTTTCAAGAGCAGCCTGTATGTAAGATACTTTTTCTTTCTTTGTCATGAGAACAAAGAAAACAACTGTTTTCTAGGATTAAAAGAAATTTTTTAAAAATTATGACACATTTAAAAGTTGGAGATATGGCTCCAGATTTTTCGGTCCTCGACGCAGAGGGGAATAACATTAACTCTAGTGACTTTTTGGGTAAAAAGGTTGTTCTGTATTTCTATCCTAAAGATGACACGCCTGGTTGCACGGCTGAGGCATGTTCTTTTAGAGATAATTATTCCACTTTGCAAAAGGCAGGATTGACAATTATTGGAGTCTCTCCTGATTCCGTAAAAAAGCATTCTAACTTCACGGAAAAATATAATTTACCTTTTCCTTTGATCGCGGATGTAGATCTTAAAATTATCAAATCATATGGTGTTTGGGGAATTAAAAAAATGTACGGTAAGGAATATGAAGGTGTTTATCGTGAGACCTTCATAATAGATGAAAGCGGTAAGATTCATGCTATTATCAATAAGGTAAAAACGAAAGAAAGTGCGGAGCAGATTTTATCCTTGATTTAATTTTAAATCATTTTCACCTTTTAAACAATTTCAATGGATAATGTGGATAAATTATATTTTTTAATGATACGAATTAGTATTCTTTCCTAGTTAGCCATCACCTCAATTCATACATTTGAATAGAAAAATTTTTAAATAAAAAAAATTAACATTGATTCTTATGAGCAACGATAAAGATGCCAAGCAGAAAGCACTGAAACTAACCATGGATAAACTAGATAAGGCATATGGAAAGGGTGCCGTTATGCGTCTAGGAGATGATGCAATAGAGGATGTTGAAGTTATACCTTCTGGCTCTTTAGGTATCGACTTGGCTTTGGGAATTGGTGGATTTCCAAGAGGCCGAGTTGTAGAGATATATGGACCTGAATCCTCAGGTAAAACCACTTTAACTCTTCATGCTATATCCGAAGCTCAACGTATGGGAGGTATTGCGGCCTTTATAGATGCAGAGCATGCATTTGATCGGTTTTATGCAGAAAAAGTTGGAGTGAATACGGAAGAACTTATTATTAGTCAACCTGACAATGGTGAGCAAGCCTTAGAAATTGCAGATAATTTGATTCGTTCTGGGGCCATTGATTTGGTCGTAATTGATTCGGTAGCAGCATTGACGCCAAGGTCTGAAATTGAAGGTGAAATGGGAGACAGCAAGGTAGGTCTTCATGCAAGATTAATGTCNCAGGCCTTAAGAAAATTAACAGGAACCATTTCTAAAACGAATTGTACGTGTATTTTTATTAATCAACTTCGTGAGAAGATTGGAGTTATGTTTGGTAACCCTGAAACCACTACAGGTGGTAATGCTCTAAAATTTTATTCTTCAGTACGTGTAGACATACGCAGAAGTACTCAAATAAAAGATGGTGACCGTGTCATGGGGAACCGTACAAAGGTTAAGATTGTTAAAAATAAAGTTGCTCCTCCTTTTAGAACAGCAGAGTTTGATATACTTTACGGAGAGGGGATATCAAAAGTCGGAGAACTTATTGACATTGGAACACAGTATGAGATAATAAATAAAAGTGGAAGCTGGTTTAGTTATGAAGGTACGAAACTGGGCCAAGGTCGAGAGGGAGTAAAGGCTATTCTTAAAGACAATCCGGAGCTAATGGAGGAAATCGAAAATAAAATCGTTCTCAAAATTCAAGATGTATAGTTCTTGGTTAATGTTCGAAAAATATTTTTCTTTTTTTTTAATGCTGGCTTTATTTGCGTGCTCAAATAATTCAACTCCTCCTAATATTCAAACTAAAACTAGTGTTTCGCCATTAGATAGTCTTAATGATTACATATCTGATAATCCGAATGATTTACCCTCGCTGATATTAAGAGGTAGGAATTATTTAGAAAATGCGAATTTATTATATGCAGATGCAGACGCAGATGCTGTTCTTGAAATAGATAGCTTGAATCATGATGCTCTTTTGTTAAAAGGGGAATCAAATTACTTATCAAACTCAACAAGAATATCCAGAGATTATTGGGCGAAATGCATAAAGGAGCATCCTGAAGACATCCAATGTAGGTTAAAGTTAGCTGAGCTCTACAGTATCGTTTTAGATTTTGAAAAGAGTAATGAGCTCGTTAATAGAGTTATTGAAATAGACCCACAAAACCCAATAGCATTTTTCATCAAAGGTGTAAATATCCGAGACACAAAAGGAGATACAGCATTATCATTAAGCTATATCCAAAAAGCGATAGACTTAGATCCAGAATATTTTATAGCCATTGACATGGCTGCCGTTATGCTAGCAAATCAAAAAAATGAATTGGCTTTGAGTTACTATAACCGTTTAATAGAACTTGAGCCAAATAATTTTCAAACCTATTACAAAATGGGTATGTATCATCTAGGTATTGATAATTATAATGCTGCTCTTGAATCATTCACTAAATCAACCCAAATAAATCCTCAAGATGCAGAGAGTTTTTTTAATATGGGCTTCATTCATTTGGATTTGGGACTTTTGCTAGAAGCCAGAAATTTTTTTTCTAAAAGTATAGAGGCTCGAGCAATTAATCATAGAGCTTTCTACGGTCGTGGATTTTGTTGGGAAAGAGGCGGAGATTTGATTAATGCAGAGAAAGACTATCGTCAAGCTCTTTCGCTTAACCCCCAGCATCAAGCTAGTCAAGAGGCTTTGAAACGAATAATTAACCTGAAATAACATGGTTTTTTTTCAATCAAAACGCAAGATCATTATAAAATATCTTGTTATAGCAATATTAGCAATCTTTATTTCATCACTATTAATTGAGACCAAAACTATGACTGAACCTAAAGCATTGAAAAAAGATTTTACTCATGAGATTCATGGAGATAAAAGATTAGATCCATATTACTGGTTAAATGATAGAGATGATCCTGAGGTGATATCTTATCTAAAGTCCGAAAATAATTATCGCGAAAACGGAATGAAGGTTGTCAAGGAATTGGAGAATGAACTCTATTCAGAAATGACCGACCGATTAAATCCCGATGAGTCAAGTGTACCTGTGCAGGTTGATAATTATTGGTATCAAACGCGTTTTGAAAGCGGAAATGATTATCCTTTATATTGTAGGAGGAAGGGGAGCTTAGATTCTGCAGAAAATATAGTTTTAGATGTTAATTTATTGGCTCAAAATAAGTCCTATTGTCAAGTTAGTGGTCTTTCAATGACTCGCGATCATCAACGTATGGCTTATGGAGTTGATTTTGTAGGACGCCGCTTGTATACTCTTCAGTTTGTCGATTTAGATAAAAATAAGATTTGGGATTTTCAGGTTGAAGGAACCTCTGGTGCATTTGCGTGGGCTGATGATGGAGAAACCTTTTTTTATGGCACAAAAGACCCTGTTACATTGCGTGCCGATAAAATTTGGCGACGAAAAATTGGATCGGATTTACCACCTGTACTTGTTTATCATGAAAAAGACGAAAAATTTTCATGTACTGTGTATCGATCTAAATCGAAAAAATACATTCACATAGCAACAGGAGCAACAAACGTAGATGAGTTACATTATCTATCCTCAGAAAGTCCAATTGGTGAATTTGAGGTTTTGCGAAGAAGAGAAATTGGAGTTGAATATTCTGCGAGTCATTTTAATGGTCACTGGTATATAATCAGTAATATAGGTAAACGAAAGAATTTTGCATTATTTCGGGCGAATGAACTTTCACCGAATAAGTGGACTCCATATATCGAACATCGTGATGATGTTTTGCTGGAGGGCATTGACTTATTTACTGACTTTCTGGTTACAGAAGAGCGTTCAAATGGTCTTTTAAAGCTTGTTATTCGACCATGGGAAGGAAAACCACACAAAGTGACGCTTCCCGAAGAAACATACACTCTGTATACTGGAAGTAATCCCACAGAAAAGACTGAAAATTTAAGATTTGTATATACTTCTCTGATAACTCCAGCTACCACATATGATTATAATATGAGCACTCGGGAAAAGAAAATTTTAAAACAGACAAAAATTCTTGGAGGATATGATTCCTCGAAATACGTCAGTTACCGATATTGGGCCACTTCAGATGATGGTACTAAAATACCTATCTCATGGGTTGGACCAAGAGAGACTCAAGGTAAACCGATTCCAACTCTTTTATACGGTTATGGTTCATATGGGATTACGGTTGATCCGAGTTTTTCTGTGGCTCGGCTAAGTCTGTTACAAAGAGGGATGGCTTTCGCCATAGCGCATGTCAGAGGAGGACAGTATATGGGTCGAGAATGGTATTTAAATGGTAGGATGGAGCATAAAATCAATAGTTTCAAAGATTTTATTAATTGTGGCGAGTTTCTAAAAAAATCAGGATATTCCTCAAAACTATATGCAATGGGAGGCTCTGCAGGAGGATTGCTTATGGGGGCAGTTGTTAATATGCGTCCAAAACTATGGTCTGGCGTTATAGCAGCAGTACCTTTTGTAGATGTGGTCACAACCATGCTTGATGAAAGTATACCATTGACAACAGGAGAATATGATGAGTGGGGTAACCCAAATGATTCAGATGTATACTTTCGTTTGAAAGCATATTCTCCTTATGACAATGTTAAAAATGAAGATTATCCTCCTTTACTTATCACAACTGGCCTACATGATAGTCAGGTTCAATATTGGGAACCTGCCAAATGGATAGCGAGGCTCCGTGATATGAGAAATAATAAAGAGCCCTTGTTTATGCATTGCAATATGGAAACAGGACATAGTGGGGCGTCTGGAAGATATCAGGCATATCGGGAAACTGCAATGGAATATTCTTTTCTTTTAGGTTTAAAAGAGGGATTATTCAATTAAGATTCGTGCCTATAAATTTCATGACTCTTTCTGTGGCTCCAATATTTTTATTTACAAAGTCTTGTCCAGAAGATATTTTTTGTTTGAGACTTTTTTCGTCGAGATCAATCAGGTTTGAAAGCCATTGCATTAAAGTTTCTGAATCTGAATTTATCCCGAGTACATCTGCTTTGCACTCAGAGGCTTCCCAGTGACCTTTTATTTTCGGTCCGAATGTGATAATATTTCCAAATATGAGAGCTTCTAAAATATTATGCAATCCATTTTGGAATCCACCTCCTATAAATGTAAAGTCAGAATGACCATATATGTTTTTGAGTTGGCCCATAGTATCAACAATTAATACTCTAGATTTTATTAATTCTTGTTTNTCGTAAATATTTATCTCTGACATTAAAATGTATGGAACATCTAAAATTTTAATTATTTCTGAAGCTCTTTGATGTCTATGTGGAGCTATGACAAACTTAACTTCAGATAATTTAGGAATTAATGGAATCGTCATAGACTCTTCTCTGGGCCATGAGCTTCCTAAAACAAACAGTTTACTCTCACCTTTAAAGACATCTATTTCATCCAAAGGAGTCCATTTTTTTCTAAAATGATAGATACTATCAAACCTTCCGTCACCGCAAAAAAATCCATTCGAAAAATTTGACTTTTGCCAAAGTTTTAGACTTTTTTGAGTTTGATGACCAACTCCTAGCGCTCTTCGATAAATTTTATTCTCTAAAAAATTCCATTTCCATAAAGTGTGATGATGTTCATGAAACTGGCTAAAAGCAATTACATAAGGGATTTTTTTGTTGTATAAAACATTGGATAAGACAGGCCAAAGATCATATTTTGCTATAACTACGAATTTTGGATTTATTGTTTCAACAAAATGATGAATCTCTTTTTGCCTGTCAATAGGAATAAACCCGCAGTATTTTTCATTTTTTGAAACTATCTCCCATGCACTTGGTGAGAATATACTTACAAAAACTTTTTTCCCTTTTTTTTCGAAATCTCGAATGAGATTATGTACCATCCAATACTCCCCAAGTGAACTTNCATGTATCCAGATGTCAAAATTTGAAAATTTTATTGGCCTTTGGCGAGCTTTTTTCCAATCTAAGGCCCTTGAATATCCTAAAAAAGCGCCAACATCAATTATTATTTGAAATATGATTCCTGGAAGCCGATATATCATTCTCTTATTATTTTCTCATTTTTTAATAATAAAATATTGTCTCTGATTTTTCTCTTAGCATAGGTAAAATCCATGTCACTCTAAATCCTATTCCAAAGTCCCATTTATTGTTGTAGTCATAATCATCGAGATTAAACTGGTATTCTCGAACCAGTCTGGTCCTAGATTGAATCGTTTGTAATTCAATTTTAAAATGCGGTGCATTTTCACCAATGTGAATCCACCCAATATTTTCTTGCAAATAAAAACCTCGGTGCAAGTTATCCAAACCGTAGATATAGGGTATTTCTAATTGCGGAACTCCTCCTGAGGAAATAAATTTTCTTTTATGCTGGATCATCCCAGCTTCAAATAAAATTAATGGTTGATTGTTTTTATTTCCCCATTTCGGGATAAGCGAACCTAAATGAACACCTATTTGTCCACCTCTAATTTCGCTCTGGAGACTAGATAATGAACTACCATCATTACTCATTATCTCCCCATTTCTGGTGATAAGATGTTCTAAAATCTCATCCAAATTTTTCACATTGTTGCCAAAAAAATAAGTTGAGCTCAGTCCATAAATAATGGATTCCTTTAACCATGAATATTGAATTCCGGATTCAAGAAATGGTCCATAATAATTGCTCCAATTGCCAAATGGAATTTTGTTACCAAATTTCATTTGAATAAGACTTCCTCTTTTTTTTGATGTTTCAATTTTAACCATTCTATCCTTTATTGAGGCAGATAGAATGGGAGATTTTGCCATTATCTGAATATTTGAAAAAATCAATGAAATCCATATCAGAATTGAAATAATTCGCATGGCACTAAGTTAGAGGTTAAGATCTTTATATTGATTGACAGATTGAATTAGTATTTTTGTATCTACTCCAACTAATAACTACCCAATTCAGGCATGAGCATACCCACATCAATTCAAATGGTTGATTTGCAAAGTCAGCACAAAAAAATTCAAAGAGAATTGAATTCTTGTATTCAAAAAGTTGTTGATTCTGGTGCTTATATAAATGGTCCTGAAGTGGGAAGATTTGCAGATAGTTTGTCGCTTTACTTAGGTTCTAAATATGTAATTCCTTGCGCTAATGGAACTGATGCTCTTCAAATTGCATTAATGTCATTAGATCTAAAGCCTGGTGATGAGGTGATTACACCAACATTCACATATGTGGCTACTGCTGAGGTCATCTCTTTACTGGGATTGAAGGCTGTTCTTGTTGATGTAGATCCGGATTACTTTGGTCTCAATATTGAACAAGTAAAAACTGCAATTACACCCAGGACCAAGGTTATTATACCAGTTCATTTATTTGGTCAATCAGCTAATTTAGAGCCTTTAATGAATTTGGCAGCAGATCACAAAATCAACATAATAGAAGATGCTGCGCAGTCTATGGGGGCATCTTATCGATTTTTAAATGGTAATGAAAAAAAACTCGGAACTATTGGAAGAATTGGTTGTACTTCATTTTTTCCATCAAAAAATTTAGGCTGCTTAGGAGATGGTGGGGCAATTATCACAAATGATGATTTTTTGGCAGAGAGAATTAAGATGGTCGCTAACCATGGTCAAAAAATTAAATATCATCATGATATTATTGGATGTAATAGCCGTTTAGATACAATTCAGGCTGCTATTTTGAATCTTAAACTTGCTCATTTAGATAATTATAATAAATCTCGTCAGCAAGCTGCAAAATTTTACGATAAACATCTAGCCTCTTTAAAATNACTGAGAATTCCTATGCGAAGAAAGGAAAGTACCCATGTTTTTCATCAGTATACTTTAAGAATCTTAGATGGGTCTCGTNACCAATTAATTCAATTTTTAAAAGAACATAAAATTCCCTCAATGGTATATTACCCATTGCCTTTACATTTTCAAAAAGCATTTAAAAATTTAGACCATTCTGGAATGAGCTTTCCTATTGCAGAGGCATTAGCTCGTCAAGTGATTTCATTGCCCATGCATTCAGAATTAGATGAAAAAACACAAGTTTATATTATTGATAAAATAAAAGAGTTTTATGGCGACTAATAAATCTCTAACAAGTTATTTGATAATGCTATTTAGAAAAAAAGTAAAGTTGTTTTCTCTTTTTATATCTGTTCTTTATTCTTTTAATCTGTCTGCACAGCCATTGAATTTCTCTATTGAAAAAGTAAAATCTTTTGATTTAAGATCTGTTGATGCAAACTATGATTTTAGAGTAAATTCGTTAGAATCTCAAGATGCTTTTTCCAAACAATCTTTTTTAAATGATTTGAAAAAAAAGGCAGAATTAAAATTAGGAAAAGGTAAATACGAATCAACGCGATATTTAAAAACAATGTCAGATTCTCCTATTTTAATTGATGAGCTGGGCATGAAGCGCGTATTTACTGTGAATGGTGCTCAAATACCCTTGGCAGGTGGAACTCCAAATGATAATACGGTGGCTTTTTCAAAAGACAGTATCCTTTTAGGAGCGGTTAATTCCATTTTGTGGGCATGGGATTTAAAAACTGATACATTTCATTTTCCACAGCAATTCATTTCTTTGATTCAAGCTTCAGGGGTAGTAACATCTTCTGGAGCAAGCGATCCACGATTATTGTATGATCCGAATGAAGATAGATGGGTTTTATTNTTTTTTGTTGGAAACACTCCGCAAACCAGTAAGATAGTTGTTTGTTTTAGCCAAACTAATGACCCAGCAGCAGGGTGGCATATGTACACACTACCCGGGAATCCACTGAACAATAATAGATGGAGTGATTTTCCAAGTATAGCTTTATCCGATGATAAATTAATTATGTCAATTAATCTTATCATTCCTGGTGTAAGTTGGCAGTTAGGTTTCGATGGAACCGTTATTTGGGAAATGGATAAGTTTTCCGGTTTTTCTGGTTCCTCAGTTCTTCCATCTGAATTGCATCATGGGATTAAGTATAATGGCAAATTTATAAGAAATCTTGTCGCTGTAAATGGTTGGAATGGATATGTATCAAAACCGATGTTTGCATCGAATCGAAATTTCAGTATTCAAAATGATTCAACATTTTTTTTGTCTCGGGTGGATTCTGCGATAGGTGGTACTCACAGTTATAATATTTCTATGTGCCCATCTTCGATTCCTTATGGTGTCCCTCCCAATGGAAAACAACCAATTGTCAGTGCATCGAACACTTACGACCTTTCAACTAATGATGGAAGATGGTTAGGGGCATTGGAGACGCCAACTGGTCAGGTTCATTTAGTCAGTACCACCAGAGATTTTACCACTAATAGATGTGCACTTTATCATGGAATTTACAGGACTAATGATCAGCCAGACAGTTTAGTAGGTAATATTATCTCTCACTCTAGTCGAGATTTAGCATACCCAAATATTGTTTTTTTAGGCAATGAAGAATGTGATACAGAAGTTCTAATCGGATTTAATCACTCTTCAATTTCCGAGTATGCAGGGTATTCTGCGATTTATTATTCAAATGATGGATCATATTCAGATATTATAACTCTTAAAGAAGGTGAAGGTGTCGTAAATAAGCTAAGTGGTCCTGAAAGATGGGGTGATTATTTTGGGCTTCAGACCGTTTACCATGACCCTCAAAAGGCATG
Organism: Owenweeksia sp. TMED14; assembly: GCA_002167805.1. Classification (GTDB taxonomy): domain Bacteria; phylum Bacteroidota; class Bacteroidia; order Flavobacteriales; family Schleiferiaceae; genus TMED14. The sequence continues at coordinate 89,652 of NHBT01000028.1, read as the reverse complement.
GTCTTCAGGATTTTATGGTTTAAGTAATGGTGGAAATTCTTCTTGGTTTTCATTACTTCAAAGTCCAGATTCGACAGCGTTAGATTTTGAAATAACTCTCAGTGGAATGGGATGCAACCATTTGATAGAAGTAGATGTTTTTGGTGGTATCGAACCTTTTGAATTTTTTTGGGATGGTAATAAAGGGTTTTCAAATTATTCCGGTGCTTGTAGCGGAGATAGTGTGACTTTTGAGGTGATAGATGCTAGAGGCTGTTCAAATAAGACAAATCTATATATTCCATATGCTAATGCACCAGCACCAAGTATATTTCCAAACCCATCACTGGGTAATTTAACTTTTGCTGTAGATGCACCTTACTCAGGGTATTTATTTTTACGATTAGTAAATAGCGCGGGAGAGATTATTCAAATGGGGGTCCGTGAAATAAATTTGGGTCGAAATGAAGTATACTTATGGCTGGGAAATATCCCCTCAGGGCAATATCTGGCTCAGGCAATTTTTAGTAAAGAGTCCTCGGAAATAATTGACGGAGATAATATTATTGCTGAAAAGTTTATATTGTTAAGAGAATAGTCTTTTCAATGAAGTCATAAAAAATGATTGATTCTGCAATTGCAATAATACCAGCCCGATATGGAAGCACCAGACTTCCCGGAAAACCCCTTAAAGAGATAAATGGAAAACCCATGATTTATTGGGTTTGGAATGAAGTTAAAAAAGTCTTACCAACATACGTTGCTACTGATGATGACANAATCTTAAAGGNGATCCAAAGCGAAGGGGGAGATGCAATATTAACTTCAAAATCTTGTTTGAATGGGACTCAAAGAGTGGCAGAAGCACTAAAAAAATTAGATATTTACCCTGAAGTGATATTAAATATTCAAGGAGATGAACCTCTTGTTAGGGAGGATGATATTAGGAATTTAATTTCTTTAATGGATAATGAAATAATTGAAATAGGAACTTTAGTTACATCGGCTTCATTAAGTGATTTAAAATCAATAAATCATTGCTTTGTTGATCGAACGGATATGGGTATATGTCTGAAATTTAGCCGTGATCCAAAGTCATTTACTCAAAAGCCGTATCGACATGTTGGCATGTACGGATTTCGATCTGACGTACTATCTAAATTAGTAGAATTAGAACCGACAATTAGAGAAAAAAAAGAAAAACTGGAACAACTAAGNTGGNTAGAAAANGGNTATACAATCCATTCTTCAATTATTAATGCCCCCGGGTTAGGAGTCGATACCGATGAGGATTTAAAAATTATAAAAAGAATTATGGAGAAATGAACTAAATTTTTTGGGCAATCATTAAGCCGTCTCTGAGAGGTAATAATTGATGTTCAACTCTTTTATCATTTGCTATTTTTTTGTTGAATTTGTCGAGCTCATAGGTCTCTTTATCTTTTTTATTTGGATTGATGACTTTACCGCTCCAAAGAACATTATCGGCTATAATGATGCCACCAATATTCATTTTATCAATAATTAAATCAAAATAATTAGAATAATTTTCTTTATCTGCATCGATGAAAACTAAGTCCCATTTTTCATTGATTGAAGGAATGATTTCAAGAGCATTACCCCAATGCATTTTTACAGAGTTAATGATTCCCGACTCTTTAAAATACCCAATAACTCTTTGTTTTAATTCGATATTATTATCTATGGTATGAATAATTCCATGTTCTGATAATCCTTCGGATATACATATTGCGGAGTAGCCCGTGTAGGTTCCAATTTCTAGTACTCTTTTAGGTTTAACTAGTTTTGACATTAAACTCAAAAACCTTCCTTGTTGCCTTCCAGACAACATTCTGGGCATCAGTACTTCTTGCCAAGTTTCGTTTTCAATTTTTTCTAAAATTATACTTTGAGATGATGTATGAGATAGAGAATACTCTTCTATTTCTTTTGGTAAGAATTCCATGATTTTTATTGATAGTTTGTTTCCGGGACATAACGAAGTTCATTTATTTTTTCTGTATCAAAAATTTGTTGGGCCAATTCTTGAATTTGATTAATTTCAACTGAATTCACTTTGCTAATTATTTCTTGAAAAGTATCCACTTTATTATAAATAAGAATTGATTTTGCTAACGAAGTCATAAGATTTACCTTATTATCTTGGTGCAAAGCCATTTGACCAAGTAATTGAGTTTTGGCTTTACTAAATTGTATTTTTCCTATTTTCTTTTCTTTTAATAGTTTTAATTCTTTTAGTATTAGTTCATGACACCGATTAATTGTTTGTATATCTGTGCCAGCATATACTCCCCATATTCCAGCATCGCAATAGGAATTTATAAAACTTTCAATTTGGTATGTTATGCCAAATTTTTCACGAATCTTTAGATTTAATCTTGAGTTCATTGCTGGTCCTCCGAGTAAATTATTTAAAAGTACGAGAGCTGTATAATTTTTATCATGGAGTGAAACTCCTTCTCCTCCGATGACTAAGTGGCTTTGATGAATTCCTTTTACCAAGTGATGTGATAGCCCTTTTGAAATTACCGGTTTCTCTCTATGGATGGTATTATTATGTGCTTTCCAGGTTGATGCATAACGGTTTGCAATTTTTTCAAAGTCCTCACTTTTAATTCCACCTACTGAGGATAAAACAGCTTTTTCTGGTCCGTAATTTCTTTTTACGAAATCTAAGACTTGTTTTCTTGTGAACTTTTTTATCGTCTTTTCAGTACCTAGAATGTTTTTCCCAATGGCTTGATTCGGAAAAAGTAATTCATCAAATTCATCAAAAATTAAATCAGATGGGGTGTCACGGTATGATTGAATTTCATCAATGATTACTTCTTTCTCCTTAGGAATTTCCTTTTCTGGAAAATTGGCATTTATGATGATGTCAAAAATCAACTCTATAGATCTTTCATAATTCTCCTTTAAAAAACTTGCATACAATGTGGTTTCTTCCTTTCCAGTGTATGCATTTAGTTCTCCACCAACATCTTCTATTCTCGAGATAATATGGAAAGCTTTTCGCTTTTGAGTCCCTTTAAATAAAAGGTGCTCTATGAAATGTGCTAGTCCCTCTTCATTGGGTTTTTCATCTCTAGACCCTGCTTGAATCATTAATGCAACATGCCCTGTCGGGGATAGAACTTCTTGATGAATCCATCGTAGACCATTTTTTAATACGCCTGAGCGAAAGGGAATTGTTTTCATTATATTTTTTGGGTATACTCACAATTTTTTTGAGCAAAATTGAATTAATTTTTGAGCCATTTATCTAGCCATTTAAAAAATTCAGAATGCCATACTAAACCATTTTGTGGACTTAATATCCAATGTCCTTCATTTTCAAAATGTAAAAACCGTGATGGTATACCACGTAGTTGAGCCGCTTGATATGCCTCGATTCCTTGGTTTACTGGAACTCGAAAATCTTTTCCGCCATGAATAACAAGGATAGGAGCAGTCCAATTTTGTACGAAATTTTTGGGATTAAAATCGGTGTAGGCTCTTGGCACATTAGCTTGCCAAAATGGACCACCAACATCTTTATTCGCAAAAAACATTTCTTCGGTACTTAAATACCAACTTTCCATGTTAAATAATCCACAATGAGAAATTAAAGCTTTAAATCTATTCTCATGAATTCCTGCGAGCATATAAACAGAATAACCCCCATAACTGGCTCCAATAGCGCCTAAATTATTTTCGTCTACATAGTTTTCTTTTGAAAGGGTATCTATTGCTGCAAGATAATCGCTCATCGCTTGGCCACCCCAATCTTGAGAGATTTGTTCATTCCATTCCTTGCCGAACCCTGGAACGCCATGTCGATTTGGAGCAACAACAATATATCCATTGGCAGCCATGAGTTGAAAATTCCACCTAAAGCTATAAAATGAGCTAACCGCAGACTGAGGACCACCTTGGCAATAAAGCAATGTGGGATATTTTTTTTCTTTATCGAAGTTAGGAGGGAAGAAAACCCAAGTCAGCATTTCATTACCATCACTGGTTTTTATCCATCTCTTCTCCACATTGCCAATTTGAATAGAGTCATAAAGGTCGCGATTCACATCAGTTAAGGGAATAGGCTTCTCAAATTTATTGAGGCTGATTTTGAAGAGTTCATTTGCATGATTATGATCCTGCCGCTCGGCAATTACGTATTTTTTATTGATTTTAAATTTCCCATAATTATAATCACCTTCTGTGAGTTTTCGAATTTTCTTTTTTGCCATTGCATTTTTGCCCGAAACCAAATCTAATCGGCGAATTTGTTGAGTGGCCTCCACAGTCTCGTTGAAAATTATAGTTTTATTATCAAGCCATTCGAAGCTATTTATGTACTCTGCAGGGATTACAGGGCTTAAAGTCCTTTTATCACCAGCTTGATCAAGAGGTAGAATATAAAGTTGATTCACATCGCTTTCGTAACCATCTTCAGGCATCGCTGTAAATGCAATATTCTGACTATTTGGTGAGAAAGAGGGGTTATTGTCGTACCCATCAAGTCCATTTAAACAGGTAGTTATTTCTGTTTCTCTATCAAATAAATAGATTTTAGAGTTTGTATGAGTAGTAAAATCTTTTCCAATAAGTTTCTTACTTGCGTAGGCTATATATCTACCATTTTTACTCACATCAAAACTTTCAGATCCACCAAATGGAGGCAAAGGTGAGTGAAATCGTTCACCTTTCATTATGTCAATATATTTTGAAGTAGGAGTTTTTTTATTCGGATCAATTACTGAAAATCCGATATGATTATAACTATAATCTGTCCAACTATCCCAATGACGGTACATTAGGTCGTCGTGTATTGAAAAATCAGCTTTTGGTTTGTCAGGGTGCCTTTCAAGAGGGGTCTCATCAATTTTCACTCGCGTTGAGAAAACTAAAAGTATTCTTCCATCATTTAATTCTGTAACTTTTGCAGATTGGATTTTGGTTTTAAACGATGTTAATTTCTTTGCTTTTTCACTTTTAATTTGATTTGTATTTGAAATATAAAGTTGGCCTTTCTTAATAAAAACATAACTATTTCCACCCTTGATTAAGAAACTAGAGTAATCGTTTTCTGGAGAGTTTGTGAGTTGAGTATTTGCCCCGGTATTAAGGTCAGCTAGGTATAATTCTCGATTTCCTTTATTTTTCTTGAGATCATAATTTGTAACTCCATAAATTACAAGATTATTATTAATATGATCAAGACTAACACGACCTAAATCCCACAGTATTTCAGGTGTCATTTTTTCTGTTTGAGCATCAAGTTTTATAGAGTTGGACATAATTGTGGAAATTGCAATTAGAGTAAGGATAATTGAGTTTTTCATAATGATTTTTTGTTTTTTATATCAATAATTTTTAATGTTGTTCGAAAGGCTACGTATTTTCCTCCAAAAAGATCTTCTGTTTTATTTCTTATTTCTTCGGCGTATAATTGCTCGTAAACTTTAAAATCTTCTTTATCGTTGTATAAATACTGTATCGAGTATGTTGTTCCGGATTCTTCTTTAACTATAACTTGGGAAAACCTAGATTCTAGAAAGCAACCTGTTTCTAATACTTCCGGTATGTGAATTTCGATCATCCACTTTTTCCATTTCTCATGTATCGAATCTTCAACGTTTATGGTAACATTATATATGAACATATCAAAAATGAATTTACCAATTATCCCACAATAATTGCATGTGCGCATCTACGCTGTCATGGGTTTCTAGCAATAAGATAATATTGTTGACATTGTTATTAAAATCGCTCAAATACGGTAAAATGGCATTTTTTTCATTTTCAACTTCGATGATTGCTTGGGGCTGTTCAATTAATTTATTTTTTATATCGTGACGTAGGTTCTTAATCTGCATCAAATCAAAATCTATCTTATCACTAATCCGCTCAGATTTTAAATAATTTTCAAATCTTAACAACCTTTTGAGTCGATTATGTATTGTTTCAAATTCATTTTTAAAATATTTGTCATATTGTTTTTCATAAGGTATTTTTTTGGCAATATTCAAATGTCTTTTGAGATCAATAATAGAGGTATTAAAGCCTTTTTGTTCCAGTTTAGCCAATAATTTTTTTGAATGCTCAACATCTTTCTCTAACTTATTTAAGTCTGATATTAAGGTATTTGAGCAACTAGATAAAAGACAAAGAAAAAGGGACAGAGTAAGAAAATTTCTCATTTGATAATTTTAAATCCGGTATACTTCCATAATGCTTCTGGGATTTTAATACCTTCTTTACCCTGATTATTTTCAAGAATTGCTGCCATTATTCTGGGTAGAGCAAGAGCAGAGCCATTTAAAGTATGAGTGAGTAATATCTCATTATTTTTCAAACTACGATACCTCAATTGAAGTCTTCGAGATTGAAATGTTTCAAAATTAGAAACGGATGACACTTCTAGCCATCTCTCTTGTGCTGAGGACCACACTTCAAAATCATAAGTCAAGGATGAAGTGAAGCCCATATCCCCACCACATAAACGCAGCATTCGGTATTTCAATCCCAACTCTTCAAGAATTTTTGAGACATGAGAAGTCATTTCATTAAGTTTATCGTAAGAATCATTTTGTTTTTCGATTTGAACAATTTCTACTTTATCAAATTGATGAAGTCTATTGAGCCCCCTTACATCTTTCCCATAGGATCCTGCCTCTCGCCTAAAGCATGGTGAATAAGCAGTCAATTTTATCGGTAAGTCTATTTCATTGATAATCTCACCTCGATATAAATTTGTCAATGGTATTTCCGATGTCGGAATCGCATATAGTTGGTCATTTTCAATATGATACATCTGACCTTCCTTATCCGGGAGTTGGCCAGTCCCAAAACTAGATTTTTCATTTACGAAATATGGCGGCTGAATTTCTTTATATCCACTTTCAGTATTTGTATCTAAAAAGTATTGAATTAAGGCTCTTTGAAGTCGAGCTCCTTTCCCAGTATAAACAGGAAAACCTGCTCCAGTAACCTTAACTCCTCTTTCGAAATCAATAAGATTGTATTTTTCTGACAATTCCCAATGGGGCAATGAATTCGGGTTTGATTTTAAATCTCCCCATGATTTAATAATTTCATTTTCTTCTTCACCCTTTCCTTTTTTGACACTTTCATGAGGGGTATTTGGAAAACTCAGCAAAATTTCTTTTTCCTCAGATTCAATTTCGATAAGTTCCTTTTCAAGTTTAGTTAATTCTGTTTTGAGTGATTTTGATTTTATTTTGATTTTTTGAATCTCATTTGTTTTTCCTTCTTGAACCAGATTTCCAATAGTTTTTGCGATTTTATTGGATTCTGCTTTTAGAGTTTCACTTTCATTTTGAATTTTTCTACGCTTTTCATTTTTTTCTAAAAGAGATTTTATATCTGGCCTCGCATCAATATTCCTCTTCGCAAGAGCTTTAATAACTCTTTCTGGGTCCTGTCTAAGTAGTTGTAATGATAGCATTCGGTAAAAATAAAAAAACCCTCTGCTGCAAATGCATTAGAGGGTGTAAAATTTAACGTAATTGGTTAAATCAATTTTTAACAGCCTCTGTGTTTTCAATGATAGAGACGTAACTTTTGTTTCCCGCTTTCTTTTTGAAATCTACTGTTCCTGTTTTTAGTGCAAAAAGAGTATGATCTTTTCCTATTCCCACGTTTTCTCCTGGGCGATGCGTAGTGCCTCTTTGTCGAACAATTATGTTTCCAGCTAGGGCGGCTTGACCACCGAAAATCTTAACTCCGAGTCTCTTACTTTCAGATTCACGTCCGTTTTTTGAACTACCTACACCTTTTTTATGTGCCATAACTAGTTAATTTATTTTTTTTGTTTCTTTCTTTTTTTCTGAAACCTTTTTTACTGGCTTCTTTGCAGCTGGATCAGTAGCTTTCTTTTTTTCTGAAACTTTTTTTCCAGCCTTCTTCGCAGCTATGTCAGAAGCTTCCTTTTTCGCGGCAACTTTTTTTACTGGTTTTTTAACTACTGGATCTGCAGATTTTTTCTCTACAGCTGTTTTCTTCTTTGGAGATAAACTTATATCTAGTATTGAGATTTCAGTCATTGGTTGACGATGACCTGTTTTTTTGGTGTAACCTTTTCTTCGTTTCTTTTTAAACACGATTACTTTGTCAGCTTTGACCTGGTTTAAGATGCTCGCAGTTATGCTTGCACCTTGTATAACTGGGGCGCCTACTGTGACAGTGCTTTTTTCTTCAGCTAGAAGGACTCGATCTAAGGTAATTTTATCACCAGTTTTTCCTTCCAGACGATGCACATACACTCGTTGGTCTTTTTGCACTTTATATTGCAGCCCTGCTATTTCTACTATGGCGTACATATGTACTCTATTTTTAGTTGAGGGGGGCAAAGATAGTCCGAAATATTAAACAAACACCCCATAACTATTGAAACTTTTTCGAAACACTTGAAATTGAAATTACGGAAGACTACTTTCTATCAATTATTTTAAACTTGTTTTCCGAAATACCAACAATTAAGCTTACTACAGCATCCCCTGTTAGATTTAGCATGGTTCGAACCATATCAATTATTCTGTCTACCGGGAAAATAATTGCTATCCATGCTGGATTAAGGCCAACACTTTCTAGAACCACAATTAACATTATTAGTCCTGCGCTTGGAACTGATGCTGCTCCAATACTAGCTAATGTAGCTGTGAAAATGATTGTTGCTTGTTGAACTATTGTTAAGTCGATCATATGAAATTGGGCCATAAAAATGACAGCAATACTCTGATACAATGCTGTTCCATCCATGTTGACGGTTGCTCCAACTGGTAAAACAAATGAGCCTACTTTATCATCAACGCCAAGATTATCTCGGACACAATCCATTGTTACAGGTAATGTTGCAGCTGTTGAAGATGTAGAAAATGCCAATATTTGAGCTGGGCGTATTCCTTTGGAAAAATATTTCCAAGCTTTAAAGAATCCAATTTTTGTTTTTCTATTTATTATTAGTGAGATGATTAGTGGATAGAAGATAAAAATCATTAATAATAATGCTACAATAGTTATCAATGTATATGCTCCGAGTGCACGGAATATTTCAATGAGTCGACTAGGGTTATTGCCCGCCATTTCCGCAAGCTTTCCGGCTAGAAGAGCAAAAACAAAAATGGGCGCACCTTTCATAATAATATCTACCATTTTGATGAAAATATTAGATCCATCATTGATAAATCCAATCATATGAACTGTTTTTTTCTTTGGAAGTGCGACTAGTGTAATCCCAAAAAAAAGTGAAAAAAATATGATTTGTAGCATCAAACTATTATTGAAAGAAATAAAAATATTTGAGGGTACCATGTCTACAAAAAATTGTAAAGGCCCAGAATTCTTTGACTCAGCAGCTGAAATTTTTTGATTTAATTCCTTATTTTCTTGTTGTTCTGATAGATTCTCTTTTGCGTCTATCAAAAGGGAACTGTATTTCGAGTTTTCTGATAGACGTATTTCATCAAAAAATTCAACTCCTGCTGTCTCATTAACCCATATCTCGTATGATAATCGATTAATATTAAGTTGTTCCTGATCCGCTTGATACCCGGGCTTAAATGTATTTGCAAAGAAAATCCCAACAGTGCATGCAATTAAAGTAGATGTAATGTACAAGCCCATGGTTTTTATACCCATTCTTCCCAAAGTCGCAGTATCGTTTAAACCACTTATTCCAGATATTATGCTAAACAAAACCAGTGGAATAGCAATCAGCTTTAATAATCGAATAAAAATTTCTCCTAAAGGGGCGATCCATTTCATTGTGAAATCACTCCAACCCATATATGAGCTAAGAAGGGCCCATAAAATCCCTAAAATTAGTCCTATGATAATTTTAGCTGCTAGAGTTGGTTTTTTCATTTTAAATGATTTGGGTTAGTTATATTTTCTGTGGCTTTGAAGGTAGGAAAAATCTATTTTTTATAATAGAAATTAGTTTCTATTTACAATTCTTACACCAAGAAGGATTACAACCATTCCCAAAAAATGATTTAGTAAGAGGCTCTCCCCGTCAATAATCCCCCAAACCAAGGCCACTATTGGAATTACGTATGTTGTGGATGCAGCAAAAATTGGTGTTGTGATGGATATTAATTTATTAAAAACAACCATCGATAGGGAAGTTCCAAAAATCCCCAGGAATGCGACAGCTAAAAATGGAACCAAAATATCTGACTTTGACAAAATAGTTGAACTAAAATCTGTGAATATGAGAATAATGATTGAAGGTATACTTGCACCAATAAGAGCGAAAAGAGTAATCGCTTGAGGTGAAAGGTGATTCAATTTTGAAATTGAATTTATACTAATTCCATAGCATGCCGCTGCGCACAAGGCTAATAATATGTATGGCCAATTAGTTCCAACTACTGAATTTGAGCTAAATGGATTAATTAATATTAACGTTCCTATTAGCCCAATAAAAACACCGAGAAACTTAAGAGGTTTTAGTTTTCGTCGGTAAGCAATGATTCCGACAATGAGAGTGAAAAGTGGCGTCATTGAATTTGTTATTCCCACTATCCCAGAGGGTATATGATTAATAGCCATAGGGAATAAAACATATGGAATTGAATTTCCTAAAAATGCCACAATAATAAGATGCAGAATGTCAGTTTTACGAAACTCTCGAATGGATTTGAACGCAAAAATTGATGTAAATAAACAAGCAAAAATAATTCGGGCTGCTCCGATTTGAACTGCTGAAAACCCCATCAAGGCATACTTCATTATGATAAAGGATGATCCCCAGACTAGCACAAGGCTAATAAATATAATCCATGGAGAAAACTTGCTTTTCATTTGAGTGGCAAAGGTAAACTACCTTTGTGTTTATGTATCCGCCTCCTTCAACATTATGGACATTTTTACTGAGACGACTTTTACAGATTTCCNTANTNTTAACTTTTTTGGTGATTACAGCAGGTTCGATTGTCCGAATGACGGGAAGTGGAATGGGTTGTCCTGATTGGCCGAAATGTTTTGGACTAGTAATTCCGCCCACCCAAATATCTCAGGTAACTTGGAATTCAAATAAGTTTTTTAATAAGGGTCAAATGATCATTTACGGTAATAAATTATTGGTTGCAAAAGAATCATTCTTGACAGATAATAATTTTGTTTCTTCAAGATGGAAAAATTATGATCGCCATGATTACTCAATTTTCAACCCGATTCATACATGGATTGAATATATTAACCGTCTTATAGGTGCACTTTTGGGTGTACCGATTCTACTGAGTTCAATATTTATTTTTTTTCGATTTCGATCCCACCCCAGGTGGTCACTCACTATTATAGCAGTCTTGCTGATGCTTTGTCTNGAGGCNTGGCTTGGTAAAGTTGTTGTGGATGGGAATCTCATTCCTCACCAGATAACTATTCATTTGGTTGGGGCTTTCATAATCCTTGGGCTTTTGGCTCTTCTGTATCGGAGCGTAAGCTCGGAATGGGAGACTCATGCTTTTCTTGCAGAGCGAAAAATTCATGGAATACTAGACACAAGGCAAAAAGTATATCGTGTTTTCATTTTGCTTGGTTTACTTATGGGGATTCAAATAGTTCTTGGCACGCAAGTCCGAGAAGAGGTTGATGTTTTGATGAAATCACTTGGAGTTAATGTCTCTAGAGACGGTTGGGTAGATCAATTAAGTTCGATGGTCCTTNTTCATCGGAGTTTTTCACTTTTAATTATTGCGTTTAGCTACTACTTAATGAGGATTTCCAGAGGTTTAGCAGGATTACACTTNAGAGCGGGAATAATATTTATTGTTTTTATTCTTCAAGCTCTTCTTGGGGCATTGATGTTTTACTTGGACATTCCCAAGATAATTCAACCGATACACATTATTCTCAGCTCAATTTCATGGTTTTTGATTATTGATGGAGCATTTAAATCATGGCTAATGATCCGTGATTTTAAATTTTCTTCTTCGGACTGACTAAGACTTCGGCGAAACATAATTCCATTCCAAGGATTCGATTATTTGAAGCACCTCATTTTCAAGAAATTCATGAATGGGCTTTAAAGAATCGGGATTCGGCCTTGAATAAATATATGCAGCTCCTCTTAAGAAGTTGGATATGCTATCTGTTGCAAAGAACTGTATATGAGAAGCGGTGTTGCCATACAATTTAAAAACTACACCATTCACATTTCGATCGGAGTTCGAATACATTTTTTCTTCAATTCCTTCTGCGACAATTTTATGTTTGTAGGTCATGGNGTGGGCATCATTTATNAATTGACCAAGATTTTCTTCAATTTTATTGTAGGATATTTGAATTCTTGCTTTACAGAAAGGATAACGAATGTCTCCCCATCCGTTCGTTGGTTTGTCAATCCACATTCCATTACTACTAAATATGAAATTAAATGGTAAGTTATTGTCTTGAAAATCGAGGCTCATTAGGCTATCTTCCGGGATCTCTAATCTTAAGAAACCAAAAGGGCGAANNGNAGATAAATCTTGAGAACTTCTGATATGATTATANTAAANAATATATCCAAATACCCCTANACCGANCAAGANTGNTAAAGAAATTATTTTANACNTCATNCCCGATTAACTTAATTTTTACACGAACAATTTTTCTAGGATCTGCAGCTTCGATAGTGCATTTCAAAGGTCCGATAATTAAAGACTCTCCTTTTAATGGCATTCTTCCGAGTTGCTCGAGTATTAAACCTGCAATAGTGTCAGCTTCACCTCTAAGTTTTTCCAAGGTATTGCTATCTAAATTGATTACGCGATATAAATCAGTAAGTTGAGCTCTTGCCTCAAAAATAAATGTCGTTTTATCCAACTGAGAATAAAGTTGTTCATCTGAGTCAAATTCATCTCGAATTTCTCCAACAATTTCTTCCATAACATCTTCCAAAGTGGTAACTCCTGATATCCCACCGTATTCATCAACAACAACTGCCATATGCATTTTTTTCTGTTGAAAATCTCCTAACAGATCGTCAATTTTCATATTCTCGGTAACAAAAAAAGCAGGTCGAAGTAAATCAGTCCATAAAAATTTTGTATCCGCATCTAAGTGTTTCAATAAATCTTTTGCGTGTAAAATTCCTTGAATCCTATCTAAGCTTTCTTCATAAATTGGAATTCTGGAATATCCATTTTCAGAGACAGATTCTAAGACTTTTTTTAAATTCATTTTTGAGTTTATCGCAAAAATTTCTTGACGAGGTGTCATAATTTGTTTTACACTTGTTGAACCAAATTTGACAATTTCTCTGAGTAGTTTTTCTTGCTCTGGTGTAGTGGCTTCATCGGAGGTCAGGTCTAAAGCTTCTTCTAATTCATTTGCAGTCAGTGATTTAGATTTATTAAAGCCATCAATGTATTTTGAAGACTTTACCAATGCTTTACTAAATGGTATAAACAGTTTGATAGCTTTTAATATGAATTTTGAACTACTCTTGGCCCATGATAGAGCATTATATGTGGCATAAGTTTTTGGGATTACCTCACCAAAAACCAGAATTAATGATGTTATCAAGAAGGTTTGAATACCTATTGCTATTATTGGATATTCTTCAATATTAAAAACTAAACTGGTGACAACAGATGACAAAAGGACTAGTCCAAGATTGAAGAGATTGTTCAAAATTAGAAGCGTTGCAAGTAATAGCTCTGGGGATTTAATCGCCTCTATTACCCGTAATGAATTTCCAGTTTTGTCCTCATCCAATTGGACTTTTTGATTTGGAGAAAGCGAAAAATATGCAACTTCTGAGGCGGATGTAAAACCTGATCCAAAAAGCAAGGCGATCATTGCGACTAAGTAAAAAATTACTTCACTCTGAAATGCTTGGAATATGGAATTTAAAAGAAAAGAGTCGGGGTCCAATTAAGATGGTTTAAGACAGTAATAAAAATAATTAAAATGGTAAGTCGCCTTTGGCACTATCTTTCACATCTTGGGTCTCATTTTTTTGAAAATGACTATGCTTGGATCCAAGCATTGTCATTGAGTCGGCCGCAATTTCAAAGCTATATCTATTTTGATTATTGCTATCAACCCATTGGCTTGATCTAATTTTTCCTTCCACATAGATTTTATCTCCCTTCTTTAAATATTTTTGACCAATTTCGATCATCTTGGGTGACCGAAAAACAATGTTATGCCACTCAGTTTTTTCTTTTTTAACACCTTCTTTGTCTAAATAATTTTCTGAGGTTGCGATTGAGAATTTTAAGATACTCCCACCATTTTCAAAATTTAATAATTCTGGATCTTTTCCTAAATTCCCCACTAAAATCACCTTATTTATGCTACCTGCCATATCTGTGTATAATCTTTAAAAATCAAATGTAACTTTTTTCAACTAATATTTTCTTAATCGGTGCCGGAAGACCAAGGGATTTGAGATCGTTTTGTGAATGCCATTTAACTTTTGATTCTTCCGGTATATTACTTGCATTCCATTTTGAAAAGTGCAAATTCATTATTCTGTGCGATAAAATATGTCTTAATGTAGTGACGGATTTAGAATCAATCGACTTGTTTTTTAAAGCAAGTCTCCAAGATTTTTTATCCATTTCAATGGGGGTGAATAACCCCGCCCAAATTCCCTTGTCTGGTCTTTGGATAAAAGCATACTTATCGTGTTTTTTAACAATAATATAAAAATTATCTATTATCAGGGATTTCTTGATTTTTGATTTTACCGGATAACTTTCTGGATTTCCATTTTTTCGAGCGAAACAATATTCTTGAAGTGGACAAACAAAACATTTTGGATTTTTTGGCTTACAAATCCCAGAACCTATGTCCATTATTGCTTGATTAGAATCACCTGGTTGTTTTTTTGATATCAACGGTAAGGCTAAATCTTTAATTGTATTAATCGCAATTTTTTTTTCGATTGGTAAATCAACCCCGAACAATCTTGAATAAACTCTAAAAGCGTTTCCATCCAATGCAGGAATGACTTCATTAAAGCAAATTGATGATATTGCAGCAGCTGTATATGGCCCTATCCCTGGTAATTCAGCTAGTTCTCTTGACGAACTCGGAAATTCATTGCGGTAGTTTTTTACAATTATTTTTGATGTTTTATGGATGTTTCTGGCTCTACTGTAATACCCTAGACCTGACCAGAGTGCTAGAACTTCTGATTCTTTTGCGGATGCAAGGTTTTGTATGCTTGGAAATTTATTTAGAAATTTTTCCCAATATTTCTGGCCTTGATCAATTCGCGTCTGTTGCAGAATAATCTCGCTTAGCCATATAGTATAGGGGTCTTTTGAAGTTCTCCAGGGCAGTAATCTCTGATTCATCTGATACCATTTTATTAGGTCTTCACTGATATTATTTAGAATCATTGTCGAATCGTTCTCAATTACATAACTTTGCGGCCGCTAATTTAAACCCTTTTAAAGGGCTAACATCAAAATTAATCAATATGACAAAAGCGGATATCGTTACTAAAATTGCTGACAGAACTGGAATGGAAAAGTCAGATGTTTTAGCGGTTGTAGAAAATTTCATGCATGAAGTGAAGACGAACATGGAGTCTGGCGAAAATGTATATTTAAGAGGTTTTGGAAGTTTTATACTCAAAAAGAGAGCAGAGAAAACAGGAAGAAATATTTCAAAAAATACTACATTAATAATACCAGCTCACTATATTCCGGCTTTTAAGCCAGCAAAAGTTTTTGCTGACCAGGTGAAGAGTAATGTGTCCGTAAAATAAAATGAAACGTTCTGGGATTTTAGCAATAACTCTAGTAGGCATTATAATGTCTATGGTTCTTGTATTTCCTAATGTTTCAAAAGAGTTTTCAGATAAAAATACAAATCAAAATATATTAGATACTAAAGTTCGATCAGCGGTAAAAATGATTGAGTCAGGAGAAGGTAACCCCATGGAAGCAATTTTTGCCCTCCGGGAAGTTGTCGAAGTTGATTCTAATCATCGTGATGCACAATTCTATCTAGGACAGTTTTCAATTATGTCCGGACAGTGGAATAAAGCTATTGATCGTTTTAAAAAAGTACTTAGAATTAACTCATCAGATGAGTATGCCATAGAATCTTTGGCAATAGCTCGGTTCCAAAAAGGAGAGAAAAATGGTGCAGTTGAAGATTTAAAAAATTATCTGGAATTGTTTCCTAATTCATCCCGTGACTCTGAATTGAGAACTCTATTGGAGAGCTATCAAGGGGAAATTCAATCGGAAGTCAAAGAAGTTCAATGATTGTTTCATTTAAATAAATAATATTATGCCTAGCGGTAAAAAAAGAAAACGCCATAAGATGGCAACACATAAAAGGAAAAAGCGCTTGCGCAAAAACCGTCACAAGAAGAAATAAATAGATTTAGTTATGCGTACCGAGTTAATCATTCAATCGAATGAGTCGAACGCAGTTATTTCCCTTCTGAAGAACGGTCGCCTAGTCGAGTTAGTCAATGAAGATGCCAAACAGCAATTTTCTGTTGGCGATGTTTATTTAGGCCAGGTGCGAAAGCTCGCAACCAGTTTAAATGCTGCTTTTATTGATGTAGGATATGAAAAAGATGCCTTTCTACATTATCACGACTTAGGACCACAAATTTCTTCATGGTTATCCTTTAATAAAAAAGTTCATCTCGGAAAACAGTCTTCAAACATTGCTGATTTCGGGCTCCTTCCTCAAATAAAGAAAGATGGAGATATGGATAATGTTCTTAAACCTGGAAACGAAGCCCTGGTTCAAGTAGTAAAGGAACCTATTTCGACCAAAGGTCCAAGGGTTACATCTGAGATTTCGATTGCTGGAAGATTTATTGTTCTAGTTCCATTTACGGATAGAATATCCGTGTCTCAGAAAATCCGTGAAAGAAAAGAGAAGGATAGACTGCGTAAGCTTGTTCAAGCAATGCGCCCAAAAGGATTTGGCGTGATTGTTCGCACCGTCGCTGATGGTGCATCACCAAAAGATTTAAAGGCTGATTTAGCCGATTTATTGAAGAGGTGGAAAATTCTTCATAGAAATTTACGTAATGCAAAGCCTAAAAAATGTGTTTTGCAAGAGATGAACAGAGCCAGTGCTTATCTAAGAGATGTTTTTAATGACTCTTTTGACCAAATTGTAGTTGATGATGAGAATCTTCACAATGAAATCAAAGACTTTATTGTTTCGATTGCGCCAGAAAAGGCCTCAATAGTAAAATTTCACAATTCAGCAGTACCAATATTTCAGCAATATGGGGTTGATCGACAACTAAAGTCTTCTTTTGGAAGGACAGTAAATATGGGCAAAGGCACTTATTTGATTATTGAACATACAGAAGCGATGCATGTCATTGATGTGAATAGTGGTAATCGTTCAAGAAAAGGTGAAAGTCAAGAGGAAAATGCTTTGGCTGTAAACCTAATTGCCGCTGAGGAGATTGGAAGACAATTGAGACTTCGCGATATGGGAGGGATAATTTGTATTGATTTTATAGATATGAATACTTCTGAACATAGAAAAGCGCTATTTGAGAAGATGAAAGAAGTAATGTCTGATGATAGAGCCCGTCATAAGATACTTCCTCCTTCTAAGTTTGGTTTAATTGAGATTACAAGACAAAGAGTCCGACCTGCGAAAAGGATAGAGACTAAAGAAGAGAACCCTGATAGTCTCGTTGAAGCACCGATTACGATGATTACTGCTCTTGAGCAAAAATTTGATCAAATTGTTAGTAGAATGAAGTCAAAGGGTAGAAATGAAACCGTTTATCTTCATGTACATCCATTCATTCACGCATACTTGACAACTGGATATTTATGGAATCGTAGATTTAAAAAATGGTCTCGTTTGTATGGAATGCGATTAGAAGTTGTTGACAGAGATGCTTTTAAGATGCTAGAATATCGATTTGCTGATTCAAGGAATCAAAAATTAGGTTAAAAAATGGTTTGAGCAATTTTTTTGCTTGAACTATTTTTACTTTAAATGTTTCAGAATAAGAAAATTTTTGATCACGACGTTGCTAAGGACGTCATCAAAAAATATTGTACTTACCAGGATAGATGTCAATTGGAGGTCAAAATGCGTCTGACAAAGATGGGTTTACCTGAGCCCTCAATTAATGAGATTATTTCGGTGCTGATTTCAGAAGGCTATCTTTCCGAAGAGAGGTTTTCTCGTTCATTTTCCAGAGGAAAATTTAATATAAAAAAATGGGGGCGTCTAAAAATTAAGAAACACCTTATGGCAAAAGGAATCTCCAATAGATGCATTGAAATTGGAATCTCTGAGATTGATGAAAATGATTATTCAAAAACATTGAGTGATTTGATTTCTAAATATTATCTCAGAAATAGCTCGAAAAATAAATATCAACTAGTGAAGTATTTTTCAAATAAAGGTTTTGAAAAGGAACTAATATTTCAAATCTTAGAAGAAAAGGAATAAAGACTTTCAGATAACATTTGGAAATGTTTTTTAGAAATATCTAGATGGGTCACAATTCGCATCCATTCTTTATCCATTAGAATAATATAAACTCCATTTTTCTGTAAATGATTGAATAGGTCGGAGGGATTTATAGACTTAATCACTCTGAACAATATGATATTACTTTGGACAGGTTTTATTTCTGCTATATAATCTAATTCTTTTAAAATGTCTTTAATCTTTTGGGCTAGCAAGTGATCTTCACCAAGTCGATTAATGTTATTTTTTAGAGCATATATTCCAGCGGCAGCTAAATACCCACTTTGCCTCATTCCACCACCTAGCCTTTTTCTTACTCTTCGTCCTTGCTCAATGAAGTCTTTATTGCTGAGTAGTAAGGATCCTATTGGAGCACCGAGCCCTTTGCTTAGACAAATCGAAATCGAGTCGAAGAAATCATATTGTTTTGGAGTTTCGTTATCTCTGACCATTGCATTAAATAGTCTTGCCCCATCTAGATGATAATTGATACCATATTTTTTAGAAATATTGGATATTTCTCTTAGTAGCGGTAATCCCAGGCAGGTTCCTCCACCTTTATTAGAGGTGTTTTCCACAACAATTAAGCTTGTTTGGGCCGCATGAACATCTATCTCAGGTTGAATTAGACTTTCTACTTCCTCAGCTGAAATTCTTCCATATTTGTCCCCAGCAGTTCTTATTTGCACGCCCGAATTAAACGCAACTCCGCCGCCTTCATAGTTATAGATGTGAGATAATGGCGAGCAAATTAATTCCTCTCCTGGATTACAGTGGACATTGATTGCTATTTGGTTAGTCATCGTTCCTGACGGGCAAAATAAACCTGCTTCCATCCCAAATATCTCTGATGCCATACTTTCTAAATATTTCACAGTTGGGTCATCACCCAATACATCATCACCTATGAGTGCTTTCTGCATAGCATTAAGCATACCCTTTGATGGCCTTGTTACAGTATCTGAACGAAAATCAGCAATAGAATTTTTCATGGTACCAAGGTAGTGATCGCCTTACTTTTGTCATATGATTTCAAATGATCAACTCAAAGGTTATAAATCTCGTTTAAATGCCCTCAAGAAAACCATTCATATTGAGGAACAAAAAATCAAATTGCGGAATGAGGAGGAGTTAACTCTAGATCCTAATTTTTGGAATGATTCATCTAAAGCTGAGGCAGTCATGAGGAATATTCGTGAGATAAAATATTGGATTGAAGGATACCAAAGAATAGAGTCTCTATATAATGAAGTGGAATTATCAATAGATTTTTTTAAGGAGGGGGGGCTTTCAGAATTAGAGGTTAATCAAGCAGTTCAGAAGTTTGAAGATGAGCTTGGTGACATGGAATTCAGAAATATGCTATCAGGAGAAGAGGATAAATTATCTTGTGTTATTCAAATTACAGCAGGTGCTGGAGGTACGGAGTCTTGTGACTGGGCTGGGATGTTGATGAGAATGTATCTGAGATGGGCTGAGCGAAACAAGCATAAAGTCCGAGAATTAAACTTTCAGGAAGGGGATGTCGCTGGGGTAAAAACTGTGACTCTTGAGATTGATGGAGATTATGTTTTTGGCTATTTGAAAGGAGAAAATGGAGTTCACAGATTAGTTAGAATAAGTCCTTTTGATAGTAATGCAAAAAGACACACATCTTTTGTCTCAGTTTATGTTTACCCACTTATAGATGATACCATTCAAATTGAGATCAATCCTGCCGATATCGAAATCACTACGGCACGTTCAAGTGGTGCTGGAGGGCAAAACGTAAATAAGGTTGAAACCAAAGTACAGCTAAATCACAAACCATCGGGTATTCAGATTCAATGTTCGGAAACTCGATCGCAGCATGACAATCGGGCACGAGCGATGCAAATGCTGAAATCTCAACTTTATGAGATTGAGCTTAAAAAGAAATTAGCTCACCGCGATGATATTGAAGCTGGAAAAATGAAGATTGAATGGGGCTCACAAATTCGGAACTATGTACTTCACCCATATAAACTAGTAAAAGATGTACGGACCTCCTTAGAGTCTTCAGATCCAGATTCAGTTCTTGATGGAAATATTGATGGGTTTTTGAAAGCTTTTTTGATGGCGGATGGAACTATAAATAAGGATTTTGAAACTGAATAGTCTTTTTAAATAAGATGTTAGGAGGTGTACTAAACAAATTGCTCACTTTTGTAACTTACCAATTATGCAATTTCAGTTCTTATTGAGATATTTTTTTTTCATTTTTATAACTGGAAGCTTAAATGCTCAGGTTACAATTCATGATCGTAATCGAGCCCAATTTATTCCAAATAAAGGACAATGGCCGAAAGAGGTAAATGCTCAACTTCATACTGATAATGCAAGAATTTGGATTCTTAAAAATGGTCTGAGGTTTGCTCTTAGAGGTCCGGGATCTGCTGATTCAAATGATTTTTATGTCTTTACTGAACGATTCGAGGGTTGCAAAGAAACCGAATGGGTATCCATGGAGCCTACTACAAGCTTATACAATTTTTTTATTAATGGAACTGATGAAAGAGTAAATGTTAAAGGATTCAAAAAAGGGCGAATGGAAAACCTTTATCCAGGAGTTACTTTGATTTTTGAGGTTAATGATTTTGGGGAATTAAAAACAACATGGGTTAGTGAAGAACCCGATCAATTAAAATTATTAGGAAGTCGCTTTGAGGGGGTGAACGATATTGAATCAAAGTNTAATCATNTATTGATTGATCTACCTGTCGGNAAACTAATTATTGATTGTCCTATTGCCAAAACAAGAAAAGGAATGTCAAAAGTANGATGGCGAGAAAAAAATGNNGTTTGGCAGCCAGTTTCNAAAAAATCAGTTCTNATTGATCCAGTATATAGGTTTTCAACATTCTCTGGATCAATAAGTGATAATTTTGGTTATACCGCGACTTATGATAATCGGGGTAGGACTTGGGTTGGAGGGATTGTTTTTGGTGGGCAATTCCCNGTTTTTAATGGTATTCAAAGTTCATATGCTGGTGGAGCAACNGATGTGGCTTTGATGTTATTCACATCTGATGGAACTGGTTTAATTTCTGGAACNTTTTTTGGAGGGTCTAATNGAG
This sequence comes from Owenweeksia sp. TMED14, assembly GCA_002167805.1. Taxonomy (GTDB): domain Bacteria; phylum Bacteroidota; class Bacteroidia; order Flavobacteriales; family Schleiferiaceae; genus TMED14. Next base: position 68,134 of record NHBT01000028.1, on the reverse strand, counting down.
AACAACCCCACTCAATGATAGNATCTCAGAATGGAGATTTATATGTTCTTGGNGTTTCTGGATCTCNGNATTTAGGTGTATCATTCAATGCTTATGATACCACTTTTAACGGGGGGTCAGCTACTTTTGGAGGTGGTCAAACATTTAATTTAGGTACGGATATTTTTGTGCTTCGACTGGATTCATTAGGATCAACAAAAAAGGGTCTTACTTATTTTGGTGGAAGTGGAAATGATGGAATTAATGAGCTTGGAACTTTGAACTATGGAGATGAGGCTCGGGGCGAGATTGTAACAACCTCAACGGGTGTTTATATCGCCTCGAGTACAAATTCACTTGATTTTCCTCAAACTTTGGGAGTAAATTATAATGGAGGACAAGATGGTGTTTTATTCAAAATGAGTCTTGATTTAGATTCTTTAATTTGGTCGTCATATTACGGTGGCTCTAACCTAGATGCTCTGTTTGGATTGGTCTCAGTGGAATCTCAAAATGAAGATCATTTATATTCCATTGGAGTTTCAAAATCAGATAGCTTGGCAGATTTAGGATCATTTCAACCGCAAAGAGGTGGTAATGAAGACGCTTGGATTATTCGCGTGAATTCAAACACAGGTCAGCTTGAAAAGAGTTCCTATTTCGGAGGAGTAGATAGAGATTTTGGGTATTTGCTTTCTCATAATTATTTAGGTTCTCATAAAGCTGTTGGGGATTCGAATTCATTAGTCTTTGTGGGTAATAATTTGAATTATATAGACTCCATTAATACTTCATGGTCTCAATCAAATTCATCTCAGCATATTGTTTGGGTTTCAAAAAATTTAGACTCCATTTTAAGAGTACAAACATTTGGGGATGGTTATTTTGCCAATCAGGACCTATCTCCTACAGCTTTGATGCTTGATGATTGCGGTAGTTTATATTTTTCCGGCTGGGGAGGTATAACTAATACTGTTGGAAATACAAATACTCTTTTCGTTACTCCAAATGCCCTTCAACATAGCACCGATGGAAATGATTTTTATTTCCTCGTACTGGGAAGAGATGGTTATCCATTATATGCCAGTTTTTTNGGAGGNATATCTAATGAACATGTCGATGGGGGCACTTCNCGCTTTGATCCCAATGGAATAATTCATCAAGCAATTTGTGCTGGATGTGGNGGAAATTCAAATCTTCCAATTTTTCCTCATAATGCATTTTCATCAACTAACGGATCAACCAATTGCAATATGGCTGCTGTTCAAATTTCTTTTGAATTGCAGAGTGTTAGATTAAATCTTAATGTTAAGTCGGATACAATATGTGAAAATTCATTGGTTGAGTTGATAGGTAGTACTATTCGATGTGATTCGGCTTTTATCTCTTGGGGCGATGGTCAAATTTCATCTGCACATAATCCAATAGGCGAAACACATTTTTATAATCAATCTGGAAATTACACTATTTCCATAGTGGGGTTTGATACAGTTTGTGAGACCAGCTATACACAGAATTTGAATCTATTTGTCTCCGAGCCTAGAAATTTATCTGCAGATGTTATAATTGATTATGATTTATGTGATAGCTCTTTATTCATTTCTTTGACCCCANTAGACAGTTCTTNGGGTCAAATATATAAGGTNTTTTGGGGNGATGGAAATGATGATTTGTATATANATAATGACTCAATCTATCATTATTANAATGATAATTATCANCCCATAGATATCTCAGTTGTTGCNATAGATTCGATTTGTGGTTTAACCGATACGAACAATTTTACGATTAAATTTCATCCCGAAATGGATGAAATAGAGGCGGAGGCTTTTGTAAATCCATGTTCATATTTACCCTCAATATTTTTTTCAGGGAATTCTCTAAATTCCACAAAATTATTTTGGTACCCCCATGGAGCCAATACTGATACTTTGGTTGGCACAGATGTTTCTTGGCAGGTTCAAACTGCTGGTGATTACACAGTTGAGGTTTTTGCTTGGGACAGCATTTGCGATAAATGGATTTCATCCTCTTTTAGTTACTCTGTCGTTTCACCGGTCATCGATTCACTTAAATTCCCCAATGTTTTTACACCCAATAACGATGGATTAAACGATGATTTTAAAATTATCTCAACGGGAATTGAGGCCATAGAAATTTTCAATTTAGAGGTTTTTAATAGGTGGGGTCAAAAAGTATTTACAACTTCTGATCCCAATTTTTTGTGGGATGGAAGCTATCGAGGTAGGAATCTCTCCTCTGGTGTCTATTTTTGGATAGCAAAATGGAAAACAGTTTGTGGCTCTAAAGGAAACACCACGGGAGATGTCCTGATAAATACAAATTGAACAGGTAAGGAATGAAAGCAATAATATATCATAATAGCCGATGCTCTAAAAGTAGAGAGGCACTGACTTATTTGGAAGGTTTAGATTTGGAATTGGAGATAGTAGAGTATTTAAAAAATCCCATTACTTACATGGATCTTGATAATTTACTTCGGATATTAAACATGTCTCCAGATGACGTTATTCGAAAAAATGAGAAGGATTGGAAAGAGAATTTCGCTTCAAGGGAACTTAACGATGAAGAATTAATTTACTCGATACTTGAATTCCCAAAACTCCTTCAAAGACCAATTGTAATTATTGGAGATAGTGGGGTAATCGCAAGGCCTGCAAATTTAATTGATAACCTGCTCAAATAGGGGCTTCGCAATACTTAACACATTTCATCGGGTTTAACCCATAAATCAAAATCTTTTTCAGAAACATATCCTAATTTCAAAGCTGAACTTTTTAATGTGATATTTTCAGTGAATGCTTTTTTTGCAATTTCCGCAGATTTATCATAACCAATATGGTTATTCAGGGCGGTCACAAGCATTAATGAATTCTCTAGGTTATTTTTAATGTTTGAAAAATTGGGTTCAATTCCTTGAAAGCAATTTTCTGCAAAACTTTTACAAGCATCACCAATTAATCTCCCACTTTCCAAAACATTTGAAACAATCATTGGTTTAAAAACATTTAACTGAAAATGGCCTGATGCTCCTCCAAGATTTACCGCAACATCATTACCCATAACTTGGGCTGCAATCATAGTTAGAGCCTCTGGCTGGGTAGGGTTGACCTTTCCGGGCATTATTGATGATCCAGGTTCATTATTGGGAATGGTTATCTCTCCAATCCCAGATCTTGGTCCTGAGCAAAGCATTCGGATATCATTACCAATTTTGAATAGAGAAACAGCAATTCGTTTTAATGCCCCAGATAATTCTACCATTGCATCATGAGATGATAATGCTTCAAACTTATTCGGTGCCGTCTTGAAAGGCATGTTTGTCATTTTAGCAATTTTATCTGCAACTTTTTCAGAGTATCCTTCTGGTGAATTTAACCCTGTTCCCACAGCAGTCCCTCCTAAAGCTAATTCTTGAAGCATTTCAGTTGCATTATCTAATCCTCGAATACCGTTATCAAGTTGCTGCACAAAACCTCCAAATTCTTGTCCTAAAGTCAACGGTGTCGCATCCATGAAATGTGTTCTTCCTGTTTTAACTACATTTTCAAATTTTTTACTTTTCTCTTTGATTACATCTCTTAAAAAAATTAATCCTGGTCTTGTTATTTTGATGATTTGCATATAAGATGCTATGTGCATGGCAGTTGGAAAAGTATCGTTGGAAGATTGAGATTTATTTACATCATCATTCGGGTGTAAAATTTTTTTATCATCTGAGAGCTTTCCTCCATTTATTTCATGGCCACGATTAGCAATTACCTCATTACAATTCATATTTGTTTGCGTTCCTGATCCTGTTTGCCATATTACCAATGGAAATTGATCATCTAATTTTCCTTGAATGATTTCATCGCACACCTTAGATATCAAGATAGATTTTTTTTCATCTAGAATTCCCAATTCATAATTTGTTGATGCAGCTGCTTTTTTCAAATAGGCGAAAGCGTGAATGATTTCAATAGGCATACTACCTTCGACGCCAATTTTGAAGTTATTTCGAGATCTTTCAGTTTGGGCTCCCCAGTATGAGGTTAGCGGAACTTTTACTTCGCCCATCGTGTCTTTTTCTGTGCGAGTTTTCATTTGAAAAAATTATCTTAAATTAAATTCATAATAATACAAATGTAGGGCCTATTCGGAAGTGGTTTGGATTGTATATTTGTAAGAAATATTTACAGAGATAAACAATGTCAAAATTTCTTGGTTTTTTAGTCTTTCTAATGATATTCCTTACAGGATTCAGTATGCTTCTTTTTCTCGGACTTTTTGTGGGATATTGGCTTACTCTTCTGGGTCTAGAGCAATTCTCACCAAAATTACTTTATAAAATTATTGGTCACAAGACGGATGATCAGAATAAATAGAGAAATAAATTTAAATTTCTCCCTCTCCCAGTTTTAGCTTTATATCGGTGACAAACTTTTTGATGTTTTGATCACTTTCCTTTGGACAGATTAAAAGTCGGTTGTCAGATTGCACAACGATATAATTGTTAAGGCCCTCGACTACAGCTACTAACTCCTTAGGAAGTGAAATTAAATTATCTTTAGAATCATACAAAAATATATTTTCTGAAACACCAACATTTCCTTGATTATTTTTTTTCTGATCCGAATAAATCGCTCCCCAGGAGCCTAAATCACTCCATCCAAAATCACTTTTTAGAACATAAACCTGGGACGACTTTTCAAGTATTCCATAATCTATTGATTCATTGGGGCAATGTGGGTAGATCGTTTCTAAAAATGCTTTTTCGTTATCTGAGTTAATATCGCCCCAACCGTCTTCAAATAGAGAATACATCTCAGGCATATGCTTTTCAAATGCGCTTAAAATAGAGTTTGCATTCCAAATAAAAATTCCAGAGTTCCAGAGGAATTCACCTGTTTCCAAAAATGATTTTGCTAATTCTAGCTCAGGTTTTTCTGTGAATGTTTTTACTGCCTTAATTTCTGTATTAAATGAATTCTCTTTTTTTTTAAACTGGATATATCCATAACCGGTTTCCGGTTTATTCGGAGAGATACCGAGAGTTAATAAAATATTNTTTTCCGCCGTTACAGATAAGCCTAATTGAATTATTNGGTTGAATTCAGATTCATTGGTTACCAGATGATCCGCAGGAGTGACAATGAAGTTTGCCAAGGGGTCAATCTTTTTTAACTTAAAAGCTGCTAAAGCAATACATGGTGCCGTATTTCTTCTTAATGGCTCACATATTATATTTTCTTTATTTATTTCTGGAAGTTGGTCCAAACAAAAATTCAAGTAATCAGATTTTGTTACGATTAGAATATTTTTCTTTGGAATTGTTAACGAAACCCTTCGAAACGTTTGCTGCAATAATGTCTCTCCAGTGTTAAGAACATCTAGAAACTGTTTTGGCTTGTGAGATGTACTAGTTGGCCAGAAGCGGCTTCCTAACCCTCCAGCNATGATTATTGCAAAATTGTGATTCATTGNCTTTTTNTATTGGTNNTGNAAAGTTAAAAAACAATAAGGTTCGTACATTTGTATTTTCTTTTAAGACATGAAAAANATCATTCTTTTTGGTCCTCCGGGTGCAGGCAAGGGCACTCAAAGTGAATTCCTCGTAGAAGAATTTGGGTTTGTCCATTTAAGTACTGGAGACATATTCCGNTACAATATTTCAAATCAAACGGAATTAGGGATTTTAGCAAAAAAATTCATGGATGAAGGAAGGCTTGTTCCTGATTCTGTTACTATTGATATGTTAAGTTTAGAACTCTTAAAATATCCCAATTCTNAGGGATTTCTTTTTGATGGTTTTCCAAGGACAAAAGAGCAAGCAAATGCTTTAGATTCATTTCTTGGAGAACGGAATTTAGAAATTTCAGCCATGATTGGCTTAGAGGTGCCTGATGAGGATTTGAGACTGCGCCTACTTGAGCGTGGTAAGGTGTCAGGCCGGCCAGACGATGCAAACATTGAAGTTATTCAAAAAAGACTTGATACATACTACAACGAAACTGCAGTTGTTAAAAATCATTATGAAGAAGTTGGAAAATACATTTCANTAAATGGCTTGGGAACAATAGAACAAATATCTATTGCCTTAAAATCTGAAATTGGTCATTTATAAAACNNTAAATGGGAGATAGCAACTTCATTGATTATGTGAAAATTTTCTGTTCCTCAGGTAAAGGTGGCGCTGGATCTGCCCATCTTTATCGTGCAAGGGGAGTGCCAAAAGGTGGTCCTGACGGAGGAGATGGCGGAAGAGGTGGTCATATTATTCTTGAGGGGAGCTCTCAACTATGGACACTTTTGCATTTGAAATATAAAAAACATAATAAAGCATATCCTGGAAGTGGTGGAAGTCGAAATAACAGGCATGGTGCAGATGGCGAAGATGTTATCATAAAAGTGCCTTTGGGTACTCAAATTAAAAATTCTGAAACTGAAAAAGTTNTTTTTGAGATAACGGAGGATCGTCAACAAAAAATATTACTATCTGGAGGTCGCGGAGGACTTGGTAATACTCAATTCAAAAGTCCAACCAATCGCACTCCNACAAATGCTCAGCCAGGAGAAGATGGNAGCGAAGGGTGGTTTACTCTTGAACTTAAATTACTNGCTGATGTGGGATTAGTTGGTTTTCCTAATGCAGGAAAATCAACTTTGCTAAGNGTNNTTTCAGCTGCTAAGCCTGAAATTGCAGATTATCCNTTTACCACTTTAGTTCCGAATCTGGGAGTTGTCGAACATAGAGGCTTCAATTCATTTGTNATNGCNGATATTCCTGGAATTATTGAAGGTGCNAGTGAGGGGAAGGGGCTTGGANATCGTTTTTTACGTCACATTGAACGTAATTCAATTTTGTTCTTTTTAATTTCTGCGGATGCCAAGGACCATCTAAAAGAATTTAAAACTTTATTAAATGAGCTAGAGAAATATAGTTTAGAGCTGGGTAGAAAAAGAAAAATATTGGGAATTTCAAAATCTGATATGTTAGACAATGAATTGAAGTTAGAAATTGAGGCAAGTTTACCTATCGAAATTCCTCATATATTTTTTAGCTCAGTAACAGGAGAAAATATAATGCAAATGAAGGATATACTATGGAACTCATTGAATTCTTAAATAGTCTTGATGAGATACTTTTTTTAAATCTCGTGAACTGGGGACCGGATTATTTAGATTATTTTTTTCAGGTTTTAAGTATGAGCATTGGCACTTATGTATTAGTTATTTTATTTCTAATTTTTGCATTTTTTAAATTAAAATTAAATGAGGTAGTCTTGCTTACATCCCTTATTATTGTTGGCGTCGTATTAGCAGATATTATTTCAGTCCATGGGTTCAAAAATACTTTTGAAAGACTAAGGCCTTGCCATTCTTCGGAATTAATAGAACAGTTTGAATTAGCAGCGATTAGATGCGGTGGGAGGTATGGCTTCGTGTCAAGCCATGCTTCTACAATATGGACAATTTTTGCTATTGTTAATTTTTCCCGCCCGCCTAAAATATTCATACTGATTTTTCTTTTTTGGGCAATACTGGTTTCTTATAGCCGTGTATATCTGGGGGTTCATTATCCTGGAGATATTTTGGGAGGTGCTATTTTAGGTCTATTAATTGCGAATGCTTTGAATCGGTGGCGAAGTACACCTAATTTTAAATTCTAATGATTCAGATTGTAGCTATTTTTTTTGGTGGTGGACTTGGCTCCTTAGCTCGTTACGGCGTTAGTGAAATGGCCAATTTATTTTTTTCAAATTCTTTGAAAGTAACAATTTTTGCTACTTTGCTCGCCAATATTTTGGCATGTCTAATTTTAGGATATTTCATCGGAAAGGATATTCAATCAAAGTATATAATTTTTTGGAGTGTTGGATTTTGCGGAGGGTTTTCCACATTTAGTACATTTTCAAGCGAGGTACTTCAGCTCATAAAATTGGGTCAATATGCATTAGTATTTGCTTATATAGTTTTTTCAGTGACTTTGGGTTTAGTTGCCTTTATTCTGGGTTCAAAAATATTTTAATTAGCGATAAAGAAGTATTGTTCCATGTTTTTCAATTGCTGAGTTGGCAAAATCTAAAATAAAAAGTCTCCATGAATATACCCCTTGTGGACATTGGGGACCCAAGTTTTGTATTTGACCATTCCATTCCTCATATGGATCGTTGGACTCAAAGACAATTTCCCCCCACCTATCAAGAATTGTCAATTTATAGGAATTAAAACCTGTAGCTACGGGTCGAAATGTATCATTGATGTTATCACCATCAGGAGTAAATGTATTTGGAGACCAAATATTCATCACCGGATCAACTCTTACAATTTGACTTAAAGTATCCCAGCAATCAAATTCATTCACAGCAATTCTCATTATTTTAAAAAAACCAGTGTCTTTGTATTTATGTAAAAAAAAGTCTTGCTGAGTATAAATTGTACTATCTCCCATCTCAAAATAAAACACTTCATTAGGATCGATTCCCGATGTGTTTACTGCAATTTCAGGTTTATAAATATTGACTTTTAGAGGGGATACTGAAAAAGGCATTATAGGACGGGGGTTCACAACTATTGCACCCGGATAATCTTTATTGATAGTATCAATGCAACCCGTGGTGGTCCATGCCATCAATTTCACGTTGTAAATGCCAGGTTTTGTGTATGTATGAGATGGTATATCGAGAATTGATGAATTTCCATCTCCAAACTCCCAATAATAATTTAATGGAGTTGAGCTAGTTGCTTTTGCATCAAACAAAAATGTAAATGGCTCACATCCAACAATGCCATTAAAGTCATTTTGAATATTGGGTCGGTCATACACTTTTATTGTATCAATAAATGTTTCCTCGCAGGCTTTGGATTTTATGTAGAGTGAAACAGGATAATTACCCTCTTGGGTAAAAATTATTGGTGGTGGAAATTCTCCGCTGAATTTATAAATATTTGCATCGGTCAAAGAAGTACCAAATGTCCATTCAATAGTTTTATCAGGGTACCAATTTCCATTTGGGGTAAAGATAAAGCTTTGCTTATCTGAGCAAACATCTCCTAAATATTGAAAATTGGCATTGATTGGAGGATAAATATGAAAATCTACTTGATCTGTATCTGCGCACGGCCAGCCGGGATTTGCAATGAGAGTTACTGTATAAACACCAGTGTCATTAAAAGTAAATGTTGGATTTGGTAGGTTCGAAGTATCTGAGCTACTATTAGGATCTCCGAAATCCCAATGATAAAACGTTGCATTAAAACTATTTTGAGAGAAGGGAACGGTGGTACCTATGCATAATTGAGTAGGATCATCTACCTCGGAAATAATATCGGCCCATATTGATGCTTGACAGGATGTTACATTAAATTGATAGTCTCTTCGGATTGTATTTAAAAGCATCCCATTTCTCCACTCCTCAACACAGATTACAACAACATATTGTCCTGTTACAGAAAGTTTTCCTGATATTATTCCAGTTTGACCATTTATAGATATCGGTGGGTTCCCTGGGATTGGATTTGCTGGAGTATTAGACTGGTTAAATGGTACGACTGAATATGGAGGTGGTCCGGGCGGATTTGGTTTTGGACTATTTAACGAGCCTTGCTGATTGGATTTCCCACCACCATGATAAATTTCACAGAGCTTGTAATGCAACGAGTCATTATCTATATCAATTGCTGCGCTAGAAATGCTCAAATTTTCTTGACTACACAGAACTATTGGGGGTTTGTTATTCCACTGAGGGCTATTATTGCAGGTGTTATCATTTGGTGGTATTCTTGCCGAAATAGTCATTCCCCAATCATCAGGATTATTTATATTTGTTATTGTTGCATTTCTACAACATCTCTGATATGCAATGGAATAGCCCTGTGAAGAAGGCGGTAGCGAAACTAGCACGCTATATTCTGCATATTGAGTGCAAACATTAGGGGGAGCAAGTAGGCATGGATTCCCTGTATTTACTGGAACAGACTTTGTTGGACCTTTATTCACTTGAAGGTTTTGAACCAATACGCCCGTAGCTCCGTTGAAAATACCAATTGAGGCAGGATTATCAAGTTGAGCGCCCGTTGAATTACAATCTCTATAGACAATAAGTTCTATTTGGTAAACATTATTTCCAACGCAAGTATATGTGATTTCTCCCCCGACTAAATGAGCTGATTTTGACTCGATAGAAGATATCAGATAAATTAAAATAAATATAAACCGGAGCAGTTTCATAAGATAAATTCATCCCAAGAGAAAAAAGTATTTGGGTTTTTCTCCTTAAGATAGTCAACTTGTTTTTGATTTCTGATTATGAACATACCGAAATCTCCACCCCACGCCCCCAAGCTTTTCGCTCCTGTATTCTTATCATAAAATATTTCATTGGGCAAAGATTTCTCCCCTAAATGAATTCCCATTAGATTTTCATGACTATTGATTAGTCGAATTAAACTCTCGGTGGTCCGTGCTTCATATAATTTATCTGTTAGATCTGTAAAGTCTTTGATATTATTTTTTGGATTTGGCAAGTAAGATTTTATTGCTTCATGGCTTCTCTTTTTTTTACCTAAATAAAGAAAGTATATACTTTCTTTTGGCCATTTGAGTTCTATATATTCTTTAAAATATCCTTTATCCAGTTTCTGATAAAATATTGGCTGACTAGCTTGAGCACAGGCGACATCATAACCGGATCCTTGAGAGGTTTGAAAGTGAAGTTCCATAGGGTCAATAGAAAACCATTGAGCAATTAGTGATGTTAAAGTAGAAGAGCTTCCTAATCCCCAATCTTTTGAAAATTCCAGTTTTGTGATCACTTTTCCTTTTGGAAATTTTGATAAACCTGCAATTTTCATTGCCTCAGTTATTAGACTTTTCACGTTCAGGAGATTCTTAGATTTTTCTACTTCGCCTGTTATCCATTTCTCCCCATCACTATTAAGGGCAGTCCATTGGAGATTTTCATCTCCTTTTAAATAATCTAAAGTTTGACCAAGTTTTGTAGGGACAGCGATTGCTTTAGCTCCATTAAGTATAACATACTCTGAAGTTAGAAGAAGTTTGCCATTTGCTCTGAAGCTAATCATTACTGGAATCTCCTTCTTGAGCGTTTCTTAAATTATTAAAAGCTGAAACAACTTGAGCATGATGAGGAGCAGTTTTTGAAAATACTCTTTGGAGAATTTCTTTTTCAGTTTCACTTGCACCAAGTTGATTCAAAGTATTCAATAAGTGCATTTTCATATGACCTTTTTGAATTCCAGACGTGGTAAGAGCTTTAAGGGCAGCAAAATTTTGGGCTAGACCGCTAGCCGCGACTATTTCCATTAACTCATGTGAATTAGGTTTACCCAAGATATCCAAAGAAAGTTCAACCATTGGGTGTAATTTGGTTAATCCTCCTACAGTGCCGATTGAAAGGGGAATTTCTATCCAAAATTTGAAGATATCATTGGAAATCTCACAATCCGTCAAACTCTTATATTGACCATCTTTGGCGGCGTAGGTATGACAAGCAGCTTCAACAGCTCGGAAATCATTTCCAGTTGCCAAAATAACACTATCAATTCCATTCATAATTCCTTTATTGTGGGTAGTCGCTCGATAGGGTTCTATTTTTGCAATTTCAATAGCTTGCTTAAATTTTTTGGCAAAAATTTTAGACTTTGAAATATCGTTTTTTATTAATTCCTCGATTGGGCAGGCCACCTGGCACCCCACGATGCATTCTGGTGTATAATTAGATAGGATGCTCATTATTATATCGATGCTTCCTATATTTTTTATTTCGTTTTCAATTGACTCGCGAAAAAACTTCGCCATTTCTTCAAGGCATGAATTAATGAAATTTGCGCCCATTGAATCGCAAGTTTCAAATCCAACTTCTAATTGATAGTAATTGATCAATTTTTCGGTTTTGTCTATCAAATTGACATCAAGAATTCCTCCTCCTCTTTGACGCATATTTTTTGTTAAAAGCTCTGTACTTTTAATTAAACCTTGTTTGGATCGAGAAAATAAATCGATTAAATAATTCTTTTCTCCATCAAAAGTGAAATGAATATGTCCTATTTTTTTTGTTGAAATAATCTTGCTTTTAAACCCACCTCTTGAAAGCCAAAATTTCGCAGATTTAGATGCTGCTGCAACAACAGAGCTCTCCTCAATTGCCATAGGAACAGTGTAGATTTTATCGTTAATTAAAAAATTAGGAGCCACACCCATGGGGAGGTAATAGTTCGCAACTGTATTTTCAATAAACTCATCATGTTTTTTTTGGATGTTTTGATCTACATGCATGTATGAATTCATTAGATCTAAGCCCTTTTTGGGATTTTTTAAATGAACTTTTGCAAGCCATTCCATTTTGGCTTTTTTTGAGAGTTTAGAAAACCCATATATTTTTCGATCCATGTAATTTGATGGTTTTTATTGAAGTGGCAATTGCAATTTAAAATAAAGCTAATTTTTTAGTTTAAAGGCTCTTTTTTCAAATTAAGCATCACTATTGTAAATTTTTAAAAAAGATGATTATTCAACTCCAAAAGACCGCATAGATTGCTGAAAGCAATATTAGTATTCCAAATGCTCCGATATTATAAATGGGATCTGTTTTGAATGTTTCCCTACTTATTTCAATCCCCTTTTGATCGTCTTTTCCNTTCTGTTGGTACCAACTAATAAAAGCTATAATAACNATGGTNNTCAGGGTTGTTAAACCCATTTGATTTAAGAATGGAAGATCAACNAAAATCGGGTTACTTGACCAANCTTTTGGGCTGACTTTGAAGTACATCGCAATTGGAATAGAGCAAAGTGCTCCGATAATTGCTCCCTTATTTGTAGTTTTTTTCCAAAACAGTCCTAACATGAATACTGCNAGGATTCCTGGACTTACTACNCCTGTATATTCCTGAATAAATTGAAAAGCTTGATCTATCCCTCCGAGTAATGGGGCCATTATTGAAGCTATAATTAGGGCAATCAAAGCAGACAGTCTTCCGGTATTCACAGTTTCTAAATCATTGGCTTTTTTATTGATGTATTGCTTATATATATCCATGGTGAATATCGTTGAAGTAGAGTTCAGCATTGAAGCGAGGGATGAGACAATTGCTGCTGTTAGAGCTGCGAAAGCCAGTCCTCTTAAACCTGTTGGTAATAGTTGTAAAAGCCAAGGATAAGCTTTATCAGCAGTATTCATATCTGGTAAATTATTCATCGCTATTTCACCAAGTCCGTTCATGATTTCTGGATCTCTTATAATTACATATGCAGCGATACCAGGTATTACTACGATAATTGGTAAAATCATTTTTAAACCCGCAGCAAATAGAATTCCTTTTTGAGCTTCTCGAAGACTCTTTGCAGCCAAGGTTCTTTGAATTATGTATTGATTGAATCCCCAATAATAGAGATTGGCCACCCACATTCCTCCNACGAGAACACCAATGCCCGGGAGATTATTATATTCAGGATTTGATTTATCTAATATCATTGAAAAGTGATCTGGAGCCGCCTTGTAAATGGCTGCAAATCCCTCCCAAANCCCANNTCCATNGGAGACAAGATCNAGAGCAAGATATGTTGTAGCNAAGCCTCCTANTGTNAGAAAAAAGACCTGAATTACATCAGTCCATGACACGGCTGAAAGACCGCCGTATAATGAATATGCAGCAGCAAATGCTGCAAGACCTATAACTCCGTAAATTTTAGGAACTCCCATAATTGTCTCAAGGGCCAAAGAACCCAGATACAACACAGATGAAAGGTTGACAAAAATATAAAGTGCTATCCAAAAAACTGCAAGGATGGTCTTAAGATTTGTAGAAAATCGTTTTTCCACAAATTCAGGAATCGTATACAAACCTTTTTCAATAAAAATCGGTAAAAAATATTTTCCAACAATTATTAAAGTTAAAGCTGCCATCCATTCATANGAGGCAATTGCCAAACCTAATTTAAACCCTGACCCAGACATGCCAATAAACTGTTCAGCTGATATATTTGCAGCAATGAGAGATGCACCCACTGCCCACCAGGGTAAAGATTTACTTGCAAGAAAATAATCCTCTGCATTTTTTTGATGTCCCTTTTTATCTCTTGACATGTANAGNCCAACNCCTAATATNAGNGNGGCATATGCTGCAAAAATTAGATAATCGAGGAATTCAAATTGAGTTGTCATTATGGGTTGTGTTAAAGTTCAAAATGAAAATTTTTCTTGGTCAAATAAGCATATCTGTCTGAATCAAAGCGGTACATCCTGGCAGGTCGGTGCCTGACGGCTTTTTGCATTTTTTCTAACGGAACAAGAAGATCCATACTCAATATTTTTTTTCGAAAATTAGCTTTATCAAAATTTCGGTTCAATAGTTTTTCATAAAGGTGCTGAAGCTCAGCAAGAGTAAATTCTTCCGGCAGTAATTCAAACCCAATAGGTCTTAGACGCACTCGTTCTTGAAGTCTTTTCAATGCCGAAGTAAATATTTCAAAATGATCAAATGCCATTTCCCTGATGTCTTGAATTGAAGTCCAAGTTGCATCAATTGCCCAGGAAGATGGTTTTGGGTTATAGTCTTCAATTTTGATTAATGAGTAATATGCGAGTGTTACCACTCGCCCAAGTGGATGCCTATTTACTCCGGCAAAAGCCTTTAGTTGCTCGAGGTAAATATCTTTTAAGCCGGTTAGTTCATTTAAAACTCTCTTTGTAGCGTCTATAGGGTCTTCTTTTTCATGAACCAGGTCTCCCGGTATAGCTTGAAAATCTTTATAAGGCTCCGTTCCTCTTTTTATTACTAGAACCTTAACATCGGATCCATCAAATCCAAATACTACGCAATCTACTGAGATTCCAAATGTAAAGTGAGATAGAGATTTAGCTCGTTCTTTTTCGTACATGCTTTTCATGTTTGTTGCCAAAGGTAAAGGTGATATCTACCAAAACAAATTCTTTTCTGAGTTAAACTAATTTTTGGAAAAGAATCAAAATAATTTTTTCAATAAATGATGTTAAAAATGTTTCGAACATTGATGAATTAAAATTCTGNAATACAACNCTTTATGTGATAAAATTTTGAANTAAATATTAGTTGTTATATTCGCTANAAATTCGACTGAACTTGGANATTTTGAAATNNANTATTTTNCNAGTTCATTTTATTGATTANTAACNCTAGAAAATTTTAAAATTGTACAAGAATACACAAGTCTTAAAGGAGTTAACCTCCAGTATTCCTAATCATCAAANCTTATGGGAAAAAATGATTTCGGAATTAATTTCAAAAGGTTCATCATTTGAGCCCCAAAAGTTGCGTGATTCAAAGCCTAATGGCGGTGTAAAAAAAATACTCGAATCTTGGGATAATTACAAAGGAAAATCTGATGGGTTTATTAAGGAGCACTTAAGCTTCGATAAAGAAATTGAAGTAAAAAACGATCTCAAAAGTGAATCTAACATTTTAGATTTTTCGCAATTGCTTTGGGCAAATTTGAAAAGAGCACCGGATAAATCCAAATGGGTTGGTAGTCGAATACCCCTCCCAAATTCATATGTTGTTCCCTCTGAAGGTGATTCGGAGACTTCCTATTGGGAAAGTTATTTTATTTTACTGGGGCTTGTCATCTCTGGAAATAAGCAACTGGCAATAGATATGGTTAATAATTATTCCTATTTGTTGGAAAAATATGGTTTAATTCCTAGTAAATGTCGCTATTACTCCTTGTCCAGTTCTCAACCCCCATATTTTTCAATGATGGTATCCTTAATCGTGAACAAAGGCTGGGCAGAATGGCAGGATTATGCTCTTGCATTTCGAAGAGAGTATCAGTTCTGGATGGAAGGCGCTGATGTGGAGGCTGCAGATGGGTTTGCCTATCGCAGAGTTGTAAAAGTAAAAGGTTACGTTCTAAATAGATATTGGAATGATCAACCAACTGAGAATGAAGAGGTTATTCATAAGTATCCTGATTTGATTCAATCTGCTGTGAAAAAAGGAGTTTCAGAAGAAGAAATATTAGAGCATTTATCTTCAGCTAAAGAATCAGGATGGGAATTTAGTAGCCGTTGGATGTCAGATTCAACGGATTTGACTTCATTAAAAACAGCTCATATAATTCCTATTGAGCTCAATGCTCTTTTATCTCACCTAGAATTCGCCTTAGGGAAAGCATTTCCAGCAGAAAAGAATCAATGGAGTGCGCGAGTTCGAGAACGCAGATCAGCACTGAATACTTTGTTTTGGAATGGCGAGACATATACCGACATCGATCTAGATGGAATTGGCAGAAATGATCATTTAAGTTCAGCAATGTTTTATCCACTTTGGATTGGTGCACCAGGAATAAAGCAGATTGATAGAATATTGGAGATTTTAGAACTGAATTATCTTTCGAAAGGAGGAGTATTAACGAGTCTTATTAATTCTGGACAAAATTGGGATTTTCCAAATATTTACCCACCTATACAATGGGCCTGTATTGCTGGCTCTTACAGATCGGGAAACGAGAAATTGGCAAAGAAAATAGCACAATGTTACACAAATAATTGTGATGCATATTTTCAAAAATATAAGAGATTTCCTAAAAAATTCGACTCAGATTTTGATAATTCTGAACAAGTGAAAACCAGTTCAGGCTGGTCTCTGGGTGTATATTTAGCATGCAAGCATTTTATAGAAACGGGTGAAATAATAAGTTAGTTTTTCAATTAAAATGTTGCCATTTTTAAACTGCTATCCAAACTAATAGCTCTTTAGATATATCCAAGTTCCTGTAAAAATGGCGAAACCATCTAATAAATCAGATGTAAAACGATTATCATAGGAAGGAATTATAATTTCGAAAAGAATTACGGAAACTGTCGCAAATGAATAAATAAAAATTGGTTTTAGCGTGAAGTCATCACATAATGATTTGAGAAAAATCTCGATTCCCCCTATTAAAACTGGAATAAAAAGAAGTGGGTCAAGCCACGAATCCAAAAGCGGATTGGAAAAATTGTATTTAATCGCAATTTGATGAAATAGAAAGAAAAATAAGCTGATGGTCCAGACATATTTTTTCTTCATACAGCAACCCAAAATGTCACTAAACTTCCAATGGTCGCAAGAAATAGAGCAAACCAGTTAAGAAAAATAATTTTAAACTTGACATTTTTGAATTTAAATAGATAATATTTAATATAATTCATTTTAGTTTATGAGATTTGAACATATTTATTTTTTCTAAATTGAGTTACAAAATTAAATCTAAAAATAAACCCCCCATTAATGGGGGGTTTATTTAAGTGGTTCGGGGCGGGATTGAACCGCCGACACATGGATTTTCAGTCCATTGCTCTACCAACTGAGCTACCGAACCAATTATTAAAGATGCGCGAAGGTAAAGCGGAAAATTATTTTTATCATTTTTTTTTAGGCTTTTCGATTAGAAATATTTTTACTAAAAAAAATCATAGGTATTTTTTGAATCATAAATTTGTTTTGTGATTGCAATAGTTGAAAGGGGAAATACTCGTACTAAATTGTCTGTAATGGACATAAAAGCCAATATTATCGAATCTAAAACTTGGAATGAATTTAACGTTGATTTAATTCATAAATTCTTATCTAATGATTTTGAAAATATTCGTTATTGTAATACATCTAGGGTTTTTGAAGTCATACCCAAAAATTGGCATGAAGTTTTTTCGACTTCTGAGTGGCCGATAGAAATTAATTACTCAAAAAATGTTGGCGTCGATAGACTTGCAGGTGTGACCGGAGCAAGGGTTGTCTCAAAAAAGAAATCACTGCTAGTTATTTCATGCGGTACGTGCCTAACATTTTCTTATTTAAATGTTAAAAATAGTTTTCAAGGTGGTGCAATTTCGCCAGGTCTGGCGATGAGGATGAAGTCGATGAGCGATTATACAAAT
The DNA here is from genome assembly GCA_002167805.1 of Owenweeksia sp. TMED14. Taxonomy (GTDB): domain Bacteria; phylum Bacteroidota; class Bacteroidia; order Flavobacteriales; family Schleiferiaceae; genus TMED14. Next base: position 50,234 of record NHBT01000028.1, on the reverse strand, counting down.
TCACTACCTCTTTTAAAACCTGACTACAAGAAAAAAGTATCTCAATACACTTCCAGCACAGAAACTAGCATGCAAAAAGGGGCTTATGAGGGTATGTTATTTGAAATTCAGCATAGGATTAGTCTTTATAAACGTGTTGATCCCGATGTTCAAATTTTTGTAACTGGAGGGGATGGTCCGGCTTTTGCAGAGTCATTGGAATATAGCATCTTTGCCAATCCAAATTTAGAAGCAATGGGACTTTTTGCTCAATGGAGTTATGAAAAGAATCGGTAAAATTATTTTTCTTGTGTTACTGCCTTACCAAGCGGTAGCTCAAAGCAGCGGAGTTAGCCCGTATTCTTTATTCGGATTAGGGCAAGTTCAAACTTCTTCATTTTCTTATGGACAGATTGTTGGCGGAACTCAGGTTGCAAATAATTCAAATCTTTTTGTCAATACTGATCAGCCAGCGAGCTATGCACAAATAAAATACACCACTTTAGACTTAGGAGGATCTTACAGCGCCATATATCAATCTTCCGACAAGGATGCCATTTGGAATAGTACAGGCGGATTTCGTAGTATGGGATTAGCATTACCCTTGGCTAAAGGGATAGGAGTTTCTGCAGGAATAAGTCCATTAACTCAAGTTGGATATCAAATGCGAAGTGACGGAGTAGATCAAAATTTTGGAAATTTTGTCCAAATTTTTGATGGAAGCGGCGGTATTAACAAGTCTCATTTTGGTTTTGGTTATAAACCTTTGAAATTTTTTAGTTTCGGAATAAATATGAATTATTTGTTTGGCTCATTAGATAAACGAGTGAGAATGATTTTTGAGAATAATTCCTTTAACCCAGTATCGAATAAAGAAAGACTTTTAGTGAATGGTTGGTCATATGATATAGGTTCGATATTGAGTTTATCGATGGGTGGTAATGTTTTAAATTTTGGAGTTTCTTTTTCCCCAAGGCAAGATGTTTCATCATCATATCAAAATACAAGTATCACCTATCTTCCGAGTTCATCTGGTTCTGAAAACCCAATAGACACCATATTGTTCTTAAACCAGCCAAAAGGTAATATTACTCTTCCATCTAGTTTAGGCCTAGGAATTCATTATGAAAAACGGGTCTCTGGAATACTACTACCAGCATGGTCATTTTCACTCCAATATAAAACATCAGCACAAACCGAATTGCGTGACTTTTGGTCGGGCAATAGTCCGAATATTGGTCCTTTTCAAGAATCTAGTCGCTTTTTGTCTGTATCTACTTGTCTAACACCGTTTTTGGCATTTCCCAAGCGTAGATATAAATCTAAGTCTTCACAAATGGCTTATCGGGCATCTTTTCGTGCGGGAAATACTGGCTTAATTATCGAACAAATGCCAATTACTTCTTGGGAATCTACTTTGGGTTTAGGTATCCCAATTGGAGGATCTTCTGTTCTTCCAGGAGATATAAAATTTGCAACATTGCACTTTGGAATACAAATGGGTAATTTAGGATCTGGCAGTATGAATGTTATAAATGAATTCTCAATAAGAGTTCTTTTTGGAGTGACTCTAAATGATCAATGGTTTCTTAAATTTAAATATCGATAATTTCATGAAATATTTTTTTACATTAACTTCTTTTATTCTAACATTTTCTTGCATTGCCCAAGAATCTAAATGGGGAAGCACTGATGCGGATAGCATTAGGTGTTATGAAAATTATAATAATTTCGGTTCGCTGTATAATGGAAAATCATATGTGGCGGCTTTTAAACCCTGGCTATTTGTCTATAATACTTGCCCGCAGGCAAAAGAGGTGATTTATAAAATCGGTCCAAAAATTGTGGACGCCAGGATTAAAGCGACCAAGGACTCCAGTAAAAGAAATGAATTGATTTTATTGCTGCTAAAGGTTCATGACGACTACAATAGATATTTTCCAGGTAAAGAGGCATCGGTTCTAGCAAAAAAGGCTTACGATTTTTACAGATTTTATCCTGATAAATATTACGAGGCTTATAACATGTTTAATATTGCTTTGAACCTTGACCCGGGGGCAGTTCAAACGGCTTACCTGAATAAATATTTCAATACTGTCATCAAGCTTTACAAGGTAGATAGTCTCGATACAGAAGGATTATTAAATGGGTATAGCATGGTAGGGGAATCGGCTGAAGCCCAGACAAATAAGTGGAATCGGAGAATTACTTTACTCACAGAAAAGGATACTTTGGGAACAATTTCTTCGAAAGAAAAAAGAATCTTGAGCACGGATAAAAAGAGACTAAATCAGGTAAATAAATTATTTTCAAATATTGAAAAAAAGATAGCTCCTTTGTTGACCTGCGATCGTTTGTCATTAATCTACAATGAGGATAATTTGATTTCCCATGCGGATGATGCCTCTTGGCTAAGGAGAGCAGAGAAAATGCTCTCTAAGGAGCGATTAGATTCATTAGGATTGACGGATTGTACAGACAATCCAATATATTTTCAAATTGCTGAGTCTCTATATGATTTAGATCCATCTCCCCAATCTGCTCGATCTATGGGCGTATTGAGTATAAAGAACGAAAAATGGGAAGAAGCGATAAAGTACTTTTCCATTGCCATCGAAGGTGAAGTAGATCCAATAAAAAAATCCAGAGATCACATGCGAATTGCAGTTATAAATCAAAAAATCGGCGATCTCCCCTCTGCTAAAAAGCACATAGTTAATGCATCGCGTTTAAACGAATCCTCGGGAGAGATTTATTTGGTATGGGCAAGTATTTATGCTCAAGCGGCAGGAACTTGTGGTAATAATGTATTTGAGAAAAATGCTGTGTATTGGGCTGCAGTGAATAAGTTAATTAAAGCAAAGCAGGTAGATCCTGAAATTTCAAGTCGTGCGAATAAGGCAATAGTGAATTATCGAAATGGATTTCCTGACAAATCTATATCTTTTCAATTCGGTTATAAAGAAGGAGATTCATACAGAATACCCTGTTGGATTAATGAAACAGTACGAGTTGCGTTCTAGTATTTTTTTTCTAATTTGCTTCCTTTTTAATGGCTGGTCAAATGAGGTTTCTTTCAAGACAAAAAATATAGAAAGTAATAGTTTGCCAATTATCGAGCAAGAAGGTGTTAAGATTTCATATTCTGATAGCGGCATAGTTAAACTAGTTATTCATGCCGGTCAATTAAAAGATTACAGTGATTTAAAGGACTTCCCTAGACAAGAGTTTTCTAAAAACCTTCGTGTTCAAATTCTCACCGAAAATGGCGAAAAATCAGGATTTTTAGAAGCTGTGAATGCCTTAAATGACATAAAAAAAGAATTATGGACTTTGACTGGGAAGGTTGTTGTATCTAAGAAAGGTGGAAATACTTTACATACTGAAAAATTATTTTGGGATAGAGATAAAAAAATATTTTACACTGACTCTAGAGTGAAAATAATTCAAGATGGAGAAGAAATAGTCGGAATGGGGCTCAGTTCAGAAGAGGACCTTTCAGAATATACCATATTCGAAGTGAAGGGACATTTTAGCAGAAAAAAAGATTTGAAATGAAATCAAATTTTGGTCGTAAATCACTAAAAGCCGTCGAATGGGTTTGGTTGGTAATATCGATTTTATCTCTGGAAACGATTTTTAGTCAATGGGATGAAAATCGTGAAAAGGCCTATGTTTTTGTGATTTTTTTTCTACTCGGTATTTTCATGTTTAAATTAAGGAGGTCTCAAAGAAAAAAAATGGAGGCTCGTTGGAGATCCAATAAAAATGAAATAGATAATTAAAAATGATTGATTTCATACAGTTATTATTTGCCTTAGTACTCTCAGCTTTTTTTTCTGGAATGGAGTTAGCATTTTTAAGTGCAAGCAGACTACAAGTGAAAATTGAATCAAAGAGAGGGGGAGTTTTTGCGTCGTGGTTAGCTTTTCTAATATCTAAACCTTCAAATTTTATTGGCGCTATGCTTATGGGTAATACTATTTCACTTGTGTTTGTAGGATTAAAAACTGCGACTTTATTGGATCCTTTTTTTATGAAATTTTTAAGTCCAGCTTTCGCGGTTATCATAGAAACCCTTATTTCCACTTTTGTTGTTTTATTTCTCGCAGAATTTTTGCCCAAGGCATTTTTTAGAAATCGATCAAATGAATCTCTAAATTGGTTTATTCTGCCTTTAAGTTTTTTTTATTTTCTTTTTTGGCCAATTGTAACAATTTTAACTGGGATGAGTCGATTTTTGATGCCTAAAAAGGTTAAGGGTAATCAAAAAGAGTATGATCCTATTGTTTTTGGTAGAGCAGACCTCGATGACTACTTGGATGAAGGTATCAGCTCAAAAAATGTTGATACAGAGGTGGAATTATTTAAAAATGCCTTGGACTTTAGTGATACAAAAATTCGCTCATGTATGGTCCCCCGAACAGAAATAATGGCAGTTCCAAACTCAATAGGGATGAGTGAACTAAGGAAAAAATTTATTGAAACGGGATTAAGCAAACTAGTTGTATATCGAGATAATATCGATGATGCTTTTGCTTATGTTCATGCATTTGGATTATTTCGTCGCCCCAAGCGATTGGCATTTATTTTAACTCCCCTTTCATTTCTTCCAGAAACAATGAGTGCTCAAGAAGTATTTAAGATGTTAATACGTGAAAAAAGAAGTATGGCATCGGTAGTTGATGAATTAGGGTCTTTAACAGGAATAATTACCTTAGAAGATGTCGTAGAGGAACTTTTTGGAGAAATTGATGACGAGCATGATCATGTTAAACACGTAGAAGAAGAAATTGGTGATAATTTGTGGAGGCTTGATGCGTCTTTAGAAGTAAATTATTTAAATTCAAATTACTCTTTTGATTGGCCAGAAAACGAATCGTATTCTACTCTTGCAGGCCTAATAGGATCTCAAATAGGTCATCTTCCTTCAGTTGGAGAATCTGTTATTATTGAAGACTGGGAATTTACAATTGAAACTATGGATACTCATCGCATTGGAAGAGTTTTGGTCTCCAAATCAGATAGAAATTAAAATAAAACAAAAAATCTCTCATTAATGGATGCCTACAACTTTGTATATTCGCATCCTTATAAAAAAAAATCTTATGGCAATTTTCGAAAAAATCCGAAAACGTTCAGGTCTAGTAATCTTGGTAATTGGAACGGCATTAGCAGCATTTATTTTAGGAGAATTTTTAAATTCTGGATCAAGTATGTTTGATTCGGATCAGGATGCTGTGGGATTTATAAACGGAAATAAAATAAGTTACTTTGACTTTAATAAGGATATTGAAAATTTACGATTAAACAATCAGCAAGTCGCCTCTTTTAGCGCTATTCAACTCTCAGAAGTTGTTTGGAATCAGACCTTGACAAAAGAAATTATCGGTACAATTCAGAAGGACCTTGGTTTTACAATTTCCACAGAAGAATTATGGGATCAAATTACTCTCAACCCGAGTATTCAGCAAATGGATGGTTTTAGAGATCCCAACACCGGATTATTTGATCAGGAGTTATTAAAATCTACACTGGCTAACTTACGTGATAATCGTGAGTCATCGCCCGAGGCTAATGACCAATGGCTGAATTGGGTAAATTTTGAAAGCAATGTAAGAGATGAGGCGATGACGAATAAGTTTTATTCAGCTGTTCAAAGTGGTTTAAACATACCTGTTAGTCTTCAAAATTATGAGAATTCAAGAAATGAAATTGAAGCTGAAATTGAATGGTTTGGATCATTAACTTCTGAATTAGACGACTCTATTTCGGACTTGACTGAAAGCGACTATCAAGCTGTGTATGATATGACGAAAGAGGATTTTAAGGTAGATTCGGAGTTAAGAGATATGTTGTTTGCTGATTTTCCTATTAACCCTTCAGATGAGGATAGGGCATTGGCTTTTGATGAATTGTTAGATTTAAAGTCTGATTTCGAGGATTCGGAGGATGATAGCTTATTTGTTATGGCCAATAGCGATCTTCCTTTTCAAGATGTTTATTCTAATTTGGAACTTTTAGATTTGAATCTTAGAAATGCAGTAAAAGACAGGAAGGAAGGTTTTGTAAGTGAACCTTTGGAAACAGGCAATGGATACCAAATTCTGAAAATAATGGATCGCCGAAGTTTACCTGATTCAGTTAAAGCAAGACACATATTGATTTCTTTTGAAGGTGCTGAGCGTTCTCAGGTCACACGATCTTTCAGTGCTGCCAAAGCAATTGCAGACTCTATTTTTGAAATCTTGAACTTAGGAGTTATATCTTTTGAGTCTGCTAACGGAACACTTAATGACGATACTTTTGCTGGATCTCAGGGAGGGGATTTAGGTTGGTTTAAGACAAACAGAATGGCCAAGCCATTTGAAGATTTCTGTTTTAGAAACAATATTGGAGACCTTGGTTTGGTCTTAACTAATTTCGGGTTTCATATAATAAATATTACAGACCAAAATGGACAGATTCCTTCAATAAAGCTTGCACAAGTTTTTCGTCGTGTAACTGTGAGTAAGGAGACAGAACAAGGAATATATAAAAGAGCCGCAGAATTTGCTAAGGCATTGCAGTCTGGCGATAATGCCCAGGATATAGCGAAGAACTATCAGGTGATGCTTCTTTCCAATAATAATACAAATTCAACGGATCAATCCATTGCTGGCTTGCAAGGAGACTCAAGAGAAATTGTGAAGTGGTTATTTAATGAAGAGAGATCTGTTGGAGATGTTGGAATTGTAAATAACGGTTACAAAAATTATGTAGTTACTGAATTAACAGCAGTTTATAAGCCTGGATATAAGCCTCTTGAATATGTCAAAGATGAGCTCAAAACATTAGCATTGAATAGATCTAAAGTGAATTATTTATTTGACTCTTTTGAAAAATCAAATGGTGATGAATCAACTTACTCATGGAAGAATAATTCCGTTTCGCTTACAAACAATTTTATTCCCTCTGTTGGACGAGAAAATATCATTATCGGCCAAGCCGTAGGATCTAATGTGGGTTATGAATCAACGCTTCTTAAAGGTGAGAATGGAGTTTTTAAATATCGAGTTTTAAATAAATCAGAAAATTCTGTATCAAATTTTTCAGCTGCTGAAGTGGCTTCACAGGTAAATTTATTAAGGTCTCGTGTTCAGTCTCAATTGCTCGAGTCTCTAGTGGATGCCTCAGATATCCAAGACAATCGGGGGCGTTTCTTTTAATCCTAACTCAAGCTCGAACCCGGTCACAAGGTTTCCCAGCGATAAGAATCCATTCTCAAAAAAATAAATAGCATTGCTGTAAAAGCCATTATTGAAGTCCCCCCATAACTAAAAAAAGGTAAGGGAATTCCAATAACTGGCATTAGTCCCAAGGTCATACCGATATTAATTGCAAAGTGCATAAATAATAGCGATGCGAGACCAAATCCAAAAATTCGTGCAAATGAATTTTTTTGAAGATTTGATAGTATTATAATCCTACCAATGAGAAGTGAAAAGCAAGTTAAAAAAATACTTGAACCAAGGAACCCCCACTCTTCTCCTACAGTGCAAAAAATGTAGTCTGTCGCTTGTTCGGGAACGAAATTAAATTTTGTTTGGGTCCCTTTCATATAACCTTTCCCGGTAATTCCTCCAGAGCCAATAGCAATGAGAGATTGTGTAGTTTGGTAGCCTATAGCTGAGGTATCTTCTAATTGACCTAATAAAAGTTTTATTCTGACTTGATGATGGGGTAACAAGAGCTCGTTGAAAAAAAAATTTACAAAACGACTCCAAATAATAGCAATTATCATAAGAAAAGATATTCGATGGCGAATCAAGCCCTTCAAGGTGACTCGGTTTTGAATTCGTTGAATAAATAAAGCGATTATGTAAAAGAATAAAATTATGATTAATATGGTATTTGTTTTAAAAGCCAAAGCGAATATTGATAATATTATACTTCCTATACCTAATTGGATAAAGTAAGAGGGGAGACCCTCGCGATTTAAAACAAATGTCAGTCCTAAAAAAACAATTGCAGATCCTGCATCGGGTTGTAAGCCAATTAATAGAATTGGTAACAAAATAGCACCAAACGGAATCCACCGGTCTTTCCAAACACTAAGATTCACATTTCTTTTCGATAATAATTTTGCAACCATCAAGATGGTTCCTAATTTGGCCAGCTCAGACGGTTGAAATCTAAACGAAGCAATATCCAACCAACTTTTACTTCCCCCCACTTCTGCGCCAAAGAACAGCACACAAATTAAAAAAATGATAGCAATTCCATAAACCGGTATTGCTAAAAATTCATATATTCTTGGATCAATCAGGAGAAATATAAAAATGAGAATATTACTAAGTCCAATAAAAATCAACTGTCTTCCGGCTTCATTACTCCAGTTCCAATGATACAAATTAGAACTTGCATTTACAGTTGCATGCAAATTTACCCAACCAAAAAGTATCAGAAAATAATAAAGAATTAATGTGATCTTATCAATTCTTCCGAATAAATTTGAATCGTTTCGCATTAATTATGAGGGAGTTTGATTTCAACACTTTCCACACCATATTCATTTGCCAAACTTCCGGATATCATACGCTCCTCCAGGTCTGTTCTGGCTATAGTGTCGTTTATATACTTCTCTATCATTAGACTGGCTATGGGAGCAGCCCAGCGCGATCCCCAATAACCATTTTCAATAATAACAGCAATTGCGATTTTAGGTGAATCAATAGGAGCAAATGCGATGAATATCGAATGATCTTGTCCATGTGGATTTTCCGCTGTACCTGTTTTGCCAGCAATTCGAATTCCATTAAGTCTAGATTCTTTAGCTGTCCCAATTTTAAATACATCTTCCATCCCCTTGATTACGGTATCAAAATGCTTCTTTTTAATAGTTGTTCTCATTGGAGTTAGATATTTAAGACTATCAATCATGGTTCCTTCAATAGATTTAACAATATGTGGAATAAACCAATGGCCCCTATTAGCTATAATAGCAGTCATGTTAGATAGTTGTAAAGGAGTGACCCCTAATTCGCCTTGTCCTATTGCTAAAGAAACAATGGTCGGCGCCTTCCATCGTTTATTTTGGTAATAATTATTATAAAAGTCGGAATTTGGTACAAATCCTTTTCTTCCGGAATTGATATCAACTCCAAGGTAATTTCCTAAGCCAAAACTTCTCACGTGCTTTTCCCATTCATCCAGGCCCTTGGCTGTGGATTGAAATTTATCCAAGGTTTTTTTGAAAACTTGGCAATGGTAGTTATTACAGCTATGAGAAATTGATTTGCGCAGATTAACAAGTCCCGATTCGCAATGACATCCTATATGGAGTTCGCCATAGTGATAACCATCAATACAATTGAAGTTGGTCGAAGGTTTTATGGTTTCCTCCTCCAATGCAATTAATGCATTGATGATTTTGAAAGGTGAACCTGGAGGATAAACAGCCAATAAGCCCCGATGAAAAAGAGGTTTGTTTATTGAATCGAGATATAAAAGATTATAATTTTTTGAACGGTGCCTTCCGACTAGTAAATTGGGATTATAATCTGGTGATGATAAGAGTGTAAGTATTTCGCCTGATTCTGGAGAAATTGCAACAATACTACCTCTTTTTCCTGACATCAGTAGTTTCCCGTATTCTTGTAATCTTGAGTCTAAAGTCGTCATTATATTCTTTCCTGGAACGGGGTCAATGTCATATTTGCCTTCTTGAAATGGGCCTTTGTCGCGATTCAGATTATCAACTGTTATGTATTGTATTCCATCTTTACCTCTTAAGTACTTTTCATAGCTCGCCTCAATTCCAGCAATTCCTATATAATCTCCTAATTTATACTCAGGTTTTTTTGACAAAATATAATCATTAACTTCTCCCACATACCCTATTGCGCTTCCTGATGCTGAGTTAGAATACTTTCGAAAGGTTCTTCTTCTCATAGAGATTCCAGGATAAAAACCTATCTCTTCTTGAATTTTTGCAAAATCTTGAGCTGTTAATCCTCGAATTAAAGAACTTGGTCTATATGGAGAATAACGTTGAGCTTTTATTAAAGATGATTTAATTTTTTTTTCATTTACACCGATTAATTTTGATAACCTTGAGGTGTCTAGGGAATTTAATAAACTTGTCGTCACTTCTATATCGTAGGCAGCTTGATTCATAGCAAGAAGGTTACTATCGCGATCTAAAATAATTCCTCTTGGAGCAAATATTTTCTCCATTCTTTGAGCATTATTTGCAGCGTCAAGAGTATATTTTGAATCGATTATTTGAATTTGAAATAATCTAAAAACGAATGTTACTGTTAGCCCAATTAAAAGAGTTAAAAGCAGTTTGCTCCTCATTACTTATCTATTTGTTTTTTACAAAAAAGAGAATACTCATGGTTAAAATTGTAGTTGCAAATGTGGAAATAATTATTCTCCAAATTAAATATAGAGGAGCATTAAAGCTGTGTGAATCAACAAAAAATAAATAAGTATGATGAATAAGTATAGTTGAACCTGAATAAATTAACCATTTGGGTATTCCCAAATCACTTGGCATAAATGGTAGATTTTCTTCATCCGCTCTTGGGACTATATATCCGAGAATTTTTGGTTGAAAGAAGCATGTAAGAGTTGATGCCATTAAATGTATTCCTCCGGTTAGTAACGTCAGATCCATAAAGCCTCCGACTAATGCTCCGATTAATAATAAGGGTATTTTTCCAATATAGGTTGGAACTATTAAAAATACGGAAACGTATATATATGGGTTTAAAAATCCATATACTTGAATTTTATTAATAATCAGTGATTGAGCGAATATTAAAATACCACTCCAAATTAGCCAATTATTAATTTTTTTCATGGTTTTCTAAGCTTTTCAAATTCTGATTTCAAATGGTTTTTAACTATATAAATAGGTTGAATTTTAGCATAATCAACGAATATTTCTAAAGTAGCAATTTGACTTTGATTGGCAGAATCAGATATTACCTCTGATATATAGCCAATAGGCATACCTGTTGGGAAAATATTTGAGCGAGAATCACTTATAATTGTATCTCCAGTCAATAATTTGGTTTCAAAAGGTAAATCAATCATTTTAACTCTATTTGGCGCGCCACCTCGCCAAATTATTGTACCAAAATGACCTGATTTTTTGACGATGCCCGAAATTCGAGATTCACTATTTATTATCGGTAATACTCTGCTAAAATGTTCTGAGGTTTTATCAATAATACCCATTACCTCTCCTTGAATTCCAAGAACTCCATCTCCAACAGAGATTTTATCCATTCTCCCTTTATTGATGATTAAATAATTGTTTTTTAAGTGAATACTTGAGTATATGACCTGCCCGTCTATCCATTTAAATTGAAGAGTGTCATTGAGTCCTTTTGAATCAATATGAATTGGTCCGATTTGATTTCGTAATATTAAATTTTCTTTTTGAAGGGATTCATTTATATTTTTTAGTTGAAAATAACCTCGCCAACTGTCTGTAACATTGTTCCATTTTCCTTGAAAATTGAGTACTTGATCCCAAAAAATAGATTGGTGAAGGGTTGAATTTGTATATGTTATCGACAAACCCAAAACTTGAAAAAAAATAAGTGTCGAGATTATGCGGTATCGAATAATAAACCTTAAGACATTTCGCATTTTTTAACGCATCAAAAGGGTGCGGTATTTGTCTAAGTTTTTTAAGGTTATTCCTGTGCCTCTCACCACTGCTCTGAGAGGATCTTCAGCAACATATACCGGTAAGTCTGTTTTTGAAGAAATTCTTTGGTCAAGACCCCTTAAAAGTGACCCGCCACCAGCCATATAAATACCCGAATTGTATATATCTGCAGACAATTCGGGAGGTGTCATAGCAAGAGCTTCCATAACGGCATCTTCTATCCTAGTAAGTGATTTATCAAGAGCCTTAGATATTTCTTTGTAAGAGATATCTACCTGTTTTGGTTTTCCCGTTATTAAATCTCTTCCTTGCACTGACATGTCATCAGGGGGATTGCTTAGATTATCTATCGCAGCCCCAACATTTATTTTAATTGATTCTGCGGTTCTCTCTCCAACATATAAATTATGTTCAGAGCGCATGTAGTATGCAATATCACTGGTAAAAACATCTCCGGCTACTTTGATACTTTTGTCGCAGACAATTCCTCCAAGGGCTAAAATTGCAATTTCAGTAGTGCCTCCACCAATATCAATAATCATATTCCCTTTCGGTTCAAGAACATCAACACCAATACCTATAGCTGCAGCCATGGGTTCATGAATTAAATAAACCTCTTTTGCATTGGCATGCTCAGCAGAGTCACGGACTGCACGCTTTTCAACCTCAGTAATTCCACTAGGAATACAGATAACCATTCTCAATGACGGTGCAAGTAATTTCTTTTTTAATACTGGGATGCTTTTGATCATTTCACGAATCATATGTTCTGAAGCAACAAAATCTGCTATCACGCCATCTTTTAAAGGCCTTACAGTTCTAATATTTTCGTGAGTTTTTCCATGCATTTGCATTGCTTCGTGACCAATTGCAAGAATAGCATTGGAAGATCTGTCAATTGCAACGATTGATGGAGCGTCAACTACAACTTTATCATTATGAATTATAAGGGTATTAGCTGTTCCAAGATCAATAGCTATATCATAGGTTAAAAAGTCAAAAAGTCCCATATCTAAATAATTAGTGTTTAAAGTGTCTAATACCAGTCATTACCATAGCCATTTCATTATTATCGCAAAAATTAATACTCAGTTCATCCTTAACAGACCCTCCCGGCTGAATTACTGCATTAATTCCGGCTTCAAATGCAATTTCTACACAATCGGGAAAAGGGAAAAATGCATCTGAGGCCATTACTGCTCCTTTTAGATCTAAGTTAAATGATTTTGCTTTATTAATTGCTTGATTCAAAGCATCTACTCTTGATGTTTGTCCTGTTCCACTTGAAATTAATTGCTGATCTTTTACAAGAACTATAGTGTTGCTTTTTGTATGCTTAGATATAGCGGATGCAAGGAGTAAATCATTTGTTTCTTTTGAGGAAGGTTTTTTCTTAGTTACGACTCTCAAATCTTTCTCATTATCTCTGTGATCATCTCTTGTCTGCAATAAGAGGCCGTTTAAGGATGATCTAACAATTGTTTTCGGAAATTCTTCAACTTTAAGTTCCAAAATAATTCTGTTTTTCTTGGACCTGAATATTTCGAGAGCTTCTTTTGAATAGCTGGGGGCGATCAAAACCTCAAAAAAAATAGAATTGATTTTTCTTGCTGTTGAAGCATCAATCTTTTTATTTGTTGCAATTACAGAACCAAACGCGGATACGGGGTCGGAGGAGAGAGATTTATTCCATGCATCTTCAAGTGTTTCTGAAATCGCAAACCCACAAGCATTATTGTGCTTTATTATGACAACAGTTGAGTTTTTACCTTCTGAACAGTAAGATATCGCAGAGTCAATGTCCAGTAGGTTATTGTAACTCAATTCTTTACCACTATGCTGGGTGAACAATGAATCAAGATTTCCGATAAACCAACCTTTTTGATGAGGATTTTCGCCATAGCGTAATTCTTTTTTCTTTCCGTTAATTGTCCCAAAAGGCTTAATTTCTGGATCTAACCAATTTGAAATTAAGGAATCATAGTGAGCAGAAAGATTAAATGCCTGAGCTGCAAAAAATTTTCGATCTGAAAGAGAGCTTTTTGCCCCATTTCTTGTCATTATTTCAATCGCTTTTTTATATTGATTTTTTGATGAGATAGTCCATACATCATTAAAATTTTTTGCTCCTGCACGAATCAGTGACACACCACCGATATCAATTTTTTCTATAATTTCTGATTCATTTTTAGTTGAATTCACAGTCTTTTCAAAGGGATATAAGTCAACAATTACCAAATCTATACTGGGAATTTTCATCGAGCTGATTGTTTGGGCATCGTTCTCCAAATTTCTTCTCCAGAGTATTCCCCCAAAAACTTTTGGATGAAGGGTTTTAACTCGCCCGTCTAATATGCTTGGAAAATCTGTAATGGATTCAACAGAGGTGCAATCATACCCCAATTTTTTGATATGGTCCTCTGTGCCTCCTGTGGAATAAATCTTTACTCCTTCTTCTGTTAAAATTTTTAATAGGGACTCAATGCCCTCTTTGTTGAAAACTGATATTAAAGCAGATTTAATGGGTTTTAATTTCAAAGTCATTTTAATTCAGATAGCCATAAGGAATTTAAAGAAACAAATGTAGCGATTCCTATTCATCGACTTTGTAATTTTGAGTCATCATGTGGAAAATTTTTACGCTTATTTCAGAGTCTAATCGATTTGCATGGAATGTGCTAATAAACAACCGTTTAAGAACTTGTTTAAGTCTCCTTGGAATTGGAATAGGGATATTCGCTATCATATCTGTTTATTCGATAGTTGACAGTCTTGAAAAAAATATTCGGGAAAGCGTCGAAAGTATCGGTTCAGATGTTGTTTTTGTTAATAAATGGGCCTGGGGAGGCGGAGCTGATCCTGATGGGTATCCTTGGTGGAAATATTTTCAGAGACCTGAGGTGAGTTTGGAGGATTATAAGAAAATTGTTAACCGTGGAGTGCCGACTGCAAAATATATTTCTTTCGCAGCTTCTGTCAATGGGACTTTAAAATATGGAAATTCTAGTGTAGAGAATGCAAAAATTGAGGGCGTTACATTTGAAGCGGGTTTGATATTTCAAAGAGATGTAAATCTTAAATATGGTAGGTTTTTTTCTGAAAAGGAAGATAAGTTAGCTAAATCTGTTTGTGTTATTGGAGCCGATATATCTTCCGGGCTTTTTGGGGAAAAAGATCCCCTAGGAAGAAGTGTTAAAACATTAGGTAGGGAGTTCACTGTTATCGGTGTGATGAAAAAAGAAGGAGCAAATCTTTTGGGGCAGTCGGATGATTCAAAAATGTGGATTCCTGCCAGTCTTTTGGTCACAATTATGGGTGATAAAATATCTGAGACTTCCATACAGCTCAAAGCAAAAGATAATATTCCAATTAAAATGTTCAAAGACGATATTCGAGTTAACATGAGAGCAATTCGTAGATTGAGTCCGCGAGCTGAAGATGATTTTTCGATGAATGAATCTTCAGTTATCAGTGGTGGTTTGGATACTATGTTTTCAGCTATTGGAATTGCAGGATCCATAATCGGTGGGTTTTCTATTTTAGTTGGTGGGTTTGGCATAGCAAATATTATGTTCGTTAGTGTAAGAGAGCGAACCGGTCAAATTGGAATTCAGAAAGCCCTAGGCGCTAAGAGTTCTTTCATTCTGCTTCAATTCTTAGTTGAAAGTATACTTTTAAGTCTTTTGGGAGGCGTTTTGGGTATTTTGTTTGTCTCAGGTCTATTATCAATTGCTTCTCGCTTTTCTGAGTTTGAGCTTTTTTTAAGTTTTGCTAATGTTACTACCGGGATTGGTTTATCTGCATTTATTGGTCTCTTATCGGGCTTAGCTCCTGCTTCAATGGCTTCAAAATTAGATCCGGTTGAGGCAATAAGGTTTAATCAATAGGTGATTCTGTTGGTTTATTCTATTGCGGCTTTACTTGTAATAAACCAACATTGTTTAAAATACAATATTTCAGAATTAGTGGTAACTAATCATAAGCATAATAACAGCTTAGAGCTAAATTCCAAGATGAAATCTTTTGTTCAGTTTAATTCAAAAAATATTTTAAATACTTTCGGCGATAGATCTGCAGATATTTTCAAGAAAAATATGATCTTCAGGTTTAAATGGATTTTTAGAGTGACTGTCAATATCTAATTGCCCGATTAATTTGCCATTTTTATAAATGGGAACTACGATTTCTGATTGTGTTTCAAGGGAACACGCGATGTAATTTTCTTCCTCTTTGACGTTGCCAATTTCTAAGGTTTCTCCTGTTAAAGCCACTTGTCCACAAACGCCCTTACCGAATGGAATGGATACGTGTTCAGTTGGAGTCCCGGAAAAAACTCCCAATTCCAAGGTTTGGTTTGAGTAATTCATCCAATAAATTCCAACCCAGTCAAAGTAAATTTTTGATTTTCTTATATCGTCACACAGTTTTTTGTGTTTTTCTCGATTTTTTTCTATTGATTTTAATATCGACAAACCTTTAAATTTTGAAGTATTGACACAAATATGGAATAAAAACTATTAATCCAATTATAAGGGCTGTTGTTGAGGCAATTAAGACCGCGCTGGCTGCTATATCTTTTGTATTTTTTATTCCCTCACTCACATCTGGATGTAAAGTGTCAGATAAAGTTTCTATCGAAGTATTTATTAATTCGGTGATTAGAACCATTCCCATGGAGACAACTACGGAGATCCATTCCAAAATTGATAAATTCAATAATAGTCCACCTATTACGACAACCACAACAATAGCACAGTGTAAGCGTATTTTAAATTCATTTAAAAATGCAATTTTAAATCCCTGAATAGCATATTTAAAACTTAGTGATATGTTTTTATTGTTCATAATTAACTATGAAATTGTTAAATCTTTATAATTGAATTTTAACAGTAAATATCATTTAAAATATGCGATAAATTTAATTTGATTNTTCTTTNTCNGAATCTCATTATTTTNNCTCNTTNAATAAGAAANTAGATCTAAAANCNCTGNTGATGTCTTTGGCNCAGTACTTGAGCGTTATATTTGCATNTAAANATATTTNTAACCNANTTAAGAATGATGTCATCTTTAAGGTCAATATNCCTATTTTTTGCAATTTTCTCTTCCTTTCTAGCCAGCTCGCAATCGCTCGATTTGACTCANAACCCAAACCTTTCGAAGTGTACGGGTGATTCATTAAAGTTGACACTGACAATAGGCTCCCCAGGAATGAATTTGTCCAATGACTTTAATGTTCTTTTCTCTGAAGGTGATACGAATACATTCACAGTATCTTCCAGTGATACGTTACCAATAGTCAAATGGGAATCAGTTACTCCAGCGCCAGTTGGGACCGTTGCTGATACGATCTCAGCTGGAGTCAAGTGGGCTTGGGTAATAATCCCTGATACCATTACTACGAATAATTTTTACAGTTTGTCGATTAAGTCAACAGCACCATCATTATGGTCAGATACAATTAGAATGACAGTAAATGTGGCTCCTGAGGTTTCCATAGATTCAATTATCGGAGGATTTGATAATAGTCATACTCCCTCAAATGATTGGGGTATGTGTGAGGGTGATACGGTAGTTTTATATGCGAGCAAAGGTTTAGCTGGTTATCAATGGACCGCTTCAGGATCTCCAATTTCTGGCGCTACAGCTGATTCTCTTATCGTTACCTCAAGTGGTGATTATGGGGTTATTGGTAGTTCAGGTAACTGTACAATAGCAACTTCAGATACGACAATTAATACTTTCACGCCTACTACATCTCTTTCTCACATAGCAGCAGGAATGTTCACGCTTACAGTTTTAGATAAGGATTCTCAAATTGATTCTTTGCAATTCTGTGAAACCGAAACAATTACATTGAGAGGGCCTCAAGCAGGACCAGGTGTTTCCATNTCATATCAATGGNTAAAAGACACTNTTGATATGTTTGGTNTNAATTACCCAATTGCTATCTCAGGTGAAACCAATGCTAATTTTACTACTGCGACCTCAGGATTATATTCCTTAGTTACTGCATGGAATCCAGGTGGGTGCCCTGATACGAGTTATGCAATTCAAGTCTTTGTCGATACTGTNCCNGATACCTACATTGAAAACATTCCTTGGGCTGGTCAGGNATCTGCATCTTTAGATATTTGTCCAGGAGATTCAACTTTATTGCGATCTCATGCCCAGTCTTTCTCAAATGATTGGACTTACCAATGGGAAGTTATGTTTCCAATTTCATCAGCAACCTGGCAGGCTCTGCCAAACGATACAACATATGAGTTAGTNGTAGATACNGCTTTAATTTCAGGATCTGCCCAATATCGTTTAGTCATAAACAGCGATGCATGTGATTGGACAACTGGTCCCTTACAAGTTAACGTGATTTCTTTACCAATTGTTAACGTTGCTCCCAGTGACAGCCTTGGTTTATGTGCAGGAGATTCGGTTTTAATTGGTGTTACGGGTTCGGGGTTGTCCTATCAATGGAGTTGGCAACTAGGTTCATATACAGGTAGCTCTTTCTATGCTAAAGATTCCGGCATTTATGTTGTTGAAGCAACAGGTTTAAATAATTGTACAAATTATGACACTCTGGAAATAACAGAAATAGTAATAATCCCCAATGCTGGATTAGATCAAACTGTTATGCCGGGAGAAGTAGTTCAATTGGGAGCATCTGGTGGTACAAGTTATTATTGGTATGCGGACAAGCCAGTATATTTTAGTGACCCAAATAATGCTTCGCCACTTACTAGGCCAACCTCAGACACGACAACATATTATGTTGAAATAAGAAGCTCGTTTGGATGCTTTGGAATAGACTCCGTGGTTGTAATTCAGTTTGACCCATCTATTCTAGATACCAATTTTGAAAATGTAATGAACGTTATTACTCCAAATGNAGACGGNTTTAATGATGTTTTTGATCTTTCAGAACTANTNCAATCTGACTCTTGCTCNCTANTAGTNTTTAATAGATGGGGTGCTAAGGTATATGAGCAAAATAAGTATATCTCAGGATGGGATGGAACAACNATNGGTGGTGANCCACTTCCNGATGGAACTTACTATTACATTTTANTATGCAATAATAACTATGCTCGTTTCCGNGGNGCAATAACAATAATTCGTAATCAGCAATAACTTTTATTCAGAACTTAAAAAGCTCGATCAATTATGAAAAAGACAATCTTATCGATATCTATTTTGCTTTTCAGCGCATTTGGAGTCAGTGGGCAACAACTTCCTTTATATGCATCTTATTTTTTCACTCCACAAATTACAAATCCTGCTTTATCTGGCTCTGAAGGATTTAGCTCTTTGACTACGATTCACAGACAGCAATGGCAAGGTATGGAGGGGGCTCCAGAAACATCTGCTTTGGTATTCAATGGNGCGCTTAATAAGGAAAGAATTGGTTATTCGGTATATGCCTTTAATGATGTTACGGATATTGTATCTCGCTCGGGAATATATGGTAACTACGCTTATCACGCGCAACTTAGCGAAACTGCGATACTNAGTTTCGGCCTAGGGTTAGGNTACCTCAATAATTCTTTTGACATGTCGAGNGTAAGAGTTAAAAACGAAGGTGATCCCTTTNTNTTTCCAAGAAATCAGAATGGNACTTTAGACTTAAATTTTGGTTTAAACTTAAGAGTAAGTGATTTTAGAATTGGCCTCAGTGTGCCGCAAATACTAAATCCTACAATCACCTATTCTAACAATTACGCGGGACCCGTGGCATACCATTTAATTCGCCACTATGTTGCTTCAACCCAATATGATTTGCAGATTCAAAAAGATAGAATGGTTCTGAGTCCAATAGTCACTGTCAGANCAGCAGCNTTTGTTACACCGCAAATNGANGCCGGACTTATGTTTAATATGCGAGAATANGGATACGTNGGAGCNATGTATCGNAGTGATTATGCNGCTACATTAAATGCTGGAGTTCATCTAACTCCACTTTTATCGGTTGGATATTCTCATGAGTTTAGTACGAATGCTTTTGCATCTTCTCTAGGTATGTCGAATGAGTTTATGTTGTCCTACAAATTTGGAGATAATAAGAAAAACTCAAGACTTGAGGCAGAAGTGAAGCGTTTGAAAAATAAGCAAAGACAGGCCACAAAAGAGACTGAAAAGCTGTTAAACGAGAGATTAGAAGAGTTTAAAGATGAACTTGGCGCCGCTCAAAAAGTTGAATTGGAGAAACAAAAGGAATCTCTNAAAAAAGATATTCAAGAAGAGGGTATGAAGCTCCAGCAGTCAGGTGATAATCGTAATGATTCGAGAAATAATGGGAATATGAATTCAAATCAGTCAGAATGGAATTCAAACNGATCATCNTCTCAAGACGAAGGAATAATCTCAGGATACCGTAACGAGAATTACGCCAACAATGTAAAACCAGGTTCTTCNGGTTATTANGTAACTGCAGGGGTNTATGGTGAGTCGAGAAATGCAAATCGAATGGCCTCGAAGNTAAAAAGCAGAGGCATTCAGGCAAATGTTTTCCGTGACTCTAGAAACAATATGTTTTATGTCTACTTACTTAAATTTCCAAGTTATTACGAGGCAGATGCTGCAAGGACTTCGGGATTAAGGGGTCAATATTCGGGTAAGCTTTGGATCAAAGTAGTTAAATAACCTAGGATGCTTTTTAAAGGTAGAATTGCCACATTTGCTCTATTCATAATTTCAGCAACTTTTTCTCCACTCAAATTGAATGGAGCCCATTTAGTAGGAGGGGAGATTACCTACACATGTTCTGGAGGCAATTCTTATGAAATTAAACTAAGAATTTATCGCGATTGCAACGGAAATGGAGCTGCTTTTGATCAGTCAGTAAATTTTACCATATTCGATGATCAGGGAAATATATTGTTTAATCCCTCTGTTTCAAAGGGAGCTACTGTTCAAGTCCCTGCGGCAACGGGCAACCCATGTTTGACGACTCCTCCTAATATTTGTACAGAATATGCAGAATATATTCATACAATATCACTACCCGCCAGGGTTGGAGGCTATACAATTTCTTACCAACGATGTTGTAGGAATGCCACTATTGCGAATATTGTTTCATCAGGGAAGGGTAATACTTATACAATTCAAATTCCATCAATGGATAATTGCAATAGCACACCCCAATTTACTACGGTTCCGCCGATCGTTTTATGTAAATCAGATGCTCTAAATATCGACGCTTCAGCAGCAGACGCAAATGGAGATTCCTTATTTTATGAATTTTGTGACATTTTAAATGGAGGTTCTTCATTCAATCCAAGTCCAAATTCAGCAGATCCGCCTCCATATACCGCTATTCCCTTTATTTCCCCTCAAACGAGCTCAACGCCTATTCCTGGGGCGCCGGCTTTGTCTATCAACCCTAATACAGGCTTTATAACCGGAGTTGCAAACACGACAGGACAATTTGTTGTGGGAATTTGTGTTTCTGAGTATGAAAATGGCATTCTTTTGTCTAAAGTTCGTAGGGATTATCAGTTCAATATTACAAGTTGTATAAGTAATGTTGTATCTGATATGTTAACCCAAACAGAAAAGCCTAGTCTTCTGTGTAATGGAAAAACAATGACATTTCAAGCTCAAACATCAGGCGCTCTATCATATCTTTGGGATTTCGGGGATACTACTACAACTGCAGATACCAGCTCTTCTCCATCACCTTCGTATACATATCCCGATACGGGAACTTATTCAGTTATGCTAATAATAAATCCTGGATTAGTTTGCACAGATACAGTGTTTGAAGTATTCAAGATTCTAGATGCACCAGACTATGAGATAAAGTACACAGGAAAATCATGTTTTGAAGCTCAAAACTTACTTTTTTATGCTCAGGGTGGTACTCCTTCGGATGCCACTTTCCAATGGGATTTTGGTAGCTTATCGAATACTTTTGGCGCCCAGGGTGATAGTGTTTCAAATGTATCTTGGTCTCTCCCTGGTGAATACCCAGTTCGACTCATTGTCTCCTCTTTAACATGTCCAGATACTGTTTATGATACCATCTCAGTGGTTCAGTGGTCAGTTGACGTCAATGCTGGAGTGGATACATCGGTAGCACGTTATGATACTGCCTACTTAAGTGTTTCTGAAGGTTCATTATACCGTTGGTTTGCTGATAAACCGGTCTATTTTAATAATTCCAAGATAAAAGATCCTCAATCATGGCAGTATCAAGACTCTACAACTTTCTATGTTATTGTTGCCGATGAATATGGCTGTCAAGGAATAGATACGGTCATGATTTTCTGGCTTCCACGACAGACCGTTCCAGATTTATCGAATGTACAAAATGTAATAACCGCAAATATGGACGGAGTAAATGATGTTCTTGATTTATCAGAAGTTTCCTTTGGTGAATCTTGTAGTTTACGGGTTTTAAATCGTTGGGGTGGGCAAGTGTATCAACAAGAAAATTATGACGATACATGGACAGGAGTCGATAACAATGGAAAGCCATTGCCGCCCTCTACATATTATTTCTTGCTTCAGTGTGACAAAGAGTTGCGCTATTATGGACCAATAACGATAATTGGTCGNGGANTTTAAAAATTAAGATTTCAAAAAATATGAATNTGCCTTTAAAATTATTTGCCATNACTCTCNTTATTTCNACTGCATTTAGTTCTTCAGAAATAATGGTNAAACCATCTNNAATANTTGATAATCAACTNTCNAATGTTAAGATTGGAGATCAAGCTCCNGAATTAGCCTNCTTAAATCCAAATGGNGAAATAATGAAATTAAGTGACTTAAAAGGAAAGGTGGTCCTAATTGATTTTTGGGCTTCTTGGTGTGGCCCATGTAGAAGAGAAAACCCAAATGTGGTAAGAACTTATAATAAATTTAAGAATGAGAAATTTAGTGTTGGTAAAGGGTTTGAAATTTACTCAGTGAGCTTGGACCAATCAAAACAAAGGTGGATTCAAGCTATTGCTCAAGATGGCCTTGTTTGGTCAAATCATGTTAGTGACCTAAGAGGGTGGAGAGCCCAAGGTGCTGCTATATACGGAGTTAATGCTGTTCCGATGACTTTTCTTGTTGATGGTAAAGGAAAAATAATTGCAAAAGGATTACGAGGTGGGGCTCTAGAAAATGCACTTTCCTCTCTTAAAAAATAACTTAATCGCCTCGAGTTAAATAGACTGCCTGTCAATATGACATTTGATCATTTTTGGCAGGCTGTTTGCTTTTCGTGATATACAATATTTTCAAATATGGGAAAAAGTAAAAAAAAATCGGATCCAAAAGATTTTGAGAAAAGTGTAGATGAGCAGGATAGTATCAATGATTCTGTCAATGAAGATTCATCAGAACTTAGTTTAGAAGATCAATTTAATGAACTCAAAGATCAGAATTTGAGACTTTATGCAGAGTTTGAAAACTTTCGTAAAAGAAACGCTCGTGAGAGATTAGACCTAATGNCTACTGCAAGTGANAAAGTAATNAAAGCAATTTTGCCAGTTATAGANGATTTCGAAAGGGCCTTAAAGAGTTTNCCAAAAGATTCAGAAGAGCTTGTCGGGCTTGANCTTATCTANTCAAAATTAAAGAATGTTTTAAAAAGTGAAGGGTTAANTCCCTTAGAATCAACAATTGGCTCTGAACTTGATGTAGAAACAATGGAAGCAATAACAACAATTCCTGCAGTATCAGATGATCAAAAAGGAATGGTAGTTGATGAAGTTGAGAAGGGATATAGATTAGGATCCAAAATAATCCGGTTTGCAAAGGTAGTAGTGGCGGATAGCAATAATTAATTATGGCAAATAAACGAGACTTTTACGACGTATTAGGAGTGAATAAATCATCCTCATCCGATGAGATAAAAAAAGCTTATCGGAAGTTGGCCATAAAATATCACCCAGATAAAAACCCGGGAGACAAAGAGGCAGAAGAAAAGTTCAAAGAAGCAGCTGAGGCTTATGAAGTTCTNTCNGATTCAGCTAAAAAACAAAAATATGATCAGTTCGGTCATCAAGCCTTTGGTCCTGGATCAGGAGGTCAAGGTGGAATGAATATGGATGATATTTTCAGTCATTTTGGAGATATTTTTGGAGGNAGTGGATTTGGAGGATTTGCAGGAAGTTCGAGAGGTGGAGCCATGCGAGGTGCCAATCTAAGGGTTCGCGTTAAGCTAAACTTGAAGGATATTTCAGCTGGAGTTGAGAAGAAAATAAAAATAAGAAGAGCGACTCCTGCTGAAGGGATTACTTTTAAAACATGTACTGTTTGCAATGGGTCAGGTCAAATATCACGGGTTCAAAATACTATTTTAGGACAAATGCGTACGGCAAGTGCTTGTAGCGCTTGTAACGGCTCTGGAAAGATGATTGATAAAAGACCTCCTGGAGTCGGTGCTGATGGTTTAGAGAAAGTTGAAGAAATTGTGAGTGTAAAGATACCTCCCGGGGTTCAGGATGGAATGCAATTACGTGTTGCAGGTAAAGGNAACCATGGTCCAGGNGGAAGTGCGGCTGGCGATTTGATTGTCTCTATTGAAGAAGAGATTGATGATTTATTAATCCGAGAAGGTCAGCATCTTCATTACGAGTTATATATTTCATTTCCTGACGCAGCTCTGGGAACAACCGTCGAGATACCCAGTATAAATGGTAAAGTAAGAATGAAAATTGACTCTGGAACACAAGGAGGAAAGACTTTAAGATTAAAAGGTAAAGGACTTCCAAGTGTTGAAGGATACGGGATGGGTGATCTTTTAGTCCATGTTTCAGTTTGGACTCCAAAGTCTTTAACGTCTAAAGAGAAATCTGCCCTTAATAAGCTAGGAGAATCTGACAATTTCAAACCNAATCCAGGTAAATNGGATAAAGGATTTTTTCAGCGAGTCCAAGATTTATTCAGCTAANCCTTTGAATATCGGCGCCAAGCTCTTGNAGTCTANGNTCTATTTTTTCGTAACCTCTGTCAATTTGTTCGATATTATGAATTGTGCTCGTTCCTTCAGCACTCAAAGCAGCAATTAATAGTGCTATGCCAGCGCGAATGTCTGGGGAGGTCATGGTAGTTGATTTTAAAGGGAATTTCTTATCTAACCCAATTACAGTTGCTCGATGTGGATCGCATAAAATAATTTGAGCTCCCATGTCGATTAGTTTATCAACAAAAAACAACCTGCTTTCAAACATTTTCTGATGAATTAAAACAGAGCCTTTCGCCTGAGTTGCAGTCACGAGAATTATACTAAGTAAATCTGGGGTAAATCCTGGCCAGGGTGCATCGCTTATCGTCGCCATTGAACCATCAAAATAAGATCCGATTGTGTAATTTCTTTGACTAGGTATAAAGATGTCATCTCCAATGATTTTTAAATCAATTCCAAGTTTCTTGAAAACGTCAGGAATAATTCCTAAATAATTTACACCCGCATTTTTAATCGTTATTTCACTTTCTGTCATTGCAGCGAGTCCGATCCAACTTCCTATTTCAATCATATCAGGAAGACATTTGTGTGAGGTTCCCTTCAGGGAAGAGACTCCTTCAACCTCTAAAAGATTACTTCCGACGCCTTTAATATTTGCTCCCATTCTTATGAGCATATGACAAAGCTGTTGAAGGTATGGTTCACAAGCTGCATTGTATATTGTCGTTTTACCAGGGGTGAGAACTGCAGTCATAAGAATATTCGCCGTTCCAGTAACAGACGCCTCATCTAAAAGTATATATGCTCCTTTCAGTCCTTCTTTTGGAGCTTCCACACCATAAAAATTTGAATCTTGCTCAAATTTAAATTTTGCGCCTAATTTCATTAAACCTAAAAAATGTGTATCCAACCTTCTTCTTCCGATTTTGTCCCCACCGGGCTTTGGTATGAATCCCATTCCAAAACGAGCAAGTAAAGGTCCTACCAACATTATTGAGCCTCTTAAAGAAGAACCTTTTTTCTTATATTTCTCTGATTTTAAAAATTTTAAATCTATATTTTTTGCGCAAAAAGAATATTCTCCTGGAGAAATATTAGAAACAATGACCCCAAAATCGGATAAAATTTCTATTAGCTTATTTACATCTAAAATGTCTGGAATGTTGGAAACTCTAACTTCATCTTTGGTAAGTAATACTGCACAAAGAATTTGAAGCACTTCATTTTTTGCACCTTGAGGACTTATCTCTCCTTTTAATTTCTTTCCACCAGTAATTTTAAAACTTCCCACTATGATTTGATTTAGTCCTTGAAGGGTAATTTCCTTTTCTTTTGAATTGGGGCTTTTTTTTCTTTTTTGATTTTGTATTCAGCGGTGCATTTTGAGATTTCACTCCTTTTGCAACTGTTAGGAGCGAGGGGTTTAACCCTAGTTTTCCACCAGACAAGATTTTTAATTCAGAGAATATTACTGAGTCATCAACATAATCTTTATTCCACGATAAATATGCTCGTTTCATCTGATTTGCTATGTCAAACTCCATAATGTCTCTTTCTGAGCTTTTGGGCAACTCAGAAACAGTATGAATCATATTTTGTAAAACATTTCCATAATATCGATGTGTACGGCTTTTTTTGGGATAAGCAACATTATCCGGACGTTGGCTTAATTTTTCTTTTGTCATTATTGGATATGGGCTATTGACGTCTAAATTAAAATTTGACATCACAAAGAGGTGGTCCCAAAGCTTATGTTTGTAATCTTCACTATCCCGTAATTTGGGATTTAGATTACCAATAATATCAACAATTGTGTGAGCTACTTTTGTTCTATGATTTTTTTCAGAGATTGATAGACAATATTCTATCATTGATTGAACATGTCGGCCATATTCTGGCATGATTAGTTGCTCTCTGTCGGTATTATAGTCTAATGAAAGGGCCGCAATTTTTTCAGTATCCATTAATTTATTAATTCTAATTTGGCAAACTTTAATAGTAACTTTTTTTCACCAACATTATCAAAGATAATAGTTGCTTTTTGATCCATATTTTCTCCTGATATTTCTTTAATTGTACCTGAACCAAAACGATCATGAATAACCCGATTCCCCGGGACTAAAGATGAATTTATTTTATTAAAAGAACTCTCTAATCTCTGATTCTTTTCAATAGGCTTTAGATTATGAGGTCTCCTAAATTTTACAAAATTATTTGGTATCGAAGTTTTTTCTTGTCGCTTTTTTTGTTGGTAAATGTTTTTATTTGAATTCTTCGAAGTTACGCTAAATGTATTTATTTTTTCTTGTCCTAAATGATTAGGAACGTAATTTGGAGTGTCAATATTTAAATGTTTCTCATCTAGCTCCTCAAGAAATCTACTTGGTTCGCAATCAATTAGCTTACCCCATCGATATCTTATATGAGAATAAGTTAGGAATGCGCTTTTCTTGGCCCTTGTGATTGCTACATAAAAAAGTCTTCTCTCCTCCTCAAGGTCATCTCTTGAACCTAAACTCATCATTGATGGGAAAAGATTTTCTTCCATTCCTACAATAAAAACATTTTCAAATTCTAGGCCTTTTGCGAGGTGAATGGTCATTAAGTTTACTTTTGGGCGGTCGTCTTTTTGATTTCGATCTGCTTCGGTTATTAAAGCAATATCCTCCAGGAAATATTCAATACTTGGATTTCCATTCTCTATTTGCTGCTGTTCTTCTACAAAATTTTTGATTCCATTTAGAAGTTCTTGAACATTTTCGTATCGCATAACCCCTTCCGGAGTCTTGTCATCGCTTAAGAATTTGATAATCCCACTTGTTCGCGCTACATTTTCTACAAGTTCAAAAGCATCTTTTTCAAGAGAAATGATCTTGTAGCTTTTAATCAGGTCGCAAAAAGCTAAAAGCTTCTCTATTGTAGGTTTATTTATTTTCAGTCCCCAGTTAGCTGAGTTTATTGCTGCCTCCCACAAAGATGTTTCGTGCTCATTAGCAGCAATTTTGAGTCGAGCTAAGGTTGTTTCACCTATTCCACGCGCTGGAAGGTTTATTATTCGTTTAAATGCTTCATCATCTTTTTGATTCACAATTAACCTCAAATACGAGATTATATCTTTAACTTCTTTTCTTTGGTAAAAAGAAAGACCGCCAAAAATTCGATAAGGAATATTTTTTCTTCTTAATGAGTCTTCAAATGCTCTGGATTGAGCGTTTGTTCGATATAGAATTGCAAAGTTATCAAAGGATGTATGCTCTTTTATATTTTTTTCCCAAATTATCTTGGCTGCATAATTCCCTTCATCTGAATCACTTACACTTTTATGAATGATTATTTTATCTCCCTGAGGATTTGATGTCCAAATATTTTTTTCTAATTGATCTTTATTTTTTTTTATGAGGGAATTTGCGGCTTTGACAATGTGCTCAGTGCTTCTATAATTTTGTTCAAGTTTGAAAAGCTTGGCTTGGTTATAATCTTTTTGAAAATTCAAAATATTTCGAATATTTGCTCCTCTAAACGCATAAATGCTCTGCGCATCATCTCCTACTACACAAATATTTTCATACCTACTTGCCAAAGCTTTGACAATTAAATACTGAGAATGATTGGTGTCTTGATATTCGTCAACAAGAATATATTTAAATCGTTCTTGATATTTTAAGAGAATTTCTGGGAATTTTATAAAAAGTTCATTTGTTTTCACGAGTAAATCATCAAAATCCATTGCTCCCGTTCGAAAGCATCTCTCCATGTATAAAGAATATATTTCACCTAGTTTTGGTATTCTTGCAGCTGAATCACTTTCTTGAAGTTCTGCCCTTCCTAAATATATTTTGGGGGTAATTAAATTGTTTTTATAAGTCGAGATACGACTGGATATACTTTTTGCTTTGTAGATTTCTTTTTCAAGCCCGAGTTCCTTTATAACATCGCTGATTACTTTTCTTGAATCTTCGGCATCATAAATCGTAAAATTCGAGGGAAAACCTAATCGATATCCTTCAATTCTCAGGATTTTTGTAAAAACTGAATGAAATGTTCCCATCCATAGATTTTTTGCATCAGAATCATGAATAAGTTTCTCAACTCTCTCTTTCATCTCTCTCGCCGCTTTATTGGTGAAAGTCAATGACAGAATATTGAAAGGATCTACTCCGGATTCCATTAAATGGGCGATTCGATAGGTTAAAACGCGAGTTTTCCCTGAGCCAGCTCCAGCAATAACCATTACTGGTCCTGAAGTACATTTGACGGCCTTTAGTTGAACTGGATTTAGAGCTTTTAAATAATTAGCCATATGAAGGTTTCAAAGGTATGTTTTATGAAGGCCGATAAAAAGTTTAAAAATGTATTAAAAATCTGAGTTGATAGTTAAATAAAAAGATCTACATTTGCAGTCCCTTAAAAACGAGGGTAAAATATTGTAGCGACGAAAACCAAAACAATTAAAGAATGCCAACTATCAATCAACTAGTCCGGAAAGGACGAGTAAAATTAGAAAAGAAGAGTAAGTCAGCAGCGCTTGACTCTTGTCCTCAACGTCGAGGGGTATGCACGCGAGTTTATACAACCACTCCAAAGAAACCTAATTCGGCAATGAGGAAAGTTGCAAGAGTAAGGTTAACCAATGGTAATGAGGTCAATGCATACATTGGTGGCGAGGGTCATAATCTTCAGGAGCACTCGATAGTTTTGGTCCGTGGAGGTCGAGTTAAAGATCTGCCTGGTGTTAGATACCATATCGTTCGTGGAGCATTAGATGCTGCAGGAGTGAGTGGAAGAATGCAACGCCGTTCCAAGTATGGTACGAAACGTCCAAAAGCTAAAAAATAAACTGAAATGAGAAAGACTCGTGCGAAGAAGCGCCCATTATTACCGGATCCAAAATTTAATGATCCTTTGGTGACACGTTTTGTAAATAACTTAATGTTTGACGGAAAAAAATCTACATCGTACTCAATCTTTTACGATGCAATTGATATAATTTCTGAAAAGTCTGAAGAAGCTAATGGTCTTGAGCAATGGAAAACAGCGCTAACCAACGTTATGCCGCATGTTGAGGTAAGAAGTCGACGAGTTGGTGGTTCNACATTTCAAATACCCCAACAAATAAGACCTGAGCGAAAGATTTCAATGGCTATGAAGTGGTTAATTGGTTATTCTCGAGCGAGAAATGAAAAAAGTATGGCTGCCAAGCTAGCAGCAGAAATCATGGCTGCTGCAAAGGAAGAGGGAGCTGCAGTGAAAAAGCGTATGGACGTGCATCGTATGGCCGAAGCTAACAAAGCATTCTCTCATTTCCGATTTTAAATANTNTCNATAATGTCATCACGCGATCTCAAATTCACAAGGAACATTGGTATTATGGCCCACATTGATGCGGGAAAAACTACCACAACAGAACGAATTTTATACTATACGGGGGTTTCTCACAAGATAGGAGAAGTGCACGACGGTGCAGCGACCATGGACTGGATGGTGCAAGAGCAAGAACGTGGGATTACAATTACTTCCGCTGCAACTACTTGTTTTTGGAGATTCCCGACAAACCAAGGAAAAGATTTATCGAATACAGAAGAGTATAAAATCAATATTATTGACACTCCTGGGCACGTAGATTTTACTGTAGAAGTTGAGAGATCTTTNAGAGTTTTAGATGGNGCTGTNGCATTATTATGTGCCGTTGGAGGTGTNCAGCCTCAAACAGAAACAGTNTGGAGGCAGGCCACTAANTATAGTGTTCCTAGAATTGCTTTTGTAAATAAAATGGANCGNACCGGTGCTGATTTTTTCAGTGTTGTAAAACAAATTGATGAAAAATTAAAGGGTCANCCGGTTCCTCTTCANATTCCTATTGGNTCAGAAGCTGAGTTTAGAGGAGTGGTTGATCTTCTTGAAAACAAAGCAATTATCTGGGATGATGAAACCCAAGGAATGACTTTTAAAGAGATTGATATTCCTGAGGAGCTTAAAGCGACAGTTAGCGAGTATCGAGAGAAACTTGTTGAGTCAGTTGCGGAATTTGATGACTCACTGCTGGAAAAGTTTTTTGATAATCCAGATGAAATTACCAGTGAAGAATTAGTTTCGGCAATCAGGAAAGCTACAATTGCGCAAAAGATAACCCCAGTTTTATGTGGTTCAGCNTTCAAAAATAAAGGAGTTCAAACAATGCTAGATGCTGTAATGTCATTTATGCCATCACCTCTAGATGTCGAAGCTATTGCGGGAACAAATCCTGATACAGGAGAAGAAGAGATGCGTAAGCCAGACTCAAAAGAACCGTTTTCAGCCTTGGCCTTCAAAATTGCTACGGATCCTTTCGTTGGAAGATTGTGTTTTTTTCGTGTGTATTCAGGTAAGACAGATGCTGGTTCATATGTAAAAAATATAAGAACNGATAAAAAAGAAAGAATTTCCAGAATTTTTCAAATGCACTCGAATAAGCAGAATCCAATTGATTCAATAGAGGCTGGTGATATTGGTGCTGGAGTTGGATTTAAGGATATCCGCACTGGTGATACTTTATGCGATGAAAAGCGCCCAATTGTCCTCGAATCTATGACTTTTCCAGATCCGGTAATTGGTTTAGCTGTAGAGCCAAAAACTCAGGCTGATATGGATAAAATGGGTGTCGCTTTAGCGAAATTAGCAGAAGAAGACCCTACTTTCAGGGTTGCTACTGATGAAGAAACGGGACAGACTGTTATTTCTGGAATGGGAGAGCTTCACTTAGATATACTCGTGGATAGAATGAGAAGAGAATTTAAAGTTGAATGTAACCAGGGAGCGCCTCAAGTTCAATACAAGGAGGCCCTTACAGCTGAAACAGGCCATAGAGAGCAATACAAAAAGCAAACAGGGGGTCGTGGTAAGTTTGCGGATATTGATTTCAAAATAGGTCCTGCTGATGAAGATTTTGAAGCAGGTGGTTTACAATTTATTAATAAAATCAAAGGTGGGAACATCCCAAGAGAGTTTATTCCTGCTGTTGAAAAGGGTTTTAAGGATGCTATGTCCAATGGGCCGCTCGCTGGTTATGGCGTTGATTCTATGAAAGTGACTTTAGAAGATGGATCCTTCCATCCTGTTGACAGCGATGCTTTGTCTTTTGAATTAGCTGCAAAGCTAGGTTTTAGAGAANCGGCAAGGAAAGCTAAGCCTATGATTCTTGAGCCATTAATGAAGATAGAGGTTGTTATGCCAGAGACTTCAATGGGTGATGTTGTTGGAGATTTAAATAAGAGAAGAGGAATGGTTGAAGGAATGGATACCAAAGATGGAGACTCTGTTGTTCACGCTAAAGTTCCANTGAGTGAAATGTTTGGTTATGTTACCACCCTTCGAACNATAACCTCAGGTAGAGGTAGTTCATCTATGGAATTCAGTCATTACGCTGAAACNCCAAAGGGGATTTCTGAAGAAGTCATTGANAATGTAAAAGGAAGTAAATAATTTTTATTGTTGAGTAATGAGTCAAAAAATTCGAATAAAACTAAAGTCTTACGACCATATGTTGGTCGATAAGAGTGCAGAGAAAATTGTAAAGACAGTAAAGAGTACTGGGGCTGTTATTAATGGACCTATTCCTCTTCCGACGAACAAGCGCATCTACACTGTTCTTCGTTCGCCTCATGTAAATAAGAAAGCACGCGAGCAGTTTGAGCTNTCGAGTTTCAAACGTCTTCTGGATATATATTCATCCTCCAGTAAGACAATTGACGCTTTGATGAAGTTGGAATTGCCTAGTGGTGTAGAAGTAGAAATTAAAGTTTAACTCATAACCGTAAATATCATGCCTGGACTAATTGGCAAGAAAATCGGAATGACCAGCATCTTTGACAAGGATGGAAAAAACTACCCTTGTACGGTCATCGAATTGGGNCCCTGTTTGGTGACCCAAATTAAANCAAAAGATGTCGATGGTTACGCTGCTGTGCAGATAGCTTTTGGAGCNAAAAAGCGCCCAATTAAATCTGAAATAGGGCACGCTAAAAAGTCGAAATCAGAGCCTCAAAAAAATCANTTTGAATTTCGTGATTTTGATGAAAATGAAGTTTCTTTGGGNGATACATTGACAGTTGATATNTTCATAGAAGGAGAATATGTTGANGTTGCTGGAACCTCGAAAGGAAAAGGATTTCAAGGTGTTGTTAAAAGACATGGTTTTGCNGGAGTNGGTCAGGCTACACACGGTCAGCACAATAGATTACGAGCCCCAGGTTCGATAGGAGCTGGTTCAGACCCTTCTAGAGTTTTCAAAGGGACCAGAATGGGTGGAAGAATGGGTAACGAAAGAGTCAAAATTCAAAACCTTCAAGTTCTGAAAGTCGACCCGGATCAGAATCTTTTGGTTGTCAAGGGTTCCGTCCCTGGAGCAAAGCAGTCACTATTAATTGTTGAGAAATAATGGAANTAAATATTTTTAGTCAAAAAGGAAAAGATTTAGGAAGAAAAGCTTTGCTTAGTGATAGTGTATTCAAAGTTGATCCAAATGAGCATGCGGTTTATTTAGATGTTAAGCAATATTTGGCAAATCAGCGACAAGGAACNCATAAAGCAAAAGAGCGTTCAGAAATTTCTAGAACTACCAAAAAACTTCACAAGCAAAAAGGTACAGGTGGTGCAAGACATGGAAGTATGCGGTCTCCCTTATATCGAGGAGGAGGTACAGTCTTTGGTCCAAGGCCGCATGAATATGGCTTTAAGTTGAATAAGAAGCTCAAAATCGCTGCCCGGAAATCTGCTTTGAGTATGATGGCTGCAGAAGACCAGATCTTTGTCATTGATAACATTTCGATTAAAGAGCCCAAGACAAAAGAATACAGTGCATTTTTAGGTGCGCTAGGTTTTTCACAAAAGAAATGTACGGTTGTGTTGCCCGAGCCAGATAAAAACGTATATTTGTCATCCCGCAATTTTGAGGGGTCAAATGTTGTAACTGCTTCAGAATTAAATACTTATTCTATTCTAAATGCAGGCACTTTGATCCTTGTTGAGGGCGCAATAGAGAAAATTGAAACGGCATTAATGACGAAATAATGAAAAGTATATTGATTCGACCTGTAATAACCGAGAAAGCATCTGCAGATTCAGAAACGATGAACAGGTACACTTTTGTTGTTTCAAGAAAAGCCAATAAAGTCGAAATTAAGAAGGCAGTCGAAGAGGCATATAATGTGAATGTTGAAAACGTTCGTACTCTTATCGTTCCTGCGAAAAAAGTTGTTCGCTATACAAAAGCTGGTACGTTATCAGGTAACAAACCAGCATATAAAAAAGCAGTTGTTGATGTTCGAGGTGGAGAGTCCATTGATTTTTATTCTAATCTATAACCAAAAATGGGTGTTCGAAAATTAAAAGCAATTACTCCAGGTCAGCGTTTCCGTGTTGTCAATGATTATGATGGCATCACGGCAACTTCTCCTGAAAAGTCTTTAACAAAGCCTAAAAAACGAAGTGGTGGTCGAAATAACACAGGGAAAATGACTATGCGCTATCTCGGTGGTGGCTCTAAAAAACGTTATCGTGCTATCGACTTCAAACGTGAAAAGTTTGGTATCCCGGCATCTGTTAAGTCAATTGAATATGATCCCAATAGATCTGCTTTCATAGCCTTAGTTGTTTATGCAGATGGAGAAAAGCGATACATTATCGCGCCTGACGGACTTCAATTAGGTCAAAAAATTGTATCAGGTCCGGATGCTTCCCCCGAATTAGGAAACTCTTTAAAGCTATCTGATTTACCTTTAGGTACAACTGTTCACAACATAGAATTAAGACCCGGCCAGGGAGGGGTTATTTCACGTTCTGCAGGTTCCTTTGCTCAATTGGCTGCTCGTGATGGTAAGTATGCTACATTGAAAATGCCCTCAGGCGAAACCCGNATGATTTTAGTTGAATGTATGGCGACAGTTGGGGTGGTTTCCAACAGNGATCATGCTCAAATTGTTGGAGGTAAAGCTGGCCGGAGCAGGTGGCTTGGCCGACGACCAAGAACGCGAGGTGTTGCCATGAACCCGATTGATCATCCTATGGGTGGTGGTGAAGGTAGGGCTTCTGGAGGTCATCCTAGATCTCGTAACAGTATTCCAGCAAAAGGTTTCAAAACTCGAGCAAAACAAAAGGAAAGTAATCGTTANATAATTGAAAAAAGGAAAAAATAACTTATGGCAAGATCATTAAAAAAAGGACCTTTTATAAATTTTAAGCTAGAGAAACGAGTGATTGAAAACTCNGCCTCNAGTAAAAAAAGTGTTATNAAAACTTGGTCTCGGGCTTCCATGATTAGTCCNGATTTTGTTGGACAGACAATAGCTGTTCATAATGGAAAAACTTTTNTTCCTGTATACATTACGGAAAATATGGTCGGACACAAANTAGGTGAATTTTCNCCAACACGAACCTTTCGAGGTCATGCTGGAAAAAAAGATAAGGGTAAAAAATAAATTATGGGTTCTCGTAAACAAAATAAGGCAACGGAGTTAAAGGAGGCAAGAAAAAATATTGCCTCTGCAAAGCTTAATAATTGTCCAACCTCTCCCAGAAAAATGCGATTGGTTGCCGATATGATNAGAGGAATGGAAGTTTCAAANGCTTTGTTTGCTNTGAAAAACAATGGNAAAGAGGCATCCATTAGACTAGANAAATTNCTTGTTTCTGCCTTAAGTAATTGGGAATCAAAAAATGAAGGTGTCTCAATGGATGAAAAAGAATTAATTGTCCAAACNATTAGTGTTGATAGCGGACGAATGCTTAAGCGTGTTCAGCCTGCTCCGCAAGGGCGTGCTCACCGAATCAGAAAGCGATCAAATCACGTTACTCTAGTTGTGGGTGAAGCGCATAGCGTCGATAATTCAAGTCTAACCGAAGTTAAAGAAGTTAAATAATGGGCCAAAAAGCGAATCCAATTGGTAATCGATTAGGTTTCATCCGTGGATGGGANTCTAACTGGTTTGGTGGNAGAAANTACGGTGATAGATTAGCTGAAGATGCTGCAATCCGANAATATTTNCACGCNCGTCTGTCGCGCGCAAATGTATCTAGAATAATTATNGAGCGTACTTTAAAGTTGGTTACGGTAACTATTGCTACCGCTCGNCCCGGNGTAATCATTGGAAAAGGGGGCTCAGAAGTTGAAAAACTTCGTGAAGAATTAAAGAAACTTACAAAAAAAGATGTTCAACTCAATATTCACGAAATAAAAAGGCCTGAACTNGATGCAAAGCTAGTTGCAGACTCTATNGCTCGTCAAATTGAGGGNCGTATTTCCTTTCGNAGAGCGGTNAAAATGAGTATCGGTTCGACGATGAGAATGGGTGCTGAAGGTATTAANGTTCAATTGAGTGGAAGGNTGAATGGTGCTGANATAGCTCGCTCGGAAAAGTTTAAGGATGGACGNACACCTTTGCANACNTTTCGTGCAGANATAGACTANCATTGGTCAGAGGCCCATACTACNTACGGGAGGATAGGTGTNAAAGTTTGGATAATGAAGGGAGAGGTTTATGGTAAGCGTGACCTCAATAATGTTCTTGGTATTTCAAGCAGATCAAAATCTGGTGCTCCTGCCGGAGGAAACTCCAAAGGCCGACCAAATGCAGGTAATCGAAGAAACAATGATGATAGGCGCAATAATAGAAAAGCATAATTCATAAAGAGATATGTTACAACCTAAAAAGACAAAATTTCGAAAGACCTTCAAAGGTAGGATGAAAGGAAATGCTCAACGAGGCTCAACACTGGCTTTCGGAGCTTATGGTATTAAATCTATGCAAGAGGTTTGGATGACTGCGAGACAAATCGAAGCTGCACGTATTGCAGCGACGCGATACATGAAACGTGAGGGTCAATTATGGATTAGAGTTTTCCCAGACAAGCCGATTACTAAAAAGCCTTTAGAAGTGCGAATGGGTAAGGGTAAAGGATCAGTTGAATATTGGGCAGCTGTTGTGAGACCAGGAAGAATTTTATTTGAATGTGACGGTGTTTCAAAGGAAGTAGCAGTTGAAGCGTTAAGATTGGCAGCTCAGAAATTGCCGGTCAAGACAAAATTGGTTACACGCAGAGATTTAGTTACTAACTCTTAATCTACAGTTATTATGAAGATGAATGAAATTAGAAACCTAAGTGAAGAAGANCTTTCAAAGCAATTTCATGATTTGAAAAAAGAGCTNGAAGATATGAAGTTAAAAAATCGTNTNAGTCCNCTAGAGAATCCNATGAGGATAGCAAGTACAAGAAAAATAGTCGCAAGGCTCACTATGGAAATGTCTAAACGTAATTCAAAATAATTCATGGAAGACAAAAGAAATTTGAGAAAAGAAAGAATTGGTATTGTTACAAGTAATTCTATGGATAAAACCGTAACTGTAAGGGTATCTCGAAGAGTTAAACATCCTATGTATGGAAAGTTTGTTACTTATAGTAACAAATTTCATGCGCATGATGAGAAAAACGATTGCAATAGTGGTGACACAGTAAAAATTANGGAGACACGCCCGTTGAGTAAAACAAAAGTTTGGCGAGTAATAGAAATATTGGAAAGAGCAAAGTAAAATGTTACAAACAGAATCACGATTAAAAGTTGCAGATAACACCGGTGCCAAAGAAGTTTTGGTCATAAGGGTGTTAGGAGGTACAAAGCGACGATATGCAGGTTTGGGAGACAAAATTGTCGTTACGATCAAAGATGCTATGCCTTCAGGTGGAGCCAAGAAAGGTACNGTTGCAACNGCTGTTGTTGTNCGGACAAAGAAAGAGGTTAGGCGTCCTGATGGATCATATATTCGTTTTGACGATAATGCTTGTGTTCTNTTGAATCCAACAGGTGAAATGCGTGGTACTCGTGTTTTTGGTCCCGTTGCTCGAGAGTTGAGAGACAAGCAATTCATGAAAATTGTATCCTTAGCACCGGAGGTGCTTTAAGAATTTATAAAAAGATGGCAAAGTTTCACATTAAAACAGGCGATACGGTAATGGTTACAGCTGGTACTTCAAAAGGAAAGTCTGGCAAAATTATACGTATGATACCAAAACAGCATAGGGCAGTGGTAGAGGGACTAAATATGGTCACGAAACATCAAAAGCCTTCAGCTAACAGCCCTCAGGGAGGAATTTCTAAGATGGAAGCTCCGATTCATGTCTCTAACCTAATGTTAGTGGAAGGAAGTGGTAACCCAACTCGTACGGGACATAAGTTAAATGAAAAGGGACAAATGGTGCGTTTCTCGAAAAAAACAGGTGATACAATTTAGATATGGAATCAAAACTTAAAAACGAATACCAAGATAGGGTTGTTCCAGCCATGAAAGAACGATTTGGATACTCGAACAACTTGCAAGTTCCGAGATTAGAAAAAATAGTTCTAAGTCAGGGTATTGGTGCTGCTGTTGCAGATAAAAAGTTGGTAGATGCAGCAGTAGAAGAAATGACTCTAATCGCTGGGCAAAGAGCTGTTCCTACAAAGTCAAAAAAAGATATATCAAATTTCAAATTGAGGAAGGGTATGCCTGTTGGTGCAAGAGTCACGCTACGTGGAACAAAGATGTACGATTTTTTGGAAAGGTTACTCGTTTCTTCTTTACCTCGAATTCGTGATTTTCAAGGAATTAAAGAAGGTTTTGATGGCAGAGGAAATTTCACTTTTGGAGTTACAGAGCAGATTATTTTCCCAGAGATAGAAATTGATAAAGTAAATCGTATATCAGGAATGGATATAACACTTGTTTCAAGTGCAAAAACAGATATGGAGTGCAAAGCGCTTCTCCAGGAATTTGGAATGCCTTTTAAGAAATAGAGATATGGCAAAAGAATCAATGAAAGCGCGAGAGCGCAAAAGACAAGCAGTAGTTGCGAAATATGCTAAAAAACGTGAAGCTTTAAAAGCGGCAGGAGATTATGCCGGATTGCAAAGGCTACCTAAAAATGCATCCCCTGTTCGTCTTCATAATCGATGTAAAATAACCGGACGTCCTCGAGGATATATGCGTCAATTTGGCTTATCGAGAGTGACATTTCGTGAGATGGCTTTATCTGGTTTGATTCCGGGAGTCAAAAAGTCAAGTTGGTAAATTATTATTAAAAGTTAAAAAGATGTATACAGATCCTATAGCAGACTTCTTGACTCGATTGCGCAACGGTGCATCAGCNGGTCATCAAGTAGTTGAATTACCTTCTAGCAATGTTAAAACTGAAATCGCCCGNATTCTTCAGGATCAGGGTTATATCTCGAGTTATAAGGTTGATAAAGATACNGCCCAGGGTACTTTAAAAGTNGCTTTAAAATATGAGGTAGGTTCAAAGCGTCCAGTAATTCGAGGAATTGATAGGGCTTCTAGTCCAGGTCTTCGTAATTATAAATCTTCCAGCTCTTTACCTCGTGTTAAGAACGGNCTTGGAATAGCAATTGTCAGTACCTCTCAAGGCATGATGACTGANAAAGANGCTCGGGATAGAAATATNGGTGGTGAAATAAT
Source organism: Owenweeksia sp. TMED14 (assembly GCA_002167805.1). Classification (GTDB taxonomy): domain Bacteria; phylum Bacteroidota; class Bacteroidia; order Flavobacteriales; family Schleiferiaceae; genus TMED14. The sequence continues at coordinate 11,206 of NHBT01000028.1, read as the reverse complement.
ATGTTATGTTTATTAAAGTACAGAATCAATGTCAAGAATAGGTAATGCNCCCATAAANNTCCCTGCTGGTGTATCCGTNAGCNTTAAGGACTCAACTGTTTCNTTAGAAGCTAAGGGTATNACNTTAACTCAAAAGGTTTCTGACGGTATTAATGTTGAAATNTCTGAAAATGTTATCACATTAACCCGCTCATCAAATTCAAAAGATCAACGAGCGNATCATGGNTTGTATAGATCACTAATTTCGAATATGGTTNTTGGCCTATCTGANGGNTGGTCAAAAAAGTTAGAACTTGTCGGTGTTGGTTTNAGAGCAAATCATCGNGGTCAAGTATTGGATTTGGCATTAGGTTTCTCTCATAATATCAGTATTCAAATACCTCCTGAGGTTAAAGTGAATACAATAAGTGAAAAGGGTAAAAATCCAATTGTTGAACTTTCTTCTCATGACAAACAACTTCTCGGAATGGTTGCATCTAAGATTAGGTCATTCAGAAAGCCTGAACCCTATAAAGGTAAAGGAGTTCGATATTTAGGTGAAGTAGTCCGTAAAAAAGCTGGTAAAACAGCAGCAAAATAATAAGTGATGGGAACTAAGAAAATGAATCGTAGACAAAGGATACACAAAAGAATTCGAAATGTAGTCAAGGGCACAGAAGNTCGTCCTAGGCTCGCGGTCTANCGAAGTAGTAAAGAAATTTATGCTCAATTAATTGATGATGTGAACGGATTAACCATAGGTACAGCAACTTCATTGACTAATTCTGGAGATCCTATCGCAGGAACTAAAATCGAGCGGGCTTTTGAAGTTGGGAAGAAAATTGCTGAAGTAGCGAAATCTAATGGTATTGAAACAGTTTCGTTTGACCGAGGAGGTTATTTATATCATGGACGTATTAAATCTCTGGCCACCGGAGCACGTGAGGCTGGATTGAAATTCTGATTTAGGATTATGAAAGATAAAAACATAAAAAAAGTAAAACCCAGTGGTTTGGAATTAGTAGATAAACTAGTGGGTGTTCAGCGTGTTACAAAGGTGACTAAAGGTGGACGAACATTTGGTTTCACTGCTATAGTAGTCGTTGGTGATGAGCACGGAATAGGAGGATATGGCCTTGGAAAGAGTAAAGAGGTATCTGAAGCCGTTAATAAAGGTATTGAAGATGCAAAAAAGAATTTATATCGTTTTCCTGTGGTCAAAGGAACGCTTCCTCACGAGCAAGACGGGAAATTTGCTGGGGCAAAAGTTTTTTTAAGACCTGCATCATCGGGAACTGGAGTGATCGCAGGTGGAGCAATGCGTCATGTGCTTGAATGCGTGGGTATTCACGATGTTTTGGCGAAGTCAAAGGGGTCATCGAATCCTCATAATTTGGTAAAAGCAACTTTTGAAGCTTTACATTCTCTCAGAGATGCAAAACAAGTTGCAAAGTCAAGAGGTATATCAGTCTCCCAAGTTTTTAATGGTAAATAATCAGAGTTTATGTCAGTCTTAAAAATTACTCAAAAACGAAGCGTTATAAATCGCCCTCCAAATCAAAAAGCAACCATGGTAGCCCTGGGTCTGCGAAAAATTAACCAAACTGTGGAGCATAAAAAAAACGCCCAAATTGTGGGTATGGTTCAAACAGTAAGTCATCTAGTCACGGTAGAAGAATTAAAATAATAATCATAGAGTATGTCACTTCATAACTTAAAACCTGCAGTAGGTTCAACATTTTCAAAAAAACGTCTTGGACGGGGAGAAGGTAGTGGCTCTGCTGGCACTTCTGGCCGCGGTCACAAGGGTGCGAAGTCTAGATCAGGTTATAGCAAAAAAATAGGTTTCGAAGGAGGTCAAATGCCTTTGCAGAGGAGAGTACCAAAATTTGGTTTTACAAATCCAAATCGAACTGAGTATCGCGTAATTAATCTTGATATCATTCAAAAACTTATAGATGATAAAAAGGTAAAAGAAATAACTCTAGAATCATTAATTGCAAACGGTCTAGCAAGTAAAAATGATTTAGTCAAGGTCTTGGGTCGTGGAAAAATTTTAGGATCAGTTAAAGTCAAAGTAAATAAAATAAGTTTATCCGCAAAGAATGCGATTGAAAAGGCAGGTGGTTCGTTCGAACTGATAAATTCAAATTTAGCCTCAGAGGAAGTAAAAATTTCGAAAGATTCTATTGTTAAAGAAACTAAAAAGGAAACCACTAAGGAGGCGAAAAAGGAAACCACTAAGGAGGCGAAAAAGGAAACCACTAAGGAGGCGAAAAAGGAAACCACTAAGGAGGCTAAAAAAGAAATCACAAAGGAGGCTAAAAAAGAAACCACAAATAAGTCTTCAAAGGAAACTAAAAAGGAAACTAAAAAGTAATTATGAACCGTTTTATCCAAACGTTAAGAAATATCTGGGGCATCACCGAGCTGCGTGAAAAGCTTATGCTTACTGCGGGTCTGTTGCTTATATACCGTTTGGGATCAAATGTGGTTCTTCCTGGTATAGATCCTTCCAGTCTTGAAAATCTTCAAAGCCAAGCCTCTGAAGGCCTCGTAGGCTTGATTAATGCATTTTCAGGAGGTGCTTTTGCTAATGCATCTATTTTAGCACTTGGAATTATGCCCTATATTTCAGCCTCTATTGTTATACAGCTTGCGGGACTTGCAGTTCCAGCTGTTCAAAAAATGCAAAAAGAAGGCGAGTCTGGTCGAAGAAAATTAAATCAAATAACACGATACCTGACGATTCTTATTGTTGCTGCTCAAGCTCCCGGATATATAACTAATTTAATTTATCAAGGTGTGAATATTACGTTACCAATGTCAACTTTCTGGTTGGCTTCATGGGTCGTAATTATCGCTGGAACTATTTTTGCCATGTGGTTGGGAGAGAGAATCACTGAAAAAGGTGTTGGAAACGGAATATCTCTTCTCATTATGATTGGTATTATAGCCAATTTTCCTCAAGCATTTTTTCAGGAAGTAGCTACTCAATTAAGTCCAACTGGGGGAGGCTGGATTAAATTTTTGATTGAACTCGTGGCCCTATACCTCGTTTTTCTATTTGCTATTGCAATCACGCAGGCGGTTCGCAAGGTCCCCTTAGAGTACGCGAAGCGAGTGGCTGGAGGCAGTGGTAAGTCTTTAGGTAGAAGTTACCTTCCTGTACGAGTAAACGCATCAGGTGTTATGCCAATAATTTTTGCTCAGGCGTTGATGTTTGTCCCCTTAACAGTTGTTCAATATACAGGTTTAGAAGGGTCAGGAGCAACATGGTTGGTTAATGTCTTTGGTGATATTCAGGGCTTTTGGTATAATTTTGTTTTTGCATTGTTAATTTTGGTCTTCACTTATTTTTACACAGCAATTCAAATCAATACTACTCAAATTGCTGATGACCTGAAACGAAATGGAGGCTTTGTCCCCGGTATTAAGCCTGGTGAAGCGACTGGGAATTACATTGATGACGTTCTCGCAAAAATCACATTGCCTGGTGCTGTTTTACTAGCTTTGATTGCAATTTTACCTGCTGTTGCTATGACTTTGGGAATAAATATGCAATGGGCTCAGTTCTACGGAGGAACTTCACTTTTGATTATTGTTGGAGTCGTCCTTGATACATTAATGCAGATTGAGAGTTATTTGTTAAATAGCCATTATGACGGACTCATGGAAGGTGGCCGTATGCGTGGAAGAAATACATCATTATAATATGGCAAAAGAACCTGGTATAACACAAGACGGAACAATTACCGAGAATCTATCTAATGCTATGTTTAGAGTGGAATTAGAAAATGGTCATATTGTTACTGCACACATATCTGGAAAAATGCGTATGCATTATATTAAACTCCTTCCTGGGGATCGAGTAAAATTAGAAATGTCACCATACGATTTATCCAAGGCTCGTATAACATACAGATATTAAATGATATTATTTTAAAGAAATAAGACTATGAAAGTAAGAGCATCATTAAAAAAGCGCAGTTCCGATTGTAAAATCGTCCGAAGGAAGGGACGTTTATACATCATAAACAAGAAGAATCCAAGGTTTAAGCAACGCCAAGGATAAAATTATTATATAATAAAAGAATAGAAATGGCTAGAATAGCAGGTATTGATCTCCCAAAAAATAAACGTGGAGAAATTGGATTAACATATATCTATGGCATTGGTAGATCTTTGTCGCGTGAAATTCTCTCCAATGCAGGGGTGGATTACAGTATTAAAGTTCAAGAATGGTCTGATGCTCAACTTCAGGAGATTCGAAATTTTATCTCAGAGAATATTAAGGTTGAGGGAGAACTACGTTCTGAAGTTCAACTGAATATTAAAAGATTGATGGATATAGGTTGTCAACGAGGCATAAGACACCGTTTAGGTCTTCCTCTCAGGGGACAACATACAAAAAATAATTCCAGAACACGAAAAGGTAAGAGAAAGACAGTAGCAAATAAAAAGAAGGTAACGAAATAATTGAATAATTGATGGCACAGTCAACAAAATCTACAAAGAAGCGAAAAGTCAAAGTCGAGGCAATTGGGCAAGCTCACGTGAGTTCAACATTTAATAACATTATTATTGCGTTAACCAATATTCAAGGTCAAGTTATCTCTTGGTCATCTGCGGGTAAGATGGGATTTAGGGGTTCGAAAAAGAATACTCCCTATGCAGCGCAAATGGCAGCTGAGAATGCCGCGACTCCAGCTTTAGAGGCAGGTCTGAGAAAAGTTAAAGTTTATGTTAAGGGTCCGGGGAATGGTCGCGAAAGTGCTATCCGAAGTCTTAATAATAGTGGGATAGAGGTAATGGAAATTGTTGATATAACTCCTATACCACACAATGGTTGTCGTCCACCAAAGCGACGCCGAGTATAATATTAAATTAAAAAAAAATGGCACGTTACAGAGGTCCCTTAACAAAAATTTCACGACGATTTGGTGAACCCATATTTGGGCCAGATCGAGCTCTAGAAAAACGCAATTATCCTCCTGGCCAACATGGTTTCCAGAGAAAACGCGGAAAGAAATCAGAATATTCTGTTCAGCTTCTAGAAAAGCAAAAGGCAAAATATACTTATGGTATTTTAGAAAGACAGTTTAGAAATTTATTTGATCGAGCTTCAAGATCCAAAGGAGTTACAGGAGAGGTACTTCTTCAACTCTGTGAAGCAAGGTTAGATAATGTAGTATATCGATTGGGTATTGCGCCCACACGACGAGGATCAAGACAATTAGTTTCTCATCGGCACATAACTGTTAACGGCAACGTTGTTAACATTCCTTCTTTTCATGTTAAACCAGGTGACATTGTTGCTGTTCGTGAAAAGTCTAAAACCCTCGAGGTTATTACAGCTTCTCTTTCGGGTTCTGCACACCAATATCCTTGGGTTGAGTGGAATGAAGCTAATATGTCCGGTTCACTTCTAAGTGTTCCTCAAAGAGATATGATTCCTGAAGGTATAAAAGAGCAACTAATCGTGGAACTTTATTCAAAATAATATTATGGCTATTCTTCAATTTCAAAAACCTGAAAAGGTTATCGTTAATTCAACTACTGACACCCATGGTCAATTTGAATTTCGCCCATTAGAGCCGGGTTATGGCTTAACTGTTGGTAACGCCTTGAGACGTGTTTTGCTGAACTCGCTGGAAGGATTTGCCTTTACTTCCATAAACCTTTCAGGAGTAAATCATGAATTCTCAACGATCAAAGGTGTTGTAGAGGATGTTACTGAAATGATTTTAAATCTAAAACAGATTCGTCTTAAGCGTCAAATAGAAACATCTGATTCAGAGATGGTTAAGGTTAATATTGCGGGTAAAGATATATTAACTGCAGGAGATTTAGCATCTTTTATGACCTCATTTCAAGTATTGAATCCAGACTTGGTGATATGTCACTTGGATAAGTCTGTGAATATTGAAATGAATCTAACTATTGAAAAGGGTAGAGGGTATATTCCGGCGGAAGAAAACAAGAAAATTGATGCCTCCTTGGGTACAATCGCATTAGACTCTATTTACACTCCGATTAAAAATGTGAAATATCACGTCGAGAATTTCCGTGTCGAACAAAAGACTGATTTTGAAAAGTTGATTTTGGAAATAGAAACAGACGGAAGCATTGTACCTCAGGATGCGCTTACAGATGCTGCTCAAATTCTCATCCAGCATTTCTTGCTTTTTACAGACGAGCGAATGATCGCTGATGTTGCACCAATTCAAGAAGTGGAAAGTTACGATGAAGAGGTTTTGGAAATGCGTAAATTGCTTTTGAAGCAACTTACGGAACTTGAGTTAAGTGTTAGGGCATTAAATTGTCTAAAAGCCGCAGAGGTCGATACAGTGGCGGATTTAGTTTCATATACAAAGGCGGATCTAATGAAATTTAGAAATTTTGGGAAAAAGTCATTAACTGAGTTAGAAGATTTAGTTTTAAATCTAGGCCTGTCTTTTGGAATGGATACCTCAAAATATAAACTTGACAAGGAATAATCAATGAGACACGGGAAGAAATTTAATCACCTTGGAAGGACTGCTTCACATCGCAAAGCAATGTTAAGTAATATGGCATCTTCTTTAGTAATTCACAAAAGAATTAATACCACAGTTGCAAAAGCCAAGGCCTTAAAAAAGTATGTTGAGCCTCTTGTTACAAGAGCAAAACTTGACAGTACACACAATCGACGTATAGCTTTTAGTTATCTCCAGAGTAAAGAAGCGGTCACTGAGCTTTTTAAAGAGATTTCTCTAAAAGTAGGAGACCGTCCAGGGGGATATACAAGAATCATAAAGACAGGAAGTAGGCTTGGAGATAATGCTGAGATGTGCATGATTGAGTTAGTGGATTTTAATGAAATCTATGGCAACGAGGTTAAGAAAACTCCAAAGAAATCTACTAGACGAAGATCGAAAAAAACAGTTCAAGAATCAGAATCAAATGAAACAAATGTGGTTCAGGATAATGTTGAAAACAAGAAGGATCTTGATGTCTCTAGTAATGAACCGAGTCCAGAGGAAAAAGAATAAATGATAAAGTGATAACAAATTCTCAATTAACTTGCATAGGATAAGGGGTTTGTTCCCTTATCCTTTTTTTATGTTTTGATTAAAAATTTTTGAAAAAATAATGAAAAATAAAGCTCTTGTTTTACTCAATGATGGTATGATTTTTCATGGAAGGTCAATTGGTATTGAGGGAACTGCTACTGGTGAGATTTGTTTTAATACTGGTATGTCTGGTTATCAAGAAATTTTTACTGATCCAAGTTATAAGGGTCAAATTATGGTCACTGCCAATGTACATATTGGGAATTATGGAATATCAGATGAGGATTCGGAAAATCCTAAGGTGCAAATTTCTGGATTGATCACTCGTAATTTTAGTCAGGTTCAATCTCGAGCAAAAGCGAAAGGGAAAACTTTAAAGGATTTTCTCCAAGATCAAAGAGTCGTTGCCATAACTGACGTTGATACAAGAGCTCTCGTAAAATATATAAGAGATAATGGTGCTCAAAATGCTATTGTGACTACGGATACTAAGAGAATTGATTTTCTGAAAAAACAGTTGGATGATACTCCATCTATGGAAGGTCTTGAATTATGCTCTTTGGTAAGTACCAAAAAGGAATACGTAGTGGGCGACACAAGTGCCAAATACAAAATTGTAGCATTAGACTTGGGAATAAAAAAAAGTATTTTGAAATGTCTTACGGACCGAGACTGTTTTATAAAGGTTTTCCCATTTAACACCTCCTATGAAGTTTTAAAAGCAGAAATGCCTGATGCATACTTTTTGTCAAATGGCCCTGGTGACCCTAGTGCATCTCCAGAGATTATTGAAGTTGTTAAAAAAATCATACCTTCAGGTAAACCAGTTTTTGGAATTTGTTTAGGACATCAGATGATAGCTTTAGCTTCAGGCCTCAGGACCTATAAGATGCATAATGGACATCGTGGAATTAATCATCCAGTGAAGAATTTATCTACGGGGAAAGGAGAAATCACAAGTCAAAATCATGGTTTTGCTGTCGTAAAGGAAGATGTTGAATTAAACAAGAATATAGAGTTGACGCATTTGCACTTAAATGATCACACGGTTGCAGGAATAAAACGCAATGATTATCCTGTTTTCAGTGTACAATATCACCCTGAGGCATCCCCCGGTCCTCATGATTCACGTTATCTTTTTGATGAGTTTATAAATGAAATAAAAAAATATAAAAAATAAAATTTTATGCCTGTTATAACTGCTATACATTCTCGTCAAATTCTTGACTCCAGAGGGAATCCTACATTAGAAGCTGAAGTTTTTTGTGAAGATGGATCTTTTGGTAGGGCAGCAGTTCCAAGCGGTGCTTCCACCGGAATGCATGAGGCTTCTGAATTAAGAGATGGAGATCAAAATGTATATTTGGGTAGAGGGGTTTTAACTGCTGTTGAAAATGTTAATACAGTTATTGCTGAAGCCGTTGTGGGTATAGAAGTTACTGATCAAGCCGAGATAGATCTTGCAATGATTGAAGCAGACGGTTCCTCAAATAAGAGTTCTTTGGGAGCGAATGCAATACTAGCGGTTTCATTGGCTTCAGCACACGCAGCTGCGCAAGCATCGAATCTTCCTCTTTTTCAATATTTAGGGGGTGCGGGAGCTCGGACATTACCGGTACCAATGATGAATATACTAAACGGTGGTGAACATGCTGATAATTTAATTGATTTTCAAGAATTTATGGTAATGCCAGTTGGTGCTGAGTCTTTCAGTGAGGCACTGAGAATGGGCACTGAGATATTTCATAATTTAAAAAGCTTACTCAAGGATAAAAATTATGGAACTAATGTAGGCGATGAGGGTGGATTCGCCCCGAACATAGGAAGTAATGAGGAGGCATTAGAAATTGTCTTACAGAGTATAAAAAAGGCTGGATATACCCCGGGTAAAGATGTTTACATCGCTATAGATGCAGCGATGACGGAGTTGTACGACTCAAAGGCAGGACTTTATACTTTGAAGTCATCAGGTCAGTCCTATACCTCAGATGAAATGATAAATTTTTGGTCGGAATGGGTAGATAAATATCCGATAATTTCCATTGAGGATGGCCTTGCAGAAGATGATTGGAAAGGTTGGTCTAAATTAAATTCTTTAATTGGCCATAGAGTGCAATTAGTTGGTGATGATTTGTTTGTCACGAATGTCAACCGAGTTGAAAGAGGTATAAAAGAAAAGTCAGCAAATTCTGTCTTAATTAAAGTTAACCAAATTGGTTCTTTGACAGAAACAATTACCACAGTTCACAAAGCTCAGAAAAATGGAATGACATGTGTTATGAGCCATAGATCTGGAGAAACAGAGGATACTACTATTGCGGATTTAGCTGTAGCTCTAAATACAGGCCAGATAAAAACAGGTTCTCTATCAAGATCTGATAGAATGGCTAAATACAATCAATTGCTTCGAATTGAAGAAATGCTTGGTGATTCAGCGGTTTTTAATGGAAAACTTTTAAAATAAATAGTTATGGATCGCATTCAAGAGTACTTTTCTCATAAAATTCCAACAGCCAAAAATGAAATCAAAGACTTTTTATCTAAGTTCGGTAATGAAGTTGTTGGGGATATCAAGGTTGCACAACTTTATCAGGGAATGCGTGGGATGCCAACACTTATATGTGAAACATCGAAATTAGACCCTGAAGAAGGTATTCGTTTTCGAGGATATAGCATACCTGAACTCCAAAAGCTTTTACCCAAGTATCCTGGAGGGGAAGAGCCTTTACCCGAGGGTCTCTTTTATCTGATTTTAATGAATGAGCTTCCAACAGAGGACGATGTCAGAAGAGTTAGTAATAATTGGGCCAGAAGAGCAATAGTTCCGCCTCATGTTTTTAAGACTATTGACGCTTTGCCATTCAAAGCTCACCCCATGACTCAATTCGTAGTTGCGATCATGGCATTAAGAACTGAGAGTATTTTTGCCCGAGAATACGCCTCTGGATGCCCGAAATCTGAATACTGGATTCATACTTTTGAAGATTCTATGAATTTAATTGCTCGCTTGCCACGAATTGCAGCTTACATATATCGAAGGGCTTATAAGAATGATCAGCATATTGAGCCGGATACAAAATTGGACTGGGCGGGAAATTTTGCTCATATGCTAGGCTTTGACAACAAGGAGTTTTTAGAATTAATGAGACTTTATATGACTATTCATAGTGATCATGAAGGAGGAAACGTTTCAGCTCATACTGTTCATTTGGTCGGATCTGCTTTATCTGACGCTTATCAAAGTTTTGCCGCAGGAATGAACGGTCTCGCTGGCCCTTTACATGGTCTTGCAAATCAAGAAGTGATAAAATGGACAATGGAAATGAAAGAGTCAATTGGATCAGAGGTGCCAACCAAAGAGCAGATCGCTGAATATTGTAACTCGACATTGGCAAGCGGCAAGGTTATCCCGGGTTTTGGACATGCAGTTTTGAGAAAAACAGATCCACGATATACTGCTCAACGTGAATTTGCGTTAAAGCACATGCCTGAAGATCCCTTATTTAATTTAATTTCTAATGTCTATGATGTTGTTCCAGAAATTCTTAAATCTACAGGGAAAGTGAAAAACCCATGGCCTAATGTTGATGCACATTCAGGTCAATTACTGATGCATTATGGACTCGTTGAGTATGATTTCTATACAGTTCTATTTGGGGTTTCAAGGTCAATAGGAACTCTATCGAATTTAATTTGGGATCGTGCTTTATCCATGCCTTTGGAACGTCCGGGATCAATAACCACAGAATTGCTCAAAAAGCGATTTTTGGAATAGAAAAAAAATTAATTTCGTCTTCATTAGAAAAAATATTCGAAATGAAATAGATTCAAATTATATTCATTAGTTTTGCAGTCCTTTTTGATAAGCAATACCGAGGATGTCCAAAAGGCTTTTATAAAAAATCTTCTAACTGAAGCTTCAATCCTTATGTAAGTTAGAATACAAATTTATTGGCTCATGTCGGAAGACCAAAAAAGTGATAGTGAAAAAAAATCAACAAACAAAATGGCTGTCACAAAATCTATTAAAACTGTAAAATCTTCAAAAGAATCATCTGCTGAGAAACCAGCGGCAAAGAAACCAGTGGCAAAGAAGCCTGCGGCAAAGAAGCCTGCGGCAAAGAAGCCTGCGGCAAAGAAGCCTGCGGCAAAGAAGCCTGCGGCAAAGAAAC
>NHBT01000027.1 GCA_002167805.1 Owenweeksia sp. TMED14 | reverse complement strand
GTTGAAGCATCAAGAATTAATAAAACTTCATTAGGGGCATCGGGTATAACCTTACCCATCACTCTTTTAATTTTCGAAAGCTCATTCATTAAGTTAACCTTATTGTGCAGTCGACCAGCAGTATCAACTATAACCACATCTGCATTTTCAATTTTACCCTGTTCAACAGCAGAATATGCAACCGCAGCTGGATCCGCATTCATCCCTTTTTCAATTATTTTTACACCAACGCGATCAGACCACACTTTTAACTGATCAACTGCGGCTGCCCGAAATGTGTCACTTGCACCTAAAAAGACTTTTTTGCCTAATTTTTTGTAATAATTAGCCAGCTTTCCAATTGTCGTCGTTTTTCCGACTCCATTCACTCCAACTACTAGGATGACATGAGGAGAAATATCACTTATTGAATCCGGTCCAAAAGATTTCCCTTTCAACTGATCTGTTAGAGTAGATTTAATTATTTCATGTAATTCTGATTGTGTCAAAAATTTATTCTCTTTTACGGCTCTTTCAACTTCTTCAACCAACTTAATAGATGTATCTACTCCAACATCAGAGCTAATCAAGGCCTCTTCAAGATCATCTAAAACACCTTCATCGACTTTGGATTTCCCTGATATGACACGACTAATTTTCTCGAGAAATGCATTTTTTGTTTTACTTAATCCAAATAAAGACATAACCTGAAGTTAAAAAAAAGCCGCTCGAAAGAGCGGCTTTAATGTTTTTTTATGAAATTCTATGACTTGAAAAAATCATCAACCATGTCTTTCACCAGCACTTTTGATTCATATCCATAAGCCCCTTTCGAGGTTTTAACCAGCTTAAAAGCCTTTGTATATGAAACTCCACCTGACTTTTTTAGAGATGCTACAACTTTTTTTGCCATGGCTTATTTAATTTCTTTGTGAACTGTCATTTTTTTCATGACAGGATTAAACTTTTTTATCTCCATTCTATCTGGAGTGTTCTTTTTATTTTTTGTGGTTATATAACGAGAAGTTCCCGGCATACCACTTTCCTTGTGCTCTGTACACTCCAATATTACTTGAATTCTATTTCCTTTTCGAGCCATAATTATGTTCAAATAAGCGTATTACCGTTAGCCTTAGCTTCAGACAAAACAACATCAATACCCTTTTTGTCAATTGTTTTAAGAGCAGAGGCAGAAATTCGAAGCGTTATCCATTCATTTTTACTTGGAACAAAAAACTTTTTACGCATTAGATTTACGTTGAATTTTCTTTTATTCTTCTTATTCGAAAAGGACACGTGATTCCCAACCATCGCCTTTTTTCCTGAAATTTCGCAAATTCTTGACATAGCTATTGTTTTTATTGTTCCATTTCGAAATGCGAGTGCAAAGATAATCAACTTTATTCATTTCTACTATTCGTGAAATACCTTTTTTCTCAGCTACCTAAATCTTGATTTTTAAGAAAAATCCTGAGTTGATTTAATGCTGTTAGAGTCGATTTAGAGATTGTTCTATTTCGATTTGAGCCCATGGTGAATTTCTTTGCCCATTCTACTCCAGGTCCGGAGATGGAAATCCAAATTGTACCTACAGGCAATTTTCCACTTGGGTCATCACCAGCAAAACCCGTAGTGGATATTGACCAATCAGAATTATATTTTTCTTTTATACCACGAGACATTTGAATTGCAATAGTCTTACTTACAGCACCTAATTTTAACAAATCAGACTTAACAACTCCGAGTTCCGAAATTTTAATCTCATTAGAATATGCAACTATTGAACCTTTAAAAAATTTCGAAGCCCCGGAGATAGAAATAAGTTTTGCAGCTATACTCCCACCCGTAAAACTTTCGGCAGTAGTAAGAGTCTGATTCGATTTAATCAGAAGGTCTGCAATAACCTCTTCAATACCAATTAGTCGTTCAGCATATATATCATCTCCTAATATTTTTCTAATCTTCACAGACTCATGATCCAATTTTTTTAACAATTCGGATGAGGAATTAATCTTGCCCCTGCAAGTCAATCTTAATTTAACAAGACCTGGCGATGGAAGATATGCGATTGATAGAGGTGATTCAAGATTATCTTCCCATTCTTTAAGTCGCGAAGCTAATTCAGACTCAGGAATCCCTTGAACCATAAAGTATCGGCTTTCAAGGAAAGTCTTTTGACTATCCTTAATGTAGGGTAGAATATTGTCTTCCATAATCCCAATCATTTCATACGGAACCCCCGGAAGGCTGATATATTTTCTTCCATTATGGTCCCATAACATACTTTGCGCCGTTCCTCTAGAATTACTGATAAATTTCGCAGATTTAGGAAACAAAGCTTGTTCTTTATTTAAAATATTTGGTGATCTTCCCATTTTTGAAAAAAAATCTCTTATGTGTTCGTATATGTCCGATCTAAACACCAATTCATCATCAAAGTAACGAGTCAAAACCCCTTTCGTTAAGTCGTCTTTAGTGGGGCCCAAGCCACCCGTTATAAAAACCCAATTTGTCGATTCTAAAACAGAATCTAAAGCATTTTCAATGGCTTCAGGGGAGTCTGCGATGGAAATGATACGATGAACATCTATACCAATTCCTGCCAAAGAGCTGCCTAAAAACGCTGAATTAGTATCCAGAGTCTGCCCAAGTAATATCTCTGTACCAATAGTTATAATTTCAGCTTTCATGAATCAAAAATACCAATATAGATTTGGCTAATGCTTGATTTATAATAATTGTATATTTATGAATGTTTAGTAGCTTCGGGTTAGAAGTAATTTTTTTATGAAAATAATAATCGAATCAAACGAGTATTCCTCTCATAAAGATCTTTCTGAAAAAGATCAAGATTTAATTTCTTTTGCGATAAAGCATTTAAATACTAGTCACTCACCATACAGCAATTTTAAAGTTGGCGCAGCTGTTAGATTACAGAATGGAAAAATATGGGGAGGAAGCAATCAAGAAAATTCTTCTTTTCCTGTAGGAATATGCGCTGAACGAGTAGCGATCAGCACAGCCTCTTCACAATCCCCAGGAATATCTATAAGTAGCATAGCCATCGTGTACTCAGACCATGAGAATAATCACAATTCCCCATTAGCACCCTGTGGAATGTGCAGACAAGCGATAAGAGAACAGACTCTAATCCAAAAATCACCGATAAAACTAATCCTCACAACACTTCACGGCCAAACAATGGTAATTTCTGATGCCGATGATTTGCTCCCATTATCTTTTACATTAAAAAATTGATGTCATTTCAGACTAATATTCATGCTAGAAATTGCAACTTTTTGTCTTGAAGACGCTTTTCGTGCTGCAGAAGCTGGAGCGGATAGAATAGAAGTATGTAAAAACTATGAACAGGGAGGTATTACTCCTCCCACCGAATGGATATTTGCATTGAATCAAGCCATTCAAATTCCTATTGTTTCAATGGTNAGNCCNCGTGGAGGGGTATTTAATTATTCCGATGACGAAATTAAAGAAATTCGTGATGGAGGTCATTCCTTAAAATCTGCAGGCTCACAAGAGTTAGTCTTGGGTTGTCTAAATGAAAAATCAGAAATAGATATTTCCTTAAATAAATCCCTGATTCAAGATTGGGGACTTCCTGCTACTTTGCACAGGGCCTTTGATGAATGTCAAGATTCATTCAAAGCTATCGATGATGCAGTAGAATCAGGCTTCATTCGAATACTATCGGGGAAAGGCGCTGAAAATCCCAAATTATTAGAAAAGATGAAAAAATATGCGAATAAACGCATTGAAATTATACCTGGTGGAGGTATTCGCTCCGAAAATATCGAAAAGTATCTGAAATTGGGGTTTGATACTATCCATTCATCTGCAAAAACAGGCATCCAAGCTCAAATGGACCCTGGAGAGATTGCCCTACTTAAACTTAAGCTATATAAATCACTTAAATAAATACGGAGAATCAATTAACTCAGCCGGCTTCCCCTTTCTGCATACTGCATATTGAAAGCCAGGCCTGAGAGAAAATGAACCTATATCTCCCATTTTGTTCATAGCAATAAATCCTATCTGAGTATCATCAACAGTTTGTTTTCTTCTTTCAAAGAAATTGAAAATTTTTCTTACCGCTTCCTCGCAGGCCATTTGAGGACTTAAGCCTCTTTCCATTTCTGAAACCACCTTGTATGATCCCACGGTGCGTATTACTTCTTCACCATGACCTGTTGCTGTTGCTGCTCCAATTTCTCCATCAACATATAAACCAGCACCTATGATAGGGCTATCTCCTACTCTTCCATGCATTTTGTAACTCATTCCGCTAGTTGTGCAAAAACCCGCTAAATGTCCCATTCTATCCAGGGAGATTTGCCCTATGGTATCATGGTTTTCAATATTAACAACAGGTTTATATTCAGATTTTTTTTTCCAATCTATCCATTCTTCCTTCGATTGTTTGATAAGAAGATTTTCTTCCGGAAAACCTAATTCTCTTGCAAACTGCAAAGCCCCATCAGAAACCAACATAACATGAGGAGTTTTTTCCATTACAGCTCTGGCAAGCGAGCTCACGTGAACAATGTTTTCAACAGCAGCTACACTACCAATATTTCCTAAATGATCCATGCAACAGGCATCTAAGGTAACCTTACCATCTCTATCAGGCCTTCCTCCAAGACCAACACTTCTTTCATTGGGGTCAGCTTCGCAAATTTTTACTCCTTCTTCCGTCGCATCCAATGAGGAATAGCCTTTTTCTAACAATTCCATTGCCTTCGATGTGGTTTCTAATCCAAATTTCCATGTAGCTATAGATACAGGAATAGGATATTCTTTCTTTGCCAAATACTCCCGCGTAAAAGAAAGTATGGGTAAAGCCGCGGTAGCTCCGGTAATAATTTTTAAAAACTCGCTTCTTTTCAAGATCTTTTCTTTCGAAGTTAAAAAGAGTTTTTAATTGATGCAGTAATATTTCTTCCAGGGGCATTTATTCCTGAGGCAAAAGTTCTATATTGAGTGTCTAGGATATTGTAAGCTCCGAATTGGAAAATCCATTTTCGACTCGCATGATAAGACATTGCGAAATTCCATGTAACCCATTTCGGTGTACCCATTGGGGTTGCATAATGAGCATTGTCTTCTCCATTTAAACAGTAACTATCAATACTTTTTTCAGAATTTGAAATCAGAAAAAGGTCTGCTGAGAAATCCGATGAAGGATTATATTGCAATCCAACCCTAGCAACAACAGGAGGGATATGATCTAAATGGGTCATTATAGACTGAGACTCTATTCGCATTCTGCCCAAAACACCTTGAATTTGAGACTTCAATGATAGATAGTATGGTAAGTTTATCAAGGACTTTATGGAATAACCCATAATTCGTGCATTCCTTGCATTAGATTGAGATAATACAGCCGAAAGATCACCGTCAAAAATAACGGAATCCGCACCATTAAGTTGGGTCGGTAAAACCACTAAGGCATCCCTTAGGCTCGTGGAATAAACATTCCATTCTAAATTGTGCCCCCCCTTAAAAAGTTGAATATTTCCAATTTCAGCAGTAAAAGCTTGTTCAGGTCTTAAGTTCGGATTTGGAATTATGAGCTGTCCCGGTCTTGAATCAAAAACTTTTGCTAGATCATCAACGTTGGGAACACGGTATGCAGTCGAAAATGAAACTGAGTGTTTTGAAAATTTTGATTTTTCATAAATAATACCAATGCTACCTGAAGCTACCGGTGATCGCTGATAAATAGTATTTCTGAGGCCAAAAGAACTTAGTGGGACATATGTTGTCTCTGAAAATTGAGAAAAAAGTGAGGTTAAACCAACCCTAAACCCTTCTGATATTTTAAATTGATTTGATATTTTGTTAACATGGGTAGCAAATAAAGCAAGACTAGACATCACATTTTGACCACCAGGGTACCGGGTGCTAATTGGTAAAACAGGAGCATTAGGATCAAAAATATTTTCGCCTGTTGCAGTTGAAAAAACTTGTTGATATGAGCCATCAAAACCCGCCCGAAGGGTATTATTCCCCCAACGCTTAATCGCATCAGAGTTGAATCCGGACACATAAACTTGCTCAACCCTAGATTTTAAAATTTCCGATCCAAATTTTCTGGTCATTCTGCTCTCCTCAACATTTTGATGGTAAACAGATACGTTGACACCGTCAAAACCAAAGATTTTTCTTGCTTTCCATTGGTAACTAGTTAAAAATCTTTTTTGAGGCCCATAATACCATGAAGAGAATTTTAACCGGCGCGGGTTTGGATCTTGACCTGGATTTGTTGCAGGATTCAAATCTGTTAAGCGGTCATATCTTGGAATATCTGAAGAGTTTGAAAATTGGATATTTATGGTTGAAGTTCTATTCTTCTTTGATTTAAATACGATTTTTTGCAGCAAATCAATCTGAGAATAACCACTACCTAACTGAAGATGAGGGTTTTTATTACTCATAATGGTGTCACCAGATAATCCAACACGAACATAATAGTTTCTGTCCCCATGAGATTCACCATAAAAAGGGTTTATCCTCTTACCACTTTTTAAATCGTCGTAGACAGAAGATGTAAAAGAAGTTAGGGAAGCAAAATTCTTATTTGAAAAACGAAACTTTACATTATTAATCCAACTATTATTGGCTGAGCTATATTGAACTTTTTCTTGCCAGTTATATTGTTTTCTTTGTGTAAAGGAAGGAGTTTCAGTTATAAAGTGAACCACCCCTCCTAATGCATCGCTACCATATGCATTTGAAGTGGGTCCAAAAGAAACTTCAATCCTGTCCAAAACATGAGGATCAACAGTTATGGCATTTTGTAAATGACCAGATCGATAAATTAAATTATTCATTCGAATTCCATCTATAACCAGAAGAACTCTATTGGCTTCCATTCCTCTGAGAATAATGGATCCACCCCCCTGCTGACTTTTTTGAACAGCAATTGAGTTTTGATTGGAGAGAACATCAACGGTTGTACCCTGCATGGAGTTTTGAATACCTCTACTCCTAATAACAGTTATTTCCTGGGTTATATTCCTTTTGGATTCAGCGGTCCGATAAGCTGAAACCACAACCTCTTCAAGTGGATTAAAAAAATTACTGTCAATCAAAGCTCTTAGGTTCCGGAGCTGATTTTTTGTTTCAATGGCTTGGCTTGTGGCAAAAACATCTGAGGTTTTATTTTTTTCATCCCCCTTACCAATGTTCGGCTGCCCAGTAGTATCAGCTAAACCTTGACCATAAGATAAAGTTGTAAAACCGAAGAGAATATAGAGTAAAAAATTTCGAAGATTTCTCATTTTATAATCTTGTCGTTTGTTTACTCAATTGTCATGCCATACTTGAACTTATATTTGATTTTTAATATGAAAATCTAAAAGTACTTCGATAATGATAATCCTTCTATCTAGCTCAAAGTCAATGATGACGGATGGGCCACCCGCTGATCAACTCCCTTATTTTATGAAGGAAGCAAATAAATTAAGTCAAAAACTCAAAGGTTTCTCGAGTAATGAGATATCGAGTTTCTTCAAAAGTTCACCCGCATTGACAAAGAGGATTATAGAAAATTTGATGAATTGGAATTACAATGAGCATGAAAAATATAATCATGCAGCTATTTTCTCATTTACTGGTGATGCCTTCAGTAAACTAGAGGTTAAAAGTCTTTCTAAACAAGGCTTGAAAACTGCAAAACTTTCAATACGCATTTTATCTGGGCTTTATGGAATTCTAAGACCTATGGATAGTGTTTTGAAGTATCGATTAGATATGGCACAAAGACTTGGTGATATTGGATTAACCAAATATTGGTCACCAAAAATCACTGAGAAGTTGACTCTCGATGCAGATAAAGAATGTATATTCAATTTGGCATCTAAAGAGTATTTTCAAACTATTGAAAAAAGTAAAATCGATCAAAGGTGGATAGATATTGATTTTTTTGAGAAGAAAGGAAATACTCTGAAATCAGTATCTATTTTCAGTAAGCAAGCACGTGGTCATTTTGCAAGGTTCATTTGTGAAAACTTAGACAATCAAGAGAATATAGAAAAAATGAAGGACTTTAATGTTGGTGGCTATTGCTTTGAAAATCTTCAATCAACTCAAAACAAATGGGTTTTTATCCGATAGATTCTACTTTACGAGATGAATCGAAGATCGTTTTTTGACGACATTTCCTGTCTCGTCATTTCCACACTCTGCAACTATAAAGTATACGCCATCTGGTAAGGATTTGTTAAAATTCCAACCATTCCATTTTTCCGCCAATGATTCAGTCTTAAAAACAAGCTGACCAAATCTTGAATAAACGCTCCAATTCACCCAGTCAGCATTTGTGAATTTGGGACTGTAGAAATCATTTAAGCCATCACCATTTGGACTAAAAACATTTGGAAGCGACAATTCTGCATCCTCTGGAGTGGGGGGCTCTTCCGGAGGTGCAACATACTCAACATCAAAAATATTATCAAAATAAATTATGTTCTCAGAAAACCTCCCAGAAAAATCGGGGAAAACCACTAACTGATCATAGGTAAGTCCAAAATGAGAGCTAAAATCAAATGTCAGTTGCTCCCATTCATTAATTTTTGTATTTGGAACTTTAATCTCGCCCAAAGACCAATTATCATTACGAACTAACTTTATTCCAACATCACTTATGTTGGGTTTATATACCATTATCCTTATGATCATATTACTTTGATCGATAGTAAATGAACCAATATCAGAACCATGTTTCGTCTCGCACCCAGCAAATGGAGCTCCAGTTGGTTGCGCTAGAAATTTAGCTACCCATGGACTTTTGTTTATTCCTGAGGTGTCGGGATTAGCAACAACTTCTAATGGAGGATTCTGACCATTTTCAAAAACTCTCCAGTTCCACCAAGCTCCATTCCCGTTAAATTCGAAATCAACCGGTATATTTTGCCCATAACTAGCAATGATAGAACTCGTTAAAATAAAAACTAAAGTAAGCTTTTGAACTGTTAATATCATAAATGACAAAATTACTACAAAGTTTAGGCGATACACAAATCCTCTAATTCTATTCAAGTTTGATGTTACATCAAACATTTTCAATGAGATAAGAGCAATATAAATCGAAAAAATGTCCAAAAAAGCATTAGAATTATCAACATTTGTGTAAATTTAGAGTCATTCACAAAAATTACACCTAAACATTTAAATAAAACAAATGAAAAAAATCTTACTCGCATTATTATTGATTTCAGGATTTACTGGATATTCTCAAACAGTAATTTTGAATGTCTTAGAGCCGTCCAGCATTGGGGGGCCATATGATCATNCCAANCAGGGTGATGGCTCTGGNTGGGGNTTAGCAGACCTNACAGACCCAGCTGATGCTGTAATTGACACTTTAGTGGTCATGGATGACACAACATCAGGCTTTAATGTTTCATACGGAACTCCACCTGCGCCCATNTATAATGGGTACCAAGGGTGTGACTCTGCAGGAGTCTACTGGAGCGGAAGCAACTACGATGGAAAAATTGTATTGATCTCACGAGGGTCATGTCAATTTGGATGGAAAGCTTTTCTTGCTCAACANCAAGGTGCTGAGGCTGTTATNATTTATAANGGATTTCCNGATGANGANNCCNNTGGNGGANTNATAAATATGGCCGGNGGAGATTATGGAATGGATGTAACAATTCCTGTTTGCTTTATTAGCCGAGGNGATGGAGAGACNNTNCGTGCNGCNGTTGANTCCGGTCAAACAGTAGTGGCNTTCATTGGTAATAAAGTAGGTGCATTNGCAAATGATGTAAGTATGAGNCCAACNGAAGTACTTTATCCNGAGTCAATGGCCACACCGTCNCTAATTGCTCAAGANTCTCTAGATTATGCNATGAATCTNGGTTTTTGGGTTAGNAATGATGGATCNAACAATCAGACTGCAGTAATTGCAAATGCAGAAGTTATTTACAACGGAACGTCTGTATACTCTCAGGCAACTGCTCCCTTTGGCTTAAACTCTCTAGACTCTAGCTATGTCTCTTTCCCACCTTTTGCTCAAGCCTCTTATCCAAATGGTGAATATGATCTAAAGTATAGCATAACAGGTCTAACGGATGACTTCCCTAGAGACAATGAATTATCAACCCCAGTCTATATAAATGATTCCATTTTTACATACGCAAGAGTTGCTGACAGTAATTTCATTGCAATTGATCAAAACTCCCTAAAATCAAGTTCATTTACAACGAGCTGGGCACAATGTATTAATTTCCAACATCAAAATGCGTCGAGAATGCAAATGAAGGGTGTTCGTTTTGCAAACTGGTCTTCAGACTCAATAACCGGAAAGACTATTGATATCACTGTTGACACTTGGGATGACTTTTTTGCAGGTCTTTCAGATCCTAACTGCGCTGTCACAAGCACAACAGGTGTAGTCTATGATACCTACATATACGGATCAGAATTACAGGATGAAACGGTTACTCATCATTTTACCTCTCCTTTACCATTAGTGGATTACCAACGTTATCTGATATGTTTGAATACTTCAGATGCGAATATGTATTTAAATCACTCAAGGGCTCCAGCTTATGAATTGAATGATGTAACTCCAGGAGCTCAACCTAAAGAGGTTTTAAGAGTAGATAACAGCTGGTACACCGGAGGATTCTCAAGTGGTGCTATTCCGACGATACAGTTAATAATGGAGCAAAATACTGTTGGTGTGGATGAGCAGGATGTATCAATTCGTCCTTTCCCAATTCCGGCATCAGACTTCATTAATATTCCACTAAGAAATATTCAGGGATCTGGCGAACTAAGAATCTTTGATTTAGCT
>NHBT01000026.1 GCA_002167805.1 Owenweeksia sp. TMED14 | reverse complement strand
TATGACGTTCCGCCTGTCGCTAATAGATCTGATGAACCACCAGAAACAACCGTCGATGGAGATGCCGTTGCTGCTGCACTTGGCAAAGCATCTATAGTGAACTGCAACACATTAGAATACGCGTCTACACCTGCATTAGTAGCTTTTCGTCTAACCCACGTGGTTTGCGATATTACATTCGAAAAAGTGTAAGTAGCTGAAGTCGCACCCGTGATGTCTGCAAAACCACTCGAGTTACTCGTTGTACTCTTCTCCCACTGATAAGTGTATCCTGAGCCTGTACCACCCGAAGCTCCACTCGTACTGGTCATCGCTCCCGGTGCATCACCCGTACAAACAGTTAAATCTGCTGAAGCAATTTGTCCGCCAGATAAAGCAGTAACCGTCACTGAAGCAGATGCTGCTGTCCCACAAGTATACTGATCCGTCGCAGTGACAGTATAAGAAGTAGTAGAACTCGGGGTTACAGTCTCCGTATTTGAAGTCCCTCCCGTAGACCATAAATAGGTATAATTGTAGCCGGAAGGTATGTTTGTCAGTAAAGCAGATAAAGAAACTGAGGCCCCAGGTGGAACATTACCTGAGGGCGAGGAAGAAATATTGATTGTCGGAGCATCATGGACCAAAACAGCAAAAGCTGCTGAGGCCACTGTTCCATTGTCATCAGTTGCTTCCAACTTATAATAGATGTCTGATGTAATATTTGTACTTGGACTGAATGTCAATCCCGTACTTGAAACATTACTGTAAGTTCCATTTTCAGCAGAACTACTAGTCCATTGGTAGGTAACATTACCTGTTGTATTGGTAGGAACAGCACTTGTTAAAACTCCGTGTGTGCTGCCAGAGCAAATCGTACTATTTCCTGAGATCGTGATAGTTCCGGGCGTTAGCTGACCTGCTAAACCGAGAGAAACGGTGATAGCCAAGAAAACCAATAAAGCACGAAAATTCAACATTTACTCTACAATTCAGATTATCTTAATTTCAACCAACTCTAATATGATTAAACAATAAATTAATTTTGTCTTTTGCTCATATTAATAATGAATAATCACATCCACCCTTCTGTTGGTTGCCATATTTTCATAGATTGGTATACCCGTAACAGAATCACGATTTGGAACTAAAGGGTAACTATCAGCATGGCCAACAGCTCGGACAACTTTTTCAGAAATATCACCCTCGGTGAAGATTCTTACTACACTGGCCGCACGAGAGGACGATAATTCCCAATTTGATGGAAACATAGAACTATGGATAGGGACATCGTCGGTATGACCTTCTACATCAATGACCAAAGCATATCGTTCACTATGAAATTTTAATTCATCTTTAATTTCTTCTGCGATCAACCTACCATCACGTCCTAAAGTAGCTCCTCCACTCGAAAATAACGCATGAGAGCCCAGAGAAATTACAATTCCCCTTGTATCAAAATCGATAGTAATGTCAGGATCATCATATTCCGGATCATCATACTTTGCTTCTAAGATCTCATATAAATCCGCTAATGGTGTTGGATTCTCAACATTAATCAAATCGCTTTCAATTCCACCTTTTAATTGCTCCCATTTTGATTGAGAGGGCTCACTTGCACTATACATGATTACGAAAAAACACATCAGAAGCGTTATCATATCTGCATATGTGGTTATCCAACCACCCCCTCCAGCTGCTGGAGCTTCTTCTTCGTTCTTATTTTTTTTTGCCATCTTTCAAATTATTTTTCATCACCACTACCCTGTCCGATAAATGAATAAAGTTGATCTTTAATCATCAATGCCGAGCGATTATCTTTCACCATACAAATACCCTCAAGAATCAAGTGCTCCCTTGCGATATTNAAAACNGAATTAAATCNAATTTTNTTNGCNAGCGGNGAAAAAAGNANNTTNGCAAATGCNGTACCATANAATGTAGTNAGAAGAGCNANGGATAATCCTGGNCCCACNGCTTCTGGGTCATCTAGATTTTGNAGCATCACAATCAGACCTAATACNGTTCCAAACATNCCAAAAGCAGGNGCGGTCATTGCCATCATATCAAGTACATCAGCTCTTTTAATCTCCTCGTCTTTTCTTTTATCAATGTATACTTCACCAATTTCTCTAATTTCTCCCGTTGAGTAGTTTGTACTCACAAGTTCAAATAGATATTTAGTTATTTTATCTCCACTACCTTTAGTCATTCTTTCGATAAAACCGTTTTTATCAGCGACAAACCCTTCTTTATACTCCAGGATATTTTCAATCTCTTTTTCAAGAATTTCAGTTTTTCCATCAATATGACTAAACATTAAACGGATAGCAGAAATTCCTTTAAAAACTGCTCCAGCGGGGTACATTACGAAAAGTCCGCAAAGCATGCCACCGATAACAACGAAAAATGATGTAAAATCTAAAAATGGTATTTTTAGAAAGCTTGGCAAATTATCTGAAAATGCTACAGCTCCTACTGTATCAGCAGATCCGAGTCCTAAAACTGCGAAAGAGATAAAGAACCCGATGAAAGAAGATAATGTGAATTTCATGTTTTTTTGTTTTAGTCGATTGAATTAATTGAGTCAGTTATTGATGTTGCTAAATCCCAATATTTCTGAGCATTAGCGGTATCTTGTTTTAAGTAAAAAAGAGTTCCTCTGATATTATAGAACTCAGGGAGTTTTGTGAGTTTTACCATTTCATTATTATGAAATTCGGCAATTTCGTAATTTCCAGAACCAATGTTTTCTTGGATAATCTTGTAATAGGTTAAGATTCTTGTAACATCTGAATATGAATACTCTTTGTCAGATTCTTCTATCATTTCTTTAATTGCTCCTTCAAAATTTAGATCTAACTCTGAGTCAGCGAGGTCAAAATTCATATTCACCTCAGCACCATTGTTATTATATTTTACCTCCAACGGATTAGTATACTCTCTTTTAATAGTGGGTAATGTCGCACGATTGAGTTCCACATATCCACTGGTGAGTTCAGACATGCCGCCACCGCAACTCACAATAAAAAAGGAAATAAATATTAAAAGTCCTGTTCGTCTTAACATGTTTTTATAAATTGACATTAATTCCAAGTCCTAAATTCAAAGTATTTAATATTATTCGTGTGTCATTGCCCAGGTATGTTCCTTGGGGGTTGTACTCCAACTTTAGAAAAATACCGAAATTATCCGTAGGATATGCATAAATGTTTGTTGATGAATTAATAAAAACACCTTGATTCAAGCGAACATTTACATCTGCTGACAATTTAACACTTACCCAGTTCTTTGAATTAAAGCCTATACCTTTTGGAAGAAAACCTAAATAGACGTCTAGTCCGGTTCTAGGGCTAATTATAGTTTGAGATTTTGTTATATTTGGGACTACCCCATATACATACCTAACTCCCCCATGAAAACCAATCATAAAGTTATTCTTCATACTGCTGGACTGTTGCCAGGAATATTCTAAATCACCTGAAATAAAATTAACACCCGGAATAACTAAGGTATCGGTTCCGGTAGGCCCACCAACGTTCGTTCGAACCTCGGTATTATTTAAAAACACCATACCGATATCTGTTCGTGTAAAGGGAGAAGGAGATCCTAACCCTCTTTCGTTAGATATGTAAGTTTTACTCCACTGACTTGCTATGGTATTTGCATCATAGAAAGTAACTCCAATTATGTATCCGAAAAAATCATCGTAATCAATTCTTAACGAAACATATTGATCAATTCGATACTTCTGCACTACAGCTTGAACTGAATCAAAATTATATCTGTACTCAATACTCGGGTCTCGATTAACTAGTCGGAAAGTTGTGTCCGTCGAATATATAGAGGATACCAATCTCTTTTCAAACTCGGGAATTTCTACGTAATCAAATAAAGACTTGCTCAAACTTTCTTCAAAAAAACTTCGAATCATGGATATTTCCCATGAAGTGATTTTTTGACTTTTAATCTCTACAGAGCGAATTCCAACTCGACCTTGCCTTATTGGCATAAACGGTAGGTCTTGACCGAAACGGTTAAACACTCCTTTAATATTCTTGAGCTTTGTTTCTTTTTCAGCGATAGTTTTGAGATTTTTTTTATCCTCTTTTTTATTCGCTACTTGGCCAGTACCATGAAAATTTAAACCAAAGACCAAAAAAATCAGCAAAAAAAAACTTTTCAATATTTTTCATCAAGATTTCATAATTTTTCTCACTTCTTGTAAGATGTCTCTTCTCGCTCTTATTTGATCCTTTTGTGCAATAGAATTTGTGGCTCCCAATTCTGATTTAATAAGTTCTCGCTCCCTTGGAGGTCTTGCTTTTAAAACATGCTCAATTAATTTTTCATCAAGACCATGCATAGAATTTATCAAATTTTGAGTGTCCACGTCATTTAAAGCAGTTCTAAGAACTTCTTCTTCGATATTTATGAGTCCATTAATTCCAATAAACATCTTTTCGAGACGCTCTCCTTTTTCCAAATCATTTGCTCTCATCGTATCGATGATTGAAATTTGTCTCTTTATATCTAATTCATCTAAAGTCTCTAGCAGAGCCTGAAGACCATCTACGTTCACATCTTCTAAGCCTGCGACCTCACGAGCCTTTTTAGCGTATCGAATCCCGATATCTTTTATAACGCTCAAAGGCAATGACTTAATATCTGATAATGCAATCAATATATTGGTGCGAAGATCATCATCAATTCTATCTAAAACATTAAGTTTTCGATCCTTATTTAGTTGAGCAAAAACCACACTCGCTATTTCGGGTTTATCAGCTCCAAGAAGCGAGGAGACTTGCGAGTCTGTAAGCTGTTCCAAAAACCCAAAAACCTTACCACCTTTTATCTCGCTTTTTTCCGAATTCTTTTTTCGTGATAATACTTTTATTGCACTATTGAATGTCACTAAAAATTTATCAATGGATGCAGGGTCAATTTTCTCTTCACTTGGTGTGTCTATTGTTGCCAAAACAGTTAGAAATTGGTTGTAAGCCATGAAAGGCTTGCACATGCCCACAAGGTCCTGGTAAGGACGAGCTAATTGAGAAAATACTGTCATTGCCTCTTCATTGTTTTGCTCTATCATTTGAGTCAAAAAGGATGCTACAGCTTCTGGGTGTTCAAGTAAATGAACTTTAAATTCCTCTTTTTTGAGACCTCCAGTACTCTCCTCAAAAGTGCCTTCAGCAATCTGCTTTAGACCGATAGAACTTAGCTCTAAATCATCTTTTTCTTGTTGAATTTTTGCTTTTTGATCTGAGCGTGCACGAAGAAGCAAGAAAATCAAAAATATGATTATCATCAATGCTGTAATGCCAACTAATATCAAAGTCCAGGGAGGTGTATCATTTCCTGAAGGGGACATCCCTCCCGTTCCAGGAGCAGGAATTTGGGTGATGATTGTATCCGGCTCCTCATCAAGCCTTGCCAAAAGCTCTTCGAGCATATCATTATTTTGAGATTGCACTACTTGCTCGGGTGAGGAAGGAATTGGATTGGTGTCTGGAATAGCTAAGGGGGGTGGAGTTGGGGCTAAAGAAGGTGCTGGTTCAAGGTTCTTCTTTTTTGAAATTATTTCTTTCACATTATCTGGGAATTCCCAAAAATTTATTTCAACAACATCTTCTTCATCCAGAGAAACAACGGATGATACAAGGTTCTGGAAAAAGTTATAATCACCTGTTGATTTCGAAGTATCTACATCTAATGTTATTTCCAACTTTTGAGAAATTATTTGAGGCATGTCCTTGCGAATAACACTTAGGACCCCAGGTAAACTATTTCTAGCTGCATCATAATTTTCAGAGTATGCAGTAACTTTCTTTACAGAAACATTGAAATTACTGGGTTGAAGATATCGACCTATGGCTTTTTCAATTCTCTTTTTTTCTTCAGGCTGAACTTCCGTTCTATATTTAATTTGAAGATCTTCAAATGATTCAAACTTATTGGGGTAAAACTTTTTAGAGTCTGTATTTTCCATACCTTCAGGAGGCTCTTGATCAGGAGACTCTTGATCAGGAGACTCTTGATTTAATGAAAGAGAATCAGGAGAAGCAACAGAAGAATCTGCAATAACCTCATTATCAGTGGAATCAATATCAACTGGATCATTGAAAAGACTCAAAAAACCGGGCTTAGATTTTTCAACTTTAACTAAATTTGAGTCAATAGCTTGACCCGTTTGTCCTTTCAATTGGATAAATTGGAAAGCAATAAATAATAACCAAAATTTCTTGAACATTCTGTTTAAGTGTAGGTTTCTTTAAACTTTAGTAGCGTATAAAGATAAGACCATTTTCCCAAGTAAATCTAATCAGAATAGTTGTTATTCGAAGCAACTAAATATATAAGTTTTTTTCAATCAAAAAACTCCTATAAAAGTTTTCATTAACTCTCGTAAATCTACTAAAGATAACCCTCTGGCTTTGACTCTATTATTTGCATCAAGTATATAAATTCCAGGAGTTACCGGGATGTAATATTTTCCTGTGAAATCGCCACTAATCTCTTCATATCCGAACCGCACCGATGAATTCTTTGAGCTTAAAGTTTTTTTGAATTCTCTCACATCATTTTCGTCTGGGATTACACTCATCGCAAGGAAGGATACCCCTCTATCAATTATTGAATCATGTAGAGCTTGAGCTTTTGGGAAAACCTCTTTGCAATGATGACAATCAGGATCATAAAAAAATATGATCTTGAACAAGCCTTCTAAACCGTGCAGGCTTTGAACTTGTCCATTTTCAATGTTTTTAAAACGAAAGTCCCTAGCTACAGTACCGATTCTATTCGGGTTTAAACTTTCAGCCTTTCCTAGAACCTCATATCCATTTGTATCTAAAGGCGTCAGAATAGGCTTTAAATGATTTAACGCTAAATCAATAAAAACATTTTCAGACCCCAAAAATTTTGAAGTTTCATAATGATAAAGCATCCAATTCAAAATATAACGATGCACGTTTTCATCGGAAATAGCGCTTAAAAATCTATTACAGCTGTAGTAACTTGAGTCGTAATCTGGAGAGACACATTTCCCAAAAACAAAATCCAAAGCCTGACTTAAAAATGGACTATTAAATAATAAATTTTCATATTTCAATGATCTTAACAGAGTGCTGTCGATCAAACTTTTATGATTCGTGTATTTTTTTTGAGAGACTTCAATCTGAGGATAAAAAGCTTTCATTATTTCTCTTACCTCTGTTGATAAACTCTGAACAACGTCTGGGCTATCTTGTACAGCAGACAGACGGGCAAAAAATTCTTCATTCACAGGATCATTAAATACGGTCGATTTAGTCATAAAATCATAACCTAATTTTAAATTTTTATCGACAACCATAAAGTCAAATAGAATATTTCCATTTTGAATNCATGAATAAAATCCTGNACTAAGAGTCATTTGNTCAGAAATTGTATCCTCTAAAAANATCTTGTCCCCAAATCNTTTTCCNACAAGAGCTCCTTTTGAATTGCCATTTTTGAATTGGAATGACAATTCATAAGACTGAGCATTTATTTGAAATGTAAAAAGACAAAAAAAGACTAGAAAACAATATTTAAACATTTTTCTCGACAAAATTTAATGTTAGGTCAAACAAATCATTTCCATCTACAAACCCCTTGGGATTTCGTATTAAAATTAATCCATTATTAAAAAATATTCCATACCACTTATATTTATTTCTCTTTGGGAAAAAGATTATTGCCCCACGATAGTCTATGCTCTTAATATTTGAGCGAGGGAAAATATCTCTCAAGGATTTTTTTGCTTTTTTGGCGTCCATTTCGATCCAAGAAAATTTAGACAAAGAATGAACTGAGACGCAGTTAAAACCATCTATTGAGTTATAATAAGTATAAATTGTTGGCCAAAGATGCTTAGAAACAGAAATAGATTTTATATAATCCTTTACACCTCTCTTTTCAGCACTTGAGAAACCTTTTAAAGGTGGCATAATAAATACTTCTTGACCAATTTTAATACGGTTTTCAATAGATTTGTACAAATCCATTTCGTCTCCTTTATCTTTATTATAAACAAAAATAGCTGTAGTGAAAATCAAAGCTCCCGTTGCAAGTATGATTAATAATAATGATCTCATACTAAATCGTTTGTTGGCACCTCCCTTCATATTGTAATGTTTTAGAAGCTTGATAAGCTAAAATTCTCTGGAATTCAGAGCGAGGAATTTATTAAAGCAGAAAACTATTTCTTTTTTTCAATTTCCTCAATTCTTTTTTCAAGTTTTCCTATCCATGTTTTCTGCAGATTTAAGAATAAAAAAAGAATTAGAATGGTAAGAGAACTAATCAAGGAAAAAACCAAAATTGTTGTATTCATGACAAAAAATTTGTGCGGGTGAAGGGAATCGAACCCCCACGCCTCACGGCGCTAGATCCTAAGTCTAGTGCGTCTACCAATTTCGCCACACCCGCATTTTTAGGAATGTCAAAGATAACAAGTTATCCATAAAATCAATTCTTGAAAAATTGTCAATAAGTTAGTGGCCTTATTTGTTTTTGTTATCGGGCAAATTCTTTGGATGTTTATAACTTTGAATAAACTCTACAGGCACCTATGATCACGTTAAATCCTGAGGAAATATCTCTGAAAAACCTGCAACGAACCCTACAATTCGCAATTGGGCCGAGGCCCATTGCTCTCGTTTCTTCTATTAACAATGACGGAGATGTAAATTTAAGTCCCTTTAGTTTTTACAACATTTTTAGTTCAAATCCTCCGATTTTAATTTTTTCTCCAGCGCGACGAGGAAGAGATGGAAGTACCAAAAACACCTTGGATAATGTCTTAAGCGTACCAGAAGTTGTAGTACATTCTGTAAGTGCTGAGATGGTTCATCAGACAAGCCTGTCTTCAACTGAATATGATTCAGGAATCAATGAGTTTATAAAAGCTGGTTTTGAGTCTATTGCGAGTGAAATAGTTCAACCGCCCAGAATCAAGAGCGCCCCCATTGCAATGGAATGCCATGTGAAAGAAGTAAGAGCTTTGGGAGATGGCCCGGGGGCTGGTAATTTAGTTATTTGTGAAATTCATAAAATTCATATTCAAGAAAAAGTTTTAGATGAAAACGGTAAACTAGATCAAAACAAACTTAATCTAGTCGGTCGTCTAGGAGGTGATTGGTATGTTAATGCTTCAGGTGAAGCTCTTTTTGAAGTAGAAAAGCCAGTTAAAAATAAAGGGATTGGCGTAGATGCTATTCCTAAATCAATTAGAAACTCTACCGTTTTAACAGGTAACAATTTAGGGCAGCTTGGCAATATCGAGATCTTACCACAAGAGGCAGATGTCATAGCTTTCTTGAATCATCATCGAATTGAAAGTATATTTAATGAGACGTCTGATGCCTTTGAGAGACGTGAGCTGATTCACCACTATGCAAAAGAACTTTTAGAACTTGGGAAAGTAGAAAAAGCTTGGAAAGCACTCCTTATCGATGGACTAAATACGATAAAAGAAAAAAAAGATTAATTAAATCTAAATACAACAACAATGGAAATATCTGGAAAAATAAAAAAGATCATGCCCCCTCAGCAAGTAAATCCGACCTTTAAAAAACGCGAATTGGTAGTCACAACAGATGAGCAATATCCTCAACACATCTTAGTTGAATTCACACAAGATAGATCTGATCTTTTAAGTCGTTACGAAGAGGGCCAAGATGTAACAATTTCTATAAATATCCGCGGTAGAGAGTGGACCCCAAAAGATGGAGGAGATACTCGTTACTTTAACACAATACAGGGATGGCGAATTCAAAATATCGAGGGTTCAAATAGTGGAAATGATAATACATCCATCAATAATGGAGGAGCACCAGTAGCCCCCACACCGCCGGCGCAAAACTCTGTAGATGACGATGATTTACCTTTCTAGGTCAAAGAATTGAACATGCTCTTAGCCCTTAATCACTAATCGGATTTAATCTAAAGTTCTTACATCAAGGACATCTCTTAAAGCTGTTCCAATTGACATAAATGCAAGAACCAATGATGCAATTGCTGTTCCGGGAATCAAAGCCAAATGAGCTTGTCCAGTTAATAAATATGAATAATGATCTCTAATCATACTTCCCCATGTAGGCGTTGGTGGTTGAGCACCTATTCCCAAAAAGCTCAAACCTGATTCCAAAAGTATAGCCGAAGCAAACTGGCTTGCGGCTAAAACAATAATAGCTGGATAAACCTGAGGAAGGATATGCCTTACAATGATTCTAAGAGATGAAAAGCCTAGGACCTGTCCAGCTTGAACAAACTCTTCCTTTTTTACAGACATCACTTGACCTCTTACTAATCTGGCTATTTCCACCCATGCAGTTAAGCCAACAGCTACGAAAACCTGCCAGAACCCTTTGCCCAAAACAAATGAAATTGCAATTACCATCAAAAATGTTGGTATACTCCAAAAAATCTGAATAATTGTTTGTACGACTTTATCTATCCACCCCCCATAGTAACCCGCCAAAGAACCAATGGGAATACCAATTATTAATGCAATAAGTAAGGAAATAATGCCCACACTGAGAGAAACCCTTGCGCCCAAAAGCAATCGACTCAACAGGTCACGACCATAACGATCAGTACCTAAAACAAAAGTCATTTTGTTGTCATTTGATTGGACCCATTTAGGATAATTTTCATCACCAAAAAGAATCCAGCCAGCTCCAGAAGGTTGTGCCGATTTAACTTTTTCGAGAGGAAGTTTAGTCATCAAAGGCAAAGCGCTATACTCAAGCTGCATTCGGTTTGCAGATGGTGTTTTATCTAAGGAAATTGAATAAGCAAAAATTGCCGCAAAGGTCCAAAAAGCCATTACTAAAAGACCAAATTTTCCTAGCACATGATGAAATAATTTTTGAAATAAATTTAATTTCAATATTCAATTATTAAGTGTTTTCAATATCATTTACCACCCTAATGCCTTCTGCTAAATAAATATCTCTTGATAATGACTTAAACCATTTTTCATATTTCATAACGTCCAAGCTATCTAAATTTTCTCTAAAATCCNTATCAACCCAATCTATTTTCAATTGATTCTCTGATTCTAAAACATCACTATATTTTTTGATTTCTTTATTTAAATTTTGCTC
The DNA here is from genome assembly GCA_002167805.1 of Owenweeksia sp. TMED14. Taxonomy (GTDB): domain Bacteria; phylum Bacteroidota; class Bacteroidia; order Flavobacteriales; family Schleiferiaceae; genus TMED14. The sequence continues at coordinate 15,564 of NHBT01000026.1, read as the reverse complement.
CCTCTCAAAGTAATCTCGATAGCTTAATGGAATATTTGTTTGGGTTTTCTGAGTGTCCAGCCAAGAAGAATATGCCTTTATTTGTTTGAACTCACTATTGGTGGAGATTCTATTTTGACTCTTGAGAATAACCTTTTCAAAATTCCTGTTCGAAATAGAATCATATGCTACAGGGAGAACCTTATCTACAGGCAACGGGAATTCCATTTCACGCTCGCCAAAAGAAAAATTTTCATANGGATGGGGCAAAATAATATCACTTTGNACACCNTCTAATTGGGTCGTTCCTCCAGATATTCGATAATATTTTTGAATCGTNAACTTAAGAGCTCCCAGAGGACGAAGGCTAGAATTAAATGGTCCAGCNGCGCGGTCAAAATCCAATATATTTTGAACCGTNCCTTTNCCAAAGGTTTGNGAAGTNCCCAAAACTAANGCCCTACCATANTCTTGAAGAGCNGCGGCGACAATTTCACTAGCTGATGCAGTNCCTTCATTCACCATAANAACAAGTGGTCCATCCCAAACAGAACCTTTATCACGATCATTATAGGATTTAACACGNTGNCCCGATGTTTTAACCTGNACCATAGGGCCTTCATCGACAAAAAGNCCNGCAATTTTAATGGCNGCGATNAAAGANCCACCACCATTNCCACGAAGGTCAAAAATTAAACTTTTAATACCCGAATCNTTCAATTTNATTATTTCGTTTTTAACATCTTCAGCACAATCTCTGTTACTGTCNTTNTANAAGTCAACGTAAAATTTTGGCAANCGAATATATCCTGTTGTTTTTTTATCNCCTATAACCGCTGANCGAGCGAATGTAGATTCAATTTCTACAATATCTCGAATAATTGAAATNACCTTTTCTGAACCATCTTTTTTCCTTACTGTCAACCTTACCTCTGTTCCTTTTTTACCCCTGACCTTAGAAACTACTTTCGTTGTTGTCATACCGACAATATCCTCAGGTTCAGAGTTCCCTTGTGCAACTTTCAATAATTTATCACCTACTTCGAGATCACCTTGACGCCAACAGGCACTTCCTGTAACTATGCTCACAACTTCTACGTATTCTCCTTCCTGTCGCAATGATGCGCCTATACCTTCTAACTGACCAGATAATTCAATTTCAAATTCTTCTTTTTGCCGAGGAGCAAAATANCGTGTATGAGGGTCAAATACAGCAGTAAAGGAATTTATATAAAGGCCAAATAAGTCATTTCTGTCATTTTCTGACATATTCTTAAACCACTCATCATGAATTTCAAGTTCTTTTTCTCGTGCTTTCTTCTCCTCCTGAGCAAACCCTTCGTTATCAATACCAAAATTNATTTTTGACGCGCTATCTGTCGATTCAAATCGGTCATAAAGCCTACTTAAAACTCTAAACTTTAAATATTTTCTCCAAAATGTTTCCATTTCATCCTCTCCAGCGGGATAGAACCTCAATTCACTGTTTGTCTGAAATAATTCATCGGAATGAAAATCAAATGGTGTTGATAATATTTTCTTGTATCGCGCTTTCGCTTCATCAAATCGAGCGTTTAAAATTTCAATGGATTTATTTAAAAAGTCTGTTGATCCTAATTTTAACTCATCATCCAACTGATAGCGATAGACTTTGAGTTCTTCGATGTCTCCTTTATGAAGAAACCTCTTCTGAGAATCAAGCGATTTAATATAAAAATCAAAAACTTGAGAGGAAAGACTATCGTCTACAACCTTAGGTTGATAATGTATTGATGTCAATGCATCATACATCAATTGTAAAACCAGCTTTTCCTTATCTTTCTCAGCAGAATTCCAACTAAATCCTAATGAACCTAAAAGTATTGCAATTAGTACGGGCAGAGTATATTTTAAATTTTTTGGCATAAACACTATTCGAATAAGAGAAAACATAGCGTCGAAAGTACATAAATCCTGACTCTAATAAGAATGATAAGTATGATTTTTATAAAGAAACCTATTTTGACCTTTTACCATTAGACTTTAATAGACTAAGAGGTTTTTTAAATCCATAAAATTTTTAAACTGATATCTATATTTTCCTCCTTGAACAAGAACAGGATGCAAATTAAACTGTGGCACGAAGATTGCCCATTTCAGGCAAACAAGAAACATTTTCATGAAGCTGGCAAAACCTATTTTTATTATTGTCATAATCCTTTCAAGCTTTTCCCTGTTGAGTCAAGAAATTCAAATCAGTGGTACAGTAGAGGAAGAGTCTTCTGGTGAGGCAATACCAAATATTTCGATAGTTTGGGAGAGTTCGTCAGGTAAAAAATTTTCAAGTACAAACTCCTATGGGTTTTACAGTATTTCTGTTTCTAAAGGATCAGGGCGGTTAATTTTTAGTTCTTTCGGATTCAAAACCCAAACAAAGCAGTTTAGAAATATAAATAAAAATATTGTTTTAAACATTTCACTAAAGGAACTTTCAACAGAATTAAACGAGGTTAGCGTTACCTCTGAAAAGCTTAATGATAATATTACAACAACAGAAATGTCTGTAAGTAAATTAAGTGCCAAAGAAATAAAAAAAGTTCCTCAACTTTTAGGAGAAACAGATGTGATACGAACGCTAACTCTTCTCCCGGGAGTATCTACTGTCGGTGAAGGTGCAAGTGGATTTAATGTTCGTGGAGGCAATGCAGATCAAAACTTGATTATCTTAGATGAAGCTCCTGTCTACAACTCCTCCCATTTATTTGGATTTTTTAGCATCTTTAATGCTGATGCGGTGAAAGATGTCAAACTTTTTAAAGGGGGAATGCCTGCAAATTACGGTGGAAGACTTTCAAGCGTACTTGACATTAGGCAAAAAGAAGGTAACAGTAAAAAGTTTTCAGCGAATGGCGGTATAGGACTACTTTCCTCACGTTTAACATTAGAGGGGCCGATTGTAAAAGACAAAGTGAACTTCATGCTAGCTGGTCGTCGTTCGTATTTCGACTTATTTTTCCCTCTTTTCGATGTGCCGGAACTTAATGAATCGGTTGCTTATTTCTACGATTTTAATGCAAAACTCAACGCTAAGGTTTCAAAAAAAGATAAAATTTACTTAAGTGCATACTTTGGAAGAGATCAGTTCAGCGCTTCTGAATTATTTAAATTTGGTTGGGGAAACTGGACTAGTACATTGAGATGGAATCGTGTAATCTCGCCAAAGTGGTTTTTCAATGCATCTGCCGTTTATTCAGATTACAAATATCAACTTGGCGCAGATGGCACCACCCCATTCGAATGGGATTCGCGAATAAGAAATTTAGTTCAAAATGCGAAATGGACGTATTATCGAAATAATGCTCACACAATTGAATTTGGAATTCAAAATACCTATTATGAGTTTGAGCCTGCAAAAATCTCAGGTCCAATTGATGTTGAACTCCAAAATGAATATGGTACAGAGCCAGCTTTATATTTTTCTGATGATTGGCGTGTAACCGATGATTTGACCATCACCTATGGAATAAGATATTCAAGTTTTTATAACATAGGGTCCAGAGATATTCAAACATATCAAGATGGAGGTGTTTATGATGAAAGTACAATTAAAGACACCATATCATATGAGCCAGGGCAAATAATTCGATCTTTTAATAATTTAGAAGGGCTAGAGCCTCGCCTTGCATTAAACTATCAAATTTCATCTAACTCTTCATTAAAACTCAGTTATAATCGAAACAGACAGTACATACATTTGATTTCTAATAATACTACTGCAACGCCCGTGAACGTATGGCGACCCGTTGGTCAATATATAGAGCCTGCAACTGTAAATCAAATTGCTCTTGGCGTTGCATATAATATCAAAGAGACAGGTATACGTTTCTCAACTGAAGGATTTTTGAAAACATTCGATAATCTTATTGATTACAAAGACGGTGCAAACTTAATTTTTGAGGAATATATTGAAACACAGTTACTTTCAGGAGAGGGTCGAGCATATGGGATAGAAGTCTTGTTGGAGAAAAAAACTGGAGGGCTCACAGGCTGGATGGGATATACACTCGCTCGTACGGAGAGAAAAGTGACCGGTCCGAGTCGAGAACTTAGGGTGAATAACGGAGAGTGGTATCCAGCCAATTATGATAAGCTTCATGACCTAAGTATTGTGGCTACATATGCCCTTTCCAAATCTTGGGACTTTGGTGGAAACTTTGTCTATCAGTCAGGACGGCCCTTAACCTACCCTGACTCTAGAGGGGAGTTTGAGGGAATTTATTATCCTGTTTATACGAACAGAAATGGCGGAAGAACGCCTTCAACTAATCGACTAGATCTCTCATTTACTTTTACTCCAGGAGCGAAAAAAAAGAATAAGAAATGGCAAAGCTCACTCTCATTTGGAGCCTATAATGTTTATGGTCGAAAGAACCCTTACAGTATATTTTTTCGAGGAGAAATACCTGATTTTACAGATATTAAAGCCTACCAGTTATCAGTTATTGGTACAGCAGTCCCATATCTTAACTACAATTTTTCATTCTGATGAACAATTATAAATTCTTATCAATTTTTTTCTATTTCAGTCTTTTTTCATCTTGTCAAGATGAAATAGATATTACTCTTCCTGATGGCGAAGAGCGACTTATAATAAATGGTAACGTTCTGGATAACGAACTTGCCTCTGCTGATCTTAGCTGGAGTATAAATTACTTATCTGAAGAAAGTAATCCACCCGTAACAAATGCCTCAATTTTGGTTCTGGAAGATGACATAATTTGGGATAGTTTATCACATGTCGCAGACGGACATTATTTAGGGAATAAAATTGGAGAGATAGGCAGAAACTACTCAATAGAGGTGAGCATTCCAGAATCTTCAGATCACCCTTCAGGAGTTTGGAAGTCTCAAAATGAAAAACTAAATAGAAATAACCCTATTGACTCGATTTATTCTATTTTTCTTCCTCAAGCGACTTTTCAACGTGAAGGATACTATGTTTATGTGCACTGGACTGAGCCTTTAGGTATTGGTGATTGCTACCGTTTTAGGCAATGGGAAAACGATACTTTAGAAAACGCCCCCTTTAATCTACAAGTAACTGAAGATCAGTTTTTTGATGGAAGATCTTTTAATGATATTGATCTTGACGCCTTAAACGTAGCTGGACCTGATTGGTCGCGGGATTCAACTCTCGAAGATCAAATTGGAACAAAGTATTCTTATGAAATAAGTAGTATTTCTTTAAGTCACCATGACTATATCAACTTAATTCAAGAACAGACTTTACAGGTTGGTGGTCTTTTTGACCCCCCAGCAGCACCCATCGTAGGCAATATCTATCGAGGTGATGATCCTGAAGATTATGCTCTTGGATACTTTTATGCGAGTGCTCCGCGAAAAGTACATATAGTTATCACCCCATAAGTGTAACACTCCATTTTCGATCTGTTACGTTAACTTCGTATCATGGAATTTTTAAAGATTAACCCTGGCCACTGGGCCAGAGATTTTTTTCAAACTATCGGCTTACCTGAGAATTTAGTATCTGGTCTTACGATAGTGGTAGACTTTACCATTCTCATTATTGCAAGTATTATAGCTGACTTCATAGCAAGAAAGTTACTCATGGGTCTTATAAAAAAATGGGTAATTAAATCAAAGGTGAACTGGGATAATTACTTTTTAGAAGCAAAAGTTTTCCAATCCTTTGTTCATTTATTCCCCACAATTGCAATATACACTTTCATACCGATTGTTTTTAGCGATATCCCAAAATGGATAAGCCCAATTCAAACTGGACTGAGTTTATTCTTAGTGTATCAAATTTCTATTTTAGTAAATAGGACAGCAAAAGCAGCCAGCCATATCCTTGAAAATACCGAAAGCTTTAGAGATAAACCTATTCGAACATTACTCTCTGTTGTCCAGTTTTTAACTTGGTTTATAGCAATTCTAGCCGTAGTATCCATTTGGACAGGAACTCCATTATTTACATTACTCGGCGCTATGGCTGGGGCCACAGCAATAATTATATTAATATTTCAAGATGCAATAAATGGCCTTTTAGCGAATTTTCAAATAACTCTTTTTGATCTTTTAAAAAAAGGAGATTGGATAACCTTTGAAAAATTTGGTGTTGATGGAGATGTTTTGAGCGTAGATCTCACAACAGTAAAAATTAAAAATTTTGATAATACAATCTCTTCAGTCCCTGCAAAAGCATTTGTTACAGATAGTTTTATTAATTGGAGAGGAATACAAATTGCAAAAGTCAGAAGGATAAAGAGAAATTTAATTTTCGATATGGACTCGATAAAATTTTGTGATAATTCTCTTTTGAACCAACTAAAAGAGATTCAAGAAGTTCGAGAATACATCATTTCTAAAGAAGAAGAAATAAAAAAGCATAATGCATCTGTTGGTGCAAATAAATCTAATCTTGTTAATGGTAGGAATTTAACCAATCTAGGTGTATTCAGGGTTTACGCTACTCAATACTTGAAAAATCATGAATCTCTGTCGTCGGAACACAGTTTAATGGTAAGACAGCTTCAACCTACTAGCTCCGGTATTCCACTAGAAATATATTGTTTCGCAAAGGAAATAAATTGGGTTCCCTATGAAGGTATCGTTTCAGATATTTTTGATCACCTAATTGCATCTGCAACGGCATTTGGGCTAAATATATACCAAGCTCCTACATCAAGAACAGGTTATCCATTTACACCAAAAAATTGAAGCCTCTGGTAATTTTAGGTATAGATCCCGGAACAATAATTATGGGGTATGGAGTAGTTACTCTGGAAAATAAAGAAATGAAATGTATCGACCTTGATGCTATAAAATTCAATTCTAAAAGGAGTCCTTTTGAAAGACTTCAAGATATTCATGATCAAATGAGTCTTTTATTTAAAAAATTCGATCCAGATTTTTTAGCTATGGAAGCTCCATTCTATGGAAAAAATATTCAGTCTATGCTCAAGCTTGGAAGAGCTCAAGGGGTAATAATGTCTTCTGCCTTAGATCGTGGAATTCCAGTAGATGAATATTCACCACGAAAAGTTAAAATGGCAATTACCGGTAACGGCGCATCTTCAAAAGAACGTGTAGCTAAAATGCTTGAAAGTATATATAGCCTCGAGAAAATCAAAAAACCAATGGATGCTTCTGACGGCCTTGCAGTTGCTACTTGCCATGCATTCCAAATAATGAGCCCTGTAGAGATTGACACACCCAATAAGTTAAAAAACCGACCTAAAGGAAAAGGGAAAGGGTCCTGGAACTCATTTTTAAAAAATAATCCAGATCGAGTTAAGTCTTAAATTTTTCAGGAAATATTAAGGTTTATTGAAAAGTTCAAATCATTTGAACTAACTAATTTGATATAAGTCTCGTATATTTTTTGGCTATACGATCTGCTATACTTTGCATTTCAGAATCATCTAACTGTAATTTTGGTAAAGCAAAATTTAAATCACCCTCAGTCCTCAAGGGGACAAGGTGAATATGAGCATGAGTAACCTCAAATCCCAATACGGCCACTCCGACTCGATTGCATGGTATTTCTCCCTCAATAGCTTTAGCAACATTCTGGGCAAATGACCATAAAGATCTAAACTCCTTTTCGGGTAAATCAAATAAGCGATCTATTTCTTTTTTGGGAACAACTAAAGTGTGACCTTTAGATAAAGGGCGGATATCTAGAAATGCATAAGAATTTTTTGTCTCCGCAATCTTATAGCATGGAATTTCCCCTTTAATAATTTTTGTGAAAACTGAACTCATGTATCCGAATCTATTGTTATCGAGAAATTTCTAAAATTTCTAATTTCATAATTCCATTAGGAACATTAATTTTGGCAATATCTCCCAGTTTCTTACCTAGAAGACCTTTACCAATTGGAGAATTCACACTAATTTTACCAGAGGGCAGGTCCGCCTCTGCTTCGGCTACCAAAGTATATGAAAACTCCATTGAGTTCGAAATGTTTCGAAGGCGGACGCTAGATAGAATTAAAATTTTACTATTATCAAATTGAGATTCGTCTACGATTCGTGCATTCGCCATAACATCTTCTAGCTTCGATATTTTAAGCTCCAATAGTCCCTGAGCTTCCTTTGCAGCATCATACTCAGCATTCTCACTAAGATCTCCTTTATCCCTGGCATCAGCTATCTGTTGAGATATCTTAGGACGCTGGATGGACTTTAATTCTTCCAACTCCTCTTTTAACTTTTGAAAACCCTCGGGAGTATAATAAGAAACAGACATTACTTTGAATTTAACAAGTCATTGAATTCCATAAAGGAATTCATGAACATCGAGATTAATAGATGAATTTAACTAAATGAAATGAATTATTGGCTCTCTAAGAACTATAAGACTAATATTACTCCCAAAGTATGGACTCCCATAAATGCAGAATTCGTAAGGCGGTAAGCGTAATTTATTTGAAAATTTCCGCCATTACCAGTTGGCGCATTTACCGAAAATCCCGCAGAAGGGCCCGTAAATGCCTCGGAGGCAAGGCCATCAAAACGATTATCGAATAAAGCATAACCAAATCGAACCTGAAATACGTCATTATAATCATATTCCAATCCACCAGTCAATTGGTCTTTTTTAAACGAATTAGAAATAAAATTTCCTGCAATATTAAGTCTATGCCTCGCATTCAAATCTATTCGTTTTGATGCTCCAATTGCAAGCTGAGTTGGCAATTCAAAGCTTTGAGAGCGATTATCAAAGGTAGAAGTATGGGAGCCCGAGGGGACGGGTAAAACAATGGCCATACCATCACCCGAATATCCAAAAGAAGGGCCAATATTTCTTAGAGTAATACCAAACTTAAAATCTCGATTATCGCCCGTAACGTATTGTACACCTGCATCAAAGCACAATCCTGTTGCTGTTAAGTTTGAAATACTAGAATTATATAGTTTAATATTCACCCCTCCAAAAATACTCTGAGTAAATTTCTTAGAGTAACCTATTCCAATTATGGATGCTGTCGGTCTATAAGTCCCTGCTCCTCCATCCGGCAAATCCGTTGTTGTCACCTCGATGTCTCCATAATTCATATTCGTAATATGTATTCCGATCACCCCATCATTACCAGAAGGAGTAGCAAATGCAGCTGCATTCATTTGAATTCCTGATCCCACAAGCCACTGACTATTAGCAAATCCAGCTTGCAATCCCTCAGTAAATGCCAAGCCAGCGATGTTGCCATACAAAGACTCAAGCCCCATCACATTTGCGGTATTTGCTTCTGACCATGAAGCAGTTCTAGCCCATGGGTTTATCAAAAGTTCTGAGGCTCCCGCAGAACCAGATCGAACTGGATTTCCTGCAAATACCGTTGCCGAAATTGATAGAAATCCTAAGATTGAGAATATATGTTTTTTATTCATTTTTCTAAACTTAATTAAAATCCAGTGGGATCAAACGGCCTTAATGTTCCGAACCACTTAATTACTTTTTCTCCGATTCCTGGAGCATTTATGTGAATAATATACACACCACTTGCGATTGGGACATTATAGTTATTTGTCAAATCCCAAGGCAACCATGTAGTTGAATTATCCTTCCTTAACGTTCTCACTAATGCCCCTTCCACTGTGTAAATATTCACTGTGCAGTTCTCAGGAAGGTTTGTGATTTTTACAATATTGTCTAATTGAGAACTTTCATATAGTGATAAACTATAATAAGGATTGGGAACAACCCGAATAATATCTAAAGCGGAGTCAGCTACAGATAAATTTCCTTTTTCCGTCGCGACATTGTTTGTATTAAACAAATACTTAGGATATGAATTATTGCTTCCGTCTGTCTCATATTTCGCGTATGGTTGAGCCATACGAATTCTAACCCTCGCATCAGTTGGCATATCAGTATATGGGTCCATACCATCAAACCTTGACTCGATCAGAGGTATATTGACCCACATCAGACTCTTCGTGACTTTATTTCTATTTAGAATTGAGTTTAACCCTGTCATCTCTGTATATAGCGGACTAGCTGTCTCATCAGGGCCAGCATAATCTAGAGGGATTTTAGATAACCCCTGCTGGAAATAAGGAGCAAAAACATATAGATAATGTTGCCCCCCAAATCTATAGCCACCAGTCACAGCGTCTCTTGGGAATATACTAGTTCGGCTTGTTGGGTTCCAACGCATATCGTTTCCATTATCCCCTACCATCCATGAATTTTCACCAAATGCCATGTTTAACCGAGTTCCTGTTTCTAAATCAATCGCATAACCTGGGAACCATGACCAACCCGTACTTGTTGAACTNGTTACGAGCTCGCCATTCACTAAGTCTAAACTAGCAGCAGAGCGCAAACGCCATTTTCTCGTTCCACCTTCTGTAATATCTTGATCTTCTCCTAACTCAACAACAGGAACCCGAGTCCATTTCGTATGATCAGAAGTATATACGATATCGACTGAATGTAAAGATCCTGCAGACATACGTGACGAAAATGCTGACATTGCTGAATCCGCAGGGCCCATTCCATAAATTGGATTTAACTCATCATAGCCTCTTCCTATGTAGCTCACGTATTTGAAAGGAGCCCATGTTCCATTAACAATATTACTGAATAGAGACTTCGGATCGTCAGGATAATCAGAATAGTATGAACCTGGCTTCGTAGATACATCATTTTGACCCGCTAAAATCCAATTTCTTGGGCTGTAACTGTCATCATCTTTAACTCCTGTAAGCCATGCCTTAGTTGGATCTGAAAACGATATATCTGATTCAATAATTCCAGCATTCCTTTCATTATCAGGATCATTTCCTGGGCTATCCTGGTCACGAACTTCTATTGAAAGCCCTAATTCAGGTATGATTTGCTCATTCAAGAAAGAAATTGAAGTCATAGAATTCGCAATCGTATTTCCAGCTCCATCCTGAATTTCCCACATAGCATTATTTCCTATATTATCAAATAATAGCGTATAGTTTCCTGCCGGTACATTTAGCGGATCTACTACTTTAACATTAATTGGTCCAAAACCACTTTCATAAACAGGGTAATTCAGACTGAAATTCTTAACGATAAGTGATTCTGAAGCTGAATCTAGTTCTAAGGCATTTCCTCCATTCCCCATTCCCTCAACTCGAGTAATTATCGGACTAAATCCATAAGCCGAGTTTTGAATCGTCCCTTCAGATTCACTATCAATTATATGAGGTATGCCTTCATATTTTCTGACATTATTTCTACCCGACAAAAATGGTTTCCTTTGGCCATTGGGGTATAATACTTGATCAAAAGGCTCGTATTCATTGTATGCATAAGCAACAACCGTAAAGAAGTATGGCTTGTGATTAATTAACCTCTTATCCGTTCCTACAGCAAAGGCATCTTCAGAAACTAAGAAGCTCATTTTGATACCCTCATTATTATTTTCTAAAGTCATGTCTTGCGGCATTATTAGCTCAAGATCTGGATCCAGCTCCCAGTTTATAAGTCTCTCTACCCCATTTTGGACATCACATTGGCCAATGAGTCTTGCTTGACTTGGATCATAACGATCACCGACAGAGGCATCCTTATTCGCCATTTGGAAAATTTGAAACCCTTCAAACTTGTAAGTATTGTCTGCAAAAGGGATTAAAGGATCAATCTCTTCATAGTCAAGATTATCGTTATTTTGACCCTCTCGATAGCTAAGCATGATTACAAGCTCCCGATCTAATTCTTGAATTGTCATATCCGGCGCATCGGGACCATTTAGAATTTGAAAACAATTATCAAATAGGCTCTGAGATTTGTCATCAGCAATAATAACTTTCTCCACTGATGCAAATAAATCAGATTTATTGTAGTCTCTTTCCCAAACAACCCCTGTTGTAATGAAATTTAAAGCTCCTGGAGCCAATGAGAATGGTCCTGCATTGTGCAGGCCTCGCTTGTCCTCTGAATTATTCGGTGACTCATACCAATCCTGAGAGGCTGTAGGTTCATTATTCCCAGTGGTATCAAAAGTATTACCAGGATAAGCGAAAAGAGTTGATAAGCCCTGTCCGTTAGCTGTAAAGCCATCTCCATTTGCCGGGTTACCTGGCCCACTAGGTGTCTCAACGACCAATGGATTACCATTTTTCCAACGAGATTGCATAAAATTATAGAACTCCGCTGAGGTATTCGGGTTACCTGAGAACGCAGAACCAGTATTGTTGTAGTACATGAAACCTGACATAATAATTCTTTCATTTACTCCTGTTACTGGGTTTTCAGCGACGCAGTCGCCATTATCATCTCTTACTCCGTCAACACACCCATCTCTATCATTATCTAGACCATCAAAATAATCAGCAAACGGTCCTTGGAAAAAATCAAATCCTACTGCGGGTGGGTTTAATCCATATCCTAAAGGCCCTTCATCATTTAAATCGGCATTGTAGCAATAGCCCAGGCCTCTTGGTATATCACAACCAATTATATCATCTAAATAATTACCTAAATCCGGATCAAACCACGTTGAAAAATATGTATTTGTCAGACGAAATGTCGACTTATTAATAATCCGATAATTATTAAAAGTCATATTATTAATCTCGTCATTCGTTGAAAATGCAAATGCCTGAGCTCTGATTTCAAAACCTAATGCACCGGCATTTGTCTCAGTATGAACATTACCTCGATCATTAAATACCCACCAAATCGTTTGGTCACCATATAAAACATCAGTTTCTTTTCTACGACAATCAAATGCCCTATCCAGGTCATAGGCAGGATAATCTTCCAAAGGATCGTAATATTGATCCCCATCTAAGTCGATAAATGGAGCAAGTGCATAAGGAAGTTCTCCTTCTGCTCCATGAGCAGGCCAATTTAAAATAATATCAGGAATACTACCTTCATAGCCCGGGAATTTTGCGGCAGCATCACAATCAACATCATTCTTACATAAAAGCCATGAGCGATGAGTCTCAACCTCTTCTCTNGTAATGATCCAATGACGATCATATTTATCGCAAACCGTTTTGTCTACTGATGCTAAACCATCCGTTGATAATGGTCCTGGCCAGTAGTCACTTCCTCTTGATCTATATGTCATAGCCGCAAGTTTTAGCTGATTACCTTCATCCAAACCTCCCAACCAGAGGGCTCCCGCAAACATCGAATGCTTGCCTCCTCCTTTCGGGACCTCATAACGAGCGGTGTTCAAATCCCACCACATATCGCCACCACCTAATATAGTAGCACGGACATTATTTATATTGAGATCCGATTGAGCCTTAGCAGGCTGACAAAGCTCCTCAACGGTTTTGTTCGATCGGCCTGATGTTCCATTTCCTGAAACATTAATGTCAGGCTTTGCCATAATAGCGCTAGAACTAAAAACAATTACTAAACAGAATATTAATTTCTTCATTTGAAATTGGGATAATATGATTTACANGCCAAGTCGCACACCAAGACGAATTTGACGTGGAATGGAATAATTAAATGGGTTAGTCATGGATACAGTATACAGGTCTGCAAAAGACTGTGCATTCGTCGTAAACAATATAGCTTGCTGTCCTCTCGAAGAAGACAAGTAGCCATCATCTTCAGGAGATCCAGTGTAAGGATATATATTTAGCACGTTCAGAGTATTTAATAAGTTTAGCACTTGAACATATACTTCTAAATTATTCTTTCCTTTGTTGTAATACCATACCTTATTTGCTGTCATATCCATTTTAAACTGCCATGGTCTTCTTGAGCCATTTAATATTCCTACGATGGGCGCAGCAGATTCTGTTAAACCATATGCTCGAACTCTTCGAGAATAAGGAAACCCAGAGCTTGTGGCTACCAAGAAGTTAACTCCAGCATTTTCTAGAATTCTTTTATTTTTAATTATTGGACCATTATAATTTGTTCCTTTCCCATAACGATAATCAAGATTTCCTGAAAGGGTATGTCTTTGGTCATAATTTAAGGGTTGAATNTACCTTAGGTTGGGTTGGCCTGAACGNGCCAATGAAAGACCGGATTCAGCACCAGAACCGGTNCCATCNGCNAANGANAGNGAATACTGGGCATTTAGCATAACATTTCCAGTCCTCCTCAAGTCGTACTGAAAACTAAANCCTTTGGANGTAGTGAAATCTCTATTGCCGTACATTATATAAGTAGTTGGGTATGCTTCTGTTACCGATACAGATTGAATCAAGTCGCGATATTCTCGATAAAAAGCATTAATCTTTAGAGCACTTCTCTCCCCAAGCATTTGGCGGAATCCTATTTCATATTCAGTGAGCTTTTGAGGCTTCAAGTCCGGATTTGGTAATTCATCACTACCATATTGCAGATTTACATAATTCACAGGATTAAATCTTGAAAAGCCCGCATTTGGCCTTTGAACCAATAAATCATAATGAGCAAAAAACTCTGCTTCATCTGAGATAGGAAACTGAAAAGAAATACGAGGAGAAATTGTTACTTGAGGAGTGTAGTCTTCAAATCCTGTAGCAGATAAAACCGGTAAATCCGGATTACTTTGGTCAGTAAAATTCTCTTCAAAAATCCATGGTTTCGCCTGGCCTCCAGAGAGGTTAGCGATCTCTACCGGGTTAGGCTGAGGGCTGCCGTCCGCATTGAACCAATCAAAGCCACTTCGATATCCAACTATTTTATTTGGATTCTTTATATCATCAACATAAACAACATAATCATCTCCCATAGATTCTGGAATTACAAAATCAGTGCCCATGTTTTTAACATCAGCAACATTTCTAGAACTGTAAAGAGTAAAAGGATCCTTCAAAACACTCTGGTTAGCATCAAACCTATCAACACGAACTCCAACGTTAAAATATAAATCATCAAAGGTGAACTGATCCTGAATATATCCCGCCATATAAATGGGTTGAAAAGCTTTTACCGGATACGTTCTATTCCCTTCTGAATCTGTGGCTTTAAAAAATTGTTCCAAAGTTGGGTTCGTAGTGAGTAAGTTTCCTTGATAATCGTAACCATAATAATTAACATATGCACCGCCCCCAAAATTTAGGAGCTCTTGCGCTGAAAAAAGAGATAATCCTCCATACGCCAAAAGATCATTTGGTGAAATATTATCGACATCAAGAAGTCTTTGGTCTGCTCCATTGGGGTCCCAACTCAAAGCCGTTCGCAATTTACGATCAAACGTTCTTGGTTTATCTAAGTCCAAAGCTCTATTATAATCGATCGTATCTTGAAATACTCCATCTGTAAACCTAAGAATTGGATTATCTGTGTCTAACTCCTTCATATGATCATTTTGAAGGTTTCTCATCAAAGTCCATAAGCTTCTTCCAGCCACTGAAAAATATCTGTCAAATCTTTGCTCGTACTCTAACCCTGCAATTAGAGAGTGAGCACCTATATCAAAATTTGTGGAAGCAGTAATTCTGAATTGTTCTGCCTGGCTGTATGAATAACCTGTTTGTACCGCTCCAACGTTACCAAACAAACTGTATACGCTATATGGTGCTTGACCGTTTAATAATCCCCCACCTTGTTGGATATTAACAAGGTTGTCTATTGAATTTGATATTTGACCATTGGCGACCATATCATAATAAGTAGAGGTATAATTTGCCAATATT